>CAZLGJ010000015.1:0-31574 GCA_964559075.1 uncultured Glaciecola sp.
TGCGTTGATGGATGAGTTATTTCGCGCTGTACATACGATGAATGGCTCCTCAGGGTTATTTGAAATCCAAGCATTTACCAAAGTCGTGCATGCCGCTGAAGACGTATTAGATAAAATTCGCGCTGGACATTTGGCTCTGACCTCTGAACAAATCGATACCTTTTTGGACAGTATGGATTTGGTGTCAGTGTGGCTAGATGCGCTCGAGATGCATGATGCCCTGCCCGAAGACGCCGAACTTATCGGTAAAGATGTCGCCGCCAAATTACGCGCATTTCTCGGCGACGATGAGGCAAGTGATAGCGGTGAATATGCCCTCCCTGGCAGCACCCACAAAACTTTACTGCAGGTGCCAGAATGGCTTTATCGCCAGGCGCATGAAGCACGGATTGCGATCTATCAACAGCTGCAGCAGTCCGACCAACATGCGCTGGTCATTGAATATCGCCCCGATGAGGGCTGTTTTTTTAATGCCGAAGACCCTATTAATAGTGTCCTAGAATGCCCTGGGCTGATTGCCTATGACGTGATTCCGAATGGCCAAGCGGGCTCAGAGTTTGATCCGTTCAGCTGTCACCTGCGCATTCAGGCCCTTGTCATCGCTGATGAGCACATAGTGGCAGAGCACTTCAAATATGTGATCGAACAGGTAGAACTGTACCAACTCGACCGACAGCTACTGGCGTTTGCTGAAGGTGATTGGCATGCAACGGATGCCTACCAGCTCTTTATTGATGATGTGAACTTTAGTGCACTCAACCAAGAGTGGCCTAAATTTGCCAAGCAAACGCAAGCCATGCAGGACATTGTCGCCCCCAGCGAGTTTCACAGCACGGCGCTGGATTGGTTAGCCACACTGGCGCAAGAAGCGCTCCCCAGTCAGATGGTCATCAAGTCACTGCTGCACAGTTTTGGTACCGGTGAAACGGCTCAACAGCAAGCGCAAATGCAACAGGTACTAGCTGCACAGGCAAACCAAACTGATGCACAACCCGACTTTGACGAGCTCGCGCTAGTATATCAGATGTCGGTAGAGGCTGAAGCCAACGCCGCTGCAAATACCAAAGCCCCAATCAAACAGTCCGTCGCGCAATTAATTGATACTGTGCTAGATGTAAGTGAGCACGAGACGTTTGCCAAAGAAATCGACGATATCGGTCGCGATATTTTAGCTACGCAGCTACAGGTGCTGTCGTTGCACCCCCGCCCTAGTGCAGGATTACTGCAGTCGATTATTCAGTTATTACAGAACATTTATTCGGTATCTAGGGATATTGACTTTGGGCCTATCAATGACGATTCCATCGAACGCATTGCAGAGCAGCTCAAGGGGATCTTAAGTGAAATCTCAGCATCTGCTGCTAGCGAAGCGGCTGATGAACCAATCGATTCGCAAGTAATGTTGCTATCTGATGAAGACGAAGTATCCGCAGCAGCGCAACAGCCAACTGAAAAAGTGATAGAGAAGGCAACTGACAAAGGCGCAGAGAAACACGCGCCGGTGAAAACTCTGCGCGTGGATCAGAACAAAATCGACACTATGATGGATTTGGTGGGTGAACTGATTGTCGCTAAAAATGCCCTGCCGTTTTTGGCCAAAAAAGCCGAAGAAGAATTTGGTGTCAAAGCACTGGCAAAAGAGATCCAAAGCCAGTACTCAGTGATTAATCGCCTGAGCGACGAAATGCAGTCGGCCATGATGCAAGTGCGCATGGTGCCCTTATCGAGCGTATTCCAACGCTTCCCGCGTTTGGTTCGCGACCTCTCGCGCAAGCTCAACAAAAACATCTCCCTGCATATGGAAGGGGAAGAAACAGAAGCGGACAAAAACGTCGTTGAAGAGCTGGCCGATCCGCTCATACACCTAGTGCGCAACTCGCTAGACCACGGTCTTGAAAGCCCAGCTGAGCGCTTAGCAGCCGGCAAAGAAGAACGCGGCAACATTTGGCTCAAAGCAATTCCTCAAGACGATCAAGTCGTGATTGAAATCGTGGATGATGGTCGCGGCATTGATCCTGCCGTCATCAAACAAAAAGCCTACGAAAAAGGCGTGATTGACGAAGAGCGCCTCGACACCATTACGGATCAAGAAGCACTGATGCTGATCTTCGCTGCAGGCTTTTCAACCGCAGCCGAGATATCAGACATTTCAGGTCGCGGCGTCGGCATGGATGTGGTGCGTACGGTGATCCAAGATGCAGGTGGTAATGTTGCAGTTGACAGTGAACTTGGGAAAGGTACGACGATCCGTCTAGCGCTGCCCTTATCAATGGCGGTGACGCGGATCATGATGATCGAGGTTGAACAGCAGTCTTACGGCATCAATATGCAGCACATCGTTGAGACAGTGAAAGTGCCTGTAAGTGATGTCTTCAAAATCAAAACTCAAGAAACCCTGATCTTGCGAGGTCGAGTCATACCACTTTTTCATCTCAAAGGTATGTTTGGCAAGCCGATACAGTATGAGCAAGCACAAGAATATGCCGTGTTGGTGATTTTACACCAAGGACAAGAAGTTGGGCTGGTGATAGATGCTTTCCATGAAGGCATTGATACCATCCAAAAACCGCTCGAGGGCATTATGGCAAACTATCCCTACTACGCAGGTACCGCGTTATTAGGAGATGGCCGAGTATTATTGGTATTGGATACGCAGGAGTTACTAGCATGTCAATAACCTACAAAAAAACAGTCGCCGTTTTAGATGGTCGCCTTGCGGTAGAAGAAGCAGAGTCATTATTTGACTGGTTACTCAATAAACCCAATGCCAAAGTGAATCTGAAAGACCTGACATTTGCGCATACCGCTATTTTGCAGTTGCTTATGATGTTTAAGCCAAAGGTGACCTCATGGCCACCACCTGGGCCACTCAATACGTTATTACAACACCATTTACGTTAATTATTTTACCCTATGTTAAAGGATATACCCATGAAACGGATTTTAATTGTCGACGACTCCCCCACTATGTTAATGAGTATGGAAGGCGTACTTAAGCGCAATGGCTATGCAGTTGAAACAGCCACCAGCGGCAAGCAAGCCATGGCCAAAGCCCCCACGTTCAAACCCGACTTGATGATCACCGATCTTAACATGCCGGAGATGAACGGCATTGAATTGATTAAAGAGCTCAAACGCACCCCAGAGATGCGCTTTAAGCCTATGCTCATGCTCACCACCGAGTCACAGCAGGCCAAGCGCGACGAAGCCAAGCGCGCGGGCGCGACAGGCTGGTTAGTCAAACCTGTTCAACCCAACGAGCTGGCTACTGTCGTCAAAAAAGTGATTCCTGCCTAGCGGGTAGGTTTGGTTTTTCTATCTTTGCATTTAAGGTTAACTTATGACTTCGCAGCGCGATGCCAATAAAAATTTTTATACGATTGATATCGAAAAATACCATCAATTTATTCTCAAATTTGCCTTGGTCAGTATCCTACCAGTGGCATTGTTTTCACTACTATTAGCCAAACCAATGTTGATATTTGCCGAAAGTTACTTTGGCACTTGGGGCATGGCTATAGGCACTATGGTCATGATCATTGTATCAGCGGCCATCTTGTTCAGCTTATTTGTCATGCGCATGAAAAATTACATTTCGCAAACAGACAATCAACCTGAATACAGTCGCGAAGTGCCGCAAAACATTATCGAGCCCCTTGAAGAGCACGGTCTTGAATATGCTGGCATGGCAATTCACAAGCTAGTACTAGCACAAAACTCTATCAGTGCGGTCAATGACATCCTCGATGGTCAAGTTGATGGCGTGATTGACGTCACTGACAAAGCAGCGGTGGATCTGATTGACAAGCTGCAAGCCATTGAGCATGCAATTGATTCATCTTTGCAAGAGATCAAAACCTCGATTGCCGAGTCGGATAATTTACGCAGCTCCTCTACCGAACGCGTGACCAATGTCAAAAACCAAATTGTCGATCTGCAGCACTACATTGACGATCGTAAGCAGGAAGGTGAAGAGCACACGCAGCGAGTCCAGCAAGTACTGGGTGAAATTAATCAGCTAACTGAGCTTACCGGTCTAGTTAAAAACATCGCTGCACAAACCAACCTCCTAGCCCTAAACGCGGCCATTGAAGCGGCGCGTGCCGGTGAACACGGGCGTGGGTTCGCTGTTGTTGCCGATGAAGTACGTACCTTGTCGAGTCAATCTGAAAATGCCGCTAATCACATTGATATGGGTATTGAAAAAGCAATTAAAATGGTCGAAGAGCAAATGGCTCATATGCTGGATCACCAAAAAATTGAACAAGAAAATGTGCGCTTACAGCAGTACGCGAGTGAGCTCACCAAGCTGTCACAAGTATATAGCGAACTAGAAGAACTCAACACGCACACGCTCAACCGCATTGAACTAGGTGCAGATGAAGCGCGCAACTTGGTAGTAGATACCTTTGCCAACATTCAGTTCCAAGACATTACGCGTCAGCGTTTAGAGCAATTCAAGCATGCACATGCTCAATGTGACCAACACCAGCAAACCTTACAAGACAGCTTGGCCAACCTCAATGTCTTGAGAAACGTTGAACCGTTTGATTTGGAAAAGCTAAAAGATGCGTATTATATGAGTGAACAACGCACCATTCACCAAGCTAGTACGCAAACTAGTCAGGCCGCAAGTCCGCCACTAGCCAACAACAAACCAAGCAATGCCGGTGCTGAGCCAGCGATAGAGCTGTTTTAGAGGATAAAACTGTTTACAAGGTCAGCGTTGTTCATTACATTGATATTATGATGCACAACAGTGAAAAGTAACATGCAGTTATCTCCTCCTTATGCCGTTTACCTCGGCAACGCCGACGACATTCTCGGACTCAAAATGGCCGCCTCGATTGCCTATTGGCGTCCCGAGCAATGTGTCGGTGAAATCACCGGGCCAAATTGTCAGGTTTCCATCGGCCTACCTAACGTTACTGTTTCAGAAGCGGCGGCTCGCGGAGCTAAAACGTTTGTGCTGGGATTTAATAATGCCGGTGGGCACATTGACAGTGAACACTTTGACATCATCAAAGCAGCCATAGCGAACGGCATGGATATCGTCAATGGCCTGCACGATAAACTTGCCGACCAAGCTGAACTGGTCGAGTGTGCTGCCCGACATCAGGTCAAACTTCTAGATATTCGCCACCCCACTACGCGCTATCGCACGGGCACCGGGGCTAAGCGCTCTGGCAAACGCCTGTTAACCGTGGGCACGGACTGTTCGGTGGGTAAAATGTACACCACCCTCGCCATAGAGCGCGAACTACTGGCTAGAAAACGCCCCGCCACCTTTCGCGCTACTGGCCAGTGCGGGATTTTAATCGCCGGTCAAGGCGTCGCAGTAGATTGCGTGGTCGCTGATTTTATCTCTGGTGCAATTGAGCACTTAACCCCAGATAATGACGCTGAGCACTGGGACGTCATTGAAGGCCAAGGTTCGCTTTTTCAACCGGCTTTTGCGGGCGTGACCATCGGCCTTATTCACGGTGCCCAGCCCGATGCGCTAGTCGTGTGTCATGCCCTAGGGCGAACGCATGTACGCGGCTTACCCGATTATTCCTTGCCTTCATTAGCAGACACTATTGCGGTTAACCTGCTGCATGCCAGACGCACCAACCCCGCCTGTAACGTGGTTGGCATTAGTCTCAACACCAGCGGTGTCGATGCGGATACCGCACTTGCCGAATGCCAAAAGATCGCCATCGAAACTGGATTGCCCTGTGTCGACCCTGTGCGTCATGGTGTAGCAGCTATCGTGGATAAGCTGAACTGATGAAGCTGTGCGTCAGCTGTCGTACTTACCCGCTTAAACGCCCGTTCAAAATTTCTCGGGCCAGTAAGACTGACGCCCAGGTTATTGAAATTAGCATCAGCCATCGCGATGCAGTTGGTTACGCCGAGTGCGTGCCTTACCAGCGCTATGGCGAGAGCATCGAGTCCGTCACCAAACAGCTAGAAGCGCTAGATATACCTCACCATGACACACTGCAAGCCATCACTTGGGTCAATCAATATTTGCCGGCAGGAGCTGCGCGCAACGCAATAGACTGCGCACTGTGGGGGCTGCATGCGCAGCTCTTAAGCAAGCCATTAGGGCAATGTCCTGAGTTTTATTTGCAGCTGCCCGCTCCTTACAAGATGCCTGATGTGATCCAAACGTGCCGCACCATTAGCGTAGATACACTGGATGTGATGCGCCAAGAACTCCTTGAGCTAGGGCAACCTGCCTGGCTTAAAATCAAACTCGATCGCCAGGATATAGTGGATAAAATTACCATGTTCCGCGCCATTGCTCCACACGCCTCATTGGTTGTTGATGCTAATGAAGCCTGGGATATTGCACTGCTCAACCACGTGGCGCCGCAGCTCCAAGCATTAGGTGTGATATTGATTGAGCAACCGGTACCATCTGGAGAGGATGCTGCACTGAGCGAATATTGCCAAGCGGTGCCAATTTGTGCGGACGAATCCTGTCACACATCAGCAGACATCCAGACGCTCAGCCAGTGGTATCAATATATGAATATCAAACTGGATAAATCTGGCGGATTAAGCGAAGCCATAGCAATGGTTAACACCTGTCGCCAGCTAAACAAACGTATCATGTTAGGCTGTATGGTCGGCAGCTCACTGGCCATGGCGCCATCGGTGTGGCTCAGTCAATATGCCGACGTGATTGATTTAGACGGTCCAGCCTTATTGGCTCGCGATCGTGAGTGCGGGTTTGTCATCAAGGGAAGCGACTTTGCTACCCGTAATAACACAAATAGCAAGTCGACTGGGTCACTTTGACATCAAAAGATACGTTGGCCGCGACATTAAACTCAGTCCCTGCAGGGTATAGTTGCCAATCAGTCCCATCGGGCAATCTCACCAACATTTCACCATGTGTTACTACCATGCGTTCGGGTTGTGATGTTCCAAAAGAAAACTCCCCTGGCTGCATCACACCACTGCTAACTGGGTGACTGTCTGATTCAAAACCAATGGATAACACTTTGTCTTCAAAATAACGATTCACTTGCATAGATGACTCCTGTGTTTTATTTCGCAAATAACGCTGTTCGTCTCAATTTTGTTATTTTTTTATGAATAATTTCATTTTGTTTAGGATAGGGGATTATGGAACACGCGCATATACGCCGATGGGCGTATATATCAAAAGCGGTTTGGGTACTATCGGTAATTGATAGATTAGCGGTCTAAGCCAATAAACACGCCGCGATTTTGGGTGGCGATCCCGCGCATCAAGGTGGCGAATTTATGATCGGACTCGTTCAAAAAACCAATCCCATGGATGCGCATGCGTGCTTCTCCAGAATTGGGATCGCGATTGAGCCTACTGATTCGGTCAATTGCTTGGTCAAACGAACTGCCAGAATATGCATCGCCAAATACGTAGATGGCCATTTTTCGCGGCTCCCTTGCATATTCTTTAAGCGCGACTTCCAAGCCTTCAACCGGGCTAGAGTTGGTACTGGCATTCCAATTGTTACGAATAGCATTTAAGACACTGTTGCGACGCCTTGAGGTATCTTCTAGCCAACGACCCGCGTAAGCGTTATAGAGATATTCACCGTTATCCGACATAAAGTTAAACCCCTTGATTTGGGGGTGATTGTTCAGCACATCCTCAATCAGAGCAATCACTCGCGACCAAATCTGTTTCATCGAGCCAGATGTATCAATAATAAACAGCACGTATTCTGCATCCACGGGGATCCCGCCCACTTCTGACGTCGGCTCGGCAATAGATAGCGTGTTAATTGCCGCTTGGGATAAGCGCAGTTCTTCAGTGATAGCCCTGATTGACTTGGCCTGCTCTGCAAGCTCACTATTACTGCGCTGATTCGCTGTGTTAGTTTGATCAAGCTGAGTCTGTGTCGTAGCAGATGCCTGCTGTAGCTCAGCTAATTGCGCTTGTTTACTCGCAATCGTGGCTTGTAACGCGCGAATTTGTTGTTCGCTCTGCGCCAACGCGAGCAGCTGCGTGGCAACTTCATTAGGGCCTCGATAAGTCTCATCCCCCCCGTTTTTGGCAATCAACACCAGCATCACGATAGCAGCAAAAGCACAGCTGATAATGTCCAAAAAGCTCAAAGTAAAGATTTGCGTGGGTGCGCGCTGCAGACGTTTCATACCAAATGCCTCATGGCCAGTCCTGAGTGGGTGCCAGTGCTGTCCCACCGTTAACTTGTGACCATAACCAGTAGTTATACGCCGCCTTAGGATCGCCCTCTAAGGGCAATAAGATCACGTTCGTAGTGACGCGTGGCGCCTGTTTGATGGCTTGCGCAAACAGCGTTTCTCGACACTCCCCGCTGATCGTGTTGCTACTACCAAAAAAACTGCCGCACTGACGCCATTGATTCAACCCTTGCGTATTGCCCTTGGTCGGTAGCCCATCGGTGATCACATATATATCCGTGATCCCCTTGGCATCCTGTTGCAAGGTCAGCAACGCTTGCTCAAGGTTGGTGCCACCTTGCGGTATGAGTTGCAAAAGCGCCTGTTGCAGCCCAGACATAGCGGCGGTATCAGTAGGATTGATTTGACGAGCTAACCACTGTGATTGTTCGGCATAGGCCAAAACCGAGACCTTGCTAGTGCTAGGGGCACGCGCTAGTAGCCATTGCGCGGTACGGATATTTTGCTGCCACTTAGGAGCTTGTAACTGTTGTGCTAAAGGCTGTGCTTTGAGCCGAAAAATATCAATCAGCTTGCCCGCCATCATAGAAGCACTGACATCCACCATAATCACAATATGCTGACCTTCCACCGCGAGGCCTAACAAAAAGCTGGGGGCTTCAGTACCCGCCAGCGCAAGATTAGCATCCGATTCCGGTATTGGGCCAAGTGCGGCTAGCGCTTGCTCTAATTCGGCCAGTTGCGCCTGCTGCGCGGCTAATTCGGCTTGACGCGTTTGTTGTGCTTGAGTGGCTAAAGCAAGAGCGCGCTGGGCGATTTGCTGGGCGGCTTGTGCAGTGACAATGTCACTATCAAGGGTATTATCGCGCTCGGTGAGTGTCGCTATCTGAGTTTGCTGGCCTTGCTGGTCTTGGGCTATCCGCGCCAGTTCCTCGCTTGGGTCAGGCATCACAGAATTAAAATCAACCAGCATAAAAATCAAGATAATCGCACCCAATCCGCAAGCCATCACATCGAGAAATGCGAGATTGAAGCCATCTTCACTTTTGCGTGTGCGACGTGATAAGTTCATGCTAGTTCAAAGGGTGTTAACGGTGCAGGTGACTGAGCAAAAAGCGCTCGCACGCGGCTTGGGTACTGATCACCATGGCATCTTGACGGTTGTTTAATAAGTGCATGAATAACATCAACAACAGCGAGATCAGCAGCGCCACGAGTGTGGAATTAAACGCCACGCCAAGCGATGCGGTCATTCCCGAAATATCACCTGCCAAGGCTGCATCAGCTTGACTCAACGCTTGGCCAATGCCGCGCACGGTTCCGACAAAGCCAATACTGGGAATGGCCCAAATAATATAGCGGATCAAGTTGTTGCCGGCCTCGAGCTGCATCGCCATATTATCGATGGAGGCTTCTATTGCATCGGCTGCATGCTGCACATTGTTGGTGTTTTTGAAGCGGCGCAAACAATTGATCCACGTGGCTACCGCCGGGTTATGTGCAATGTCGGTTTGTTCCAGTTTGCCCAGGGCTGCGGTGATATCTAAAGGGCTATCTTTGGGAAACTCCGGTAACAAATCACAGCTGTAAATTGCGCCTTCGCCGAGCAAAATAACCAATTTGTGCCCCATCAAATAGATACAAAACAGCATGAGCGTGACACAAAACTGCTGCTCCATATCTTTGAGCACCACCATTAAGCTGCTGATCCCGGTACTGCCTTCATTGGCAATAATCCACTCAGCCTGTGGCCTGATCACGCTAGCAAACACTAGATGCACTGCTGTCATGATCACCAAAAACACCCCTACCAGCATCCACCACGGGGGATTCATGTGCCCTTGTGAAATCGTTTTTTGCATCTGTGTTCCTCGCTAGTATGTTTGAGCAGATATCTGTGAACTGATATCTGTGAGCTAAATATCGACCGGAAAATCGGCGGGTGCATCCAAGCCCACCACAATGGCTGTTGCACTCAGACTAAGTAATAGTATCGCCCACACGAAGAGCTTTAACCCGCGCCTGCTCTTGAATGAACTCTTTGATGAATGTTTAGCTGAGTATTGCGGCAACTTATTTAAATTCTGCATGGGCTTCTCCATAACGCTTATTGGCCGTCATAAAAATATCGCGCAACGCGAAAGCCAACGGTATCACTCGCTTCGCCGGCTTCGCGATAGCTTGCGCGCAGCATATGCAAACGTCCAGTTAAATAATTACCGCCTTTAGTCACGTGTTGGGCGTTGCGATGCTGCTGCGATAGGCCAAGATAGTCGGTCATGACAGCATCTGTTGGTGGTGGTTGTAATGTGTAGACATCGTGCACCCACTCACTGACATTACCGACTAAATCAAATAACCCACTGCGCTCTGCGCGATAACTCCCCACTGGCGCAACGCCCGGATGACTATCGCTATAGTCGCGAAAAACAAATGGCTGGCTGCCCAGTAGCGCGCTGTCAGCTAAGTTGCCGATGCCATTTGGCAGCGCATCGCGATCCCCCCACACATAACGGGTTTGGCTCGCGCGATTGGCCGCTCGAGCAACGTATTCCCATTCAGCTTCAGTCACTAAACGATACCCTGAGGCAGTAGGATTACTGCCCACAACTTGACCATCTTGTACAACATAAAATGGCGGGATGGCGTCTTGCGCGGACAACCAGTTACAAAACAGGGCTGCCTGCTGCCAAGTCACGTTAGTTTGCGGACGTGCGCTGCGTGAACTTTGGCCGCTATAAGCAGCAAACTGCGCCTCAGTCACTTCGTGTTTTGAGATCAAAAATGGCTGGCTAAAGGCCACCTGTATCTGATGTTCATTGCTGCGGCGCAGAGAATCATTCACTGGTGCGCCCATGACAAATGCGCTGGGCGTAAACCTTGTAAGCGCGATTCCAAGCTGCGCGGCTTTGGTGGGTTGGCCTGCCTGTCGACGCGCGCTAAACTCAGTTTGTAATGTGACATCCACGACCTGTACTTGTTGGGCAGACGGTATCAGTGACAAGGTCTGCTCGCGATAAAAAGGTTTGCTCAGCCGAATATCTGTCGCAATCGCGGGCAAGGTTAATTGCTGCGGTGTCGTGCCGACCACTTGATTATCTATTTCAACTTGCGCCGGGACGTTACTTGTAATCGACACCTCGCCCATTTCAGGCTCCAATGCAATACTTACCGGGGTTTGGCTAAGTGGCGCATAAGTATCGCTGAGCACCGCGGGATAAAAACCCGGTTTGCGATAGCTGATAGTCACTTTGCGATTACTGGGCACTTCTGTTTGCACAGCCGCGGCTGTGGGCAGTGTTTGTCCATCGACAGTCAACACCCCACCCTCTGGTGCCAGAGCAATTATAAGCGTCGCCGGCAACGGCATTAAGCGGTAGTTGCGCGAGACGCTTTGCTCATTGTGCGTTACGGCCAAGGTGTCAGATAACGGCGCATATCCGTCTAACAATAGTTTGATTGGATATTCACCGCCGGTTTTGGGCAGTGTGAGCGGCGTGACACCAAGCTCGGTATCGTTTAGCCACACTTGCGCACCATTTGGTTCTGACCCGATGCTTATCTGACCTTCAAGGCGAGTTAGCTCAAGTGCCTGATTGAGCTGCTGGCCTTTTTGTGCATCTATAGTGAGCGCAGTATCTTTTACAAAAGGATGTTTGACCAACAGCTGATACTGACCGGGAGGCAATTCTCTTTGCCAGGTTTCACTCACCGCCACTAACTCATTATCAAGATACCATTGGGTGTCAGCAAACGCAGGCGTGGTAGTTAGCTTGACGGTTGCCGGTTGCGGCTGAAGAAGCACTTCAATCACTTCTGGCGAATCAGGTAAAATAGTCAGCGGTTGCGGTTGATAAAGTGGCGCACTGATCGTGATTTGAGCAGTACCGCCCAAGGTATAAAGTCGCTGGTTGAACATCCAGCCCCCTTGCTGAACGACAACTTGATAGTGAGCCTGCACCGACAGCGGCATGACTTTAAAGGCATGCCCTTTGGCAATAACCAGCATGAACGCATACGCAATAACAGCGGTGGCGAGCAGCAAGCCGATGCTGACTAGCCAAATTTGTCGCCGGCGTTTAGCGCGTTGCAAACTATCAGCAAAAGGATCGGCCACAATCGTCTCCTAAATAACAGGTTCATCACTGAGCAAGGTCAGCGCTGGGGTGTCGGTTGATACATCAACCGTGATTAATTTGGTGCGATAACCTGAGCGATTCACTTCAAAAGTATGCGTGCCTTGTGGCAGAGCCACGTTGCGCTCACGAAATTGCCCTAACTGCCCGCGCCCGCGAATGCTCACATCACTTTCGCCATCCGAATACAGAGTTAACATAATTAAGCTACTGGCTTCAGTCAGGTACTGCGTGAGTTGTTGCAGACTTTGCTCTAGCGGCTGGTAATCTACCCCAAGCTCGCCCACGCCGTTTTTGATGGTGTTAAGCAAGCGGACTGCTTGTGTTTGGATGTTGGCATCTGAGAGGCGCTGAGGCGCGTTTAAATACGGTTGCAGTTGATTTTGCCAACGCTGTAGCTGCAGCGCAGTTTGCTGATATTGCTGTAACGTTGGATCAGTTGGGAACGTCGTGATTGCCCGCTGAGTCACAAACCCAATTCCGCGCCAGTCGTTTAGCTCAGCCATCCGCTTTAGCTGTTGTTGCAAAACACTAAGACCTTGTTGCGCTTCACGTCGTGCAATGTTGTCTTTTAGTAAAGGCAAGCTAGGATGTGCTGGGTCGAGCTGTTGCAGCTGCGTCAGGAATAATTGCGCTTGGGCAAATGCCTGATTGACCATGGCGTTTTCTGCATCACTGACAAGCTGTGCAATGCGCGCCTTGCGCACTTGCTGCTGCAACTCATACAGACGGGTTAATGCCTCTGTGTCGTCCGGTTCGATAGCGACATACTGTTGTAGGGCACGGATTTCTTTGCTGGGTTGATTTTCGGCACGGGCAACGCCAATGGCTCGCTCGGCTTGCACAATGTCTGGCAATGCCTGAATTTTATCGCGCAAGCTCAATACGTCTGAATTTTCAGGTGCCAGCCGCAGCGCTTGATTGATTGCCAGCTGCGCTTGTGCCTGATCCCTTTGTTGATAAGCAGTTTGCGCGGCGCTAAGTTGTTGACTTAGCGCGCTATCGTAGCCCAATCGATAATTTGCCAAATCTTGGCTAAGAGTATCAAGTATTTGAGTCGCAGCCGGATACTGCGTTTGGGTGTATAAACTGTACGCCTGAGTGAGTTGCGTTTGCATATCCCGCTGTTGCTCGACTGCGTATTGAGCCATTCCCGGCGTAATTGATATGTTATCGAGGGCCTGCTGAAACTCAGTCAAGCGTTGTTGCAATGAGCGGCGCGCTGCCACATCAAGCTGAGCATTCAATGAAACCGTCAACGCTTCATCCGCAGTGGCTGGATTAGATGATGAATGTTGCCCCTCACTTAGACCTGTTGAGCTTGCAGTGCCTACTGAGTTAAACGCCCACCAGCTGACGCCGATGGCTGCTATCGCCACAATAATTAACAGCGCCAGCAACGCGTTTTTAATCAGCGCTTGTCGCCGAGCTAATTGTGCTGTGACATCCATTTGACTACTCATCCAGGTCCCAAAACCTATAGGGCGGTATCTGGGGTAGCTTCTAGCGCATAAATTTCCTGCAGATAAGCTTTCCACTGTTGATACTGCTCACCTGCGGTACCCACTAACTCGATTTCTTGATCATTAAACTCCATGACTTGAGGCGAGAGCTCAATATCCAAATTTTCACCCATCTCTTCAAATAACTCACGATGCCGCGCGATTTGGCGATTGCTCTGCACCGCATCATTAAGCGTTGAAACCGCGGCGATCCCGGCAATAGCACTGCCCACCTGCCCCGCTGTGGAATTGGAGTTTTTGTTGAGCAACACTGCCGCAACCGTTAAGCCAATAGCAGCTAGCTGACTGCCGGTGCGCTTGGCCTCTTCTTTGCGAATGCGTTTAACAATGGGCAGCGTTTCTTTTTGGTAAGTACGATAAGCATCATGCGTTTGCGCTTGAAAGACCGCAAAGTTATCCTGCAGATTATCAACAAACATCATTTCTTGAGCTTTGATCGCGTTA
Organism: uncultured Glaciecola sp.; assembly: GCA_964559075.1. GTDB lineage: Bacteria > Pseudomonadota > Gammaproteobacteria > Enterobacterales > Alteromonadaceae > Opacimonas. Next base: position 14,249 of record CAZLGJ010000015.1, read on the forward strand.
ATCCGCATCAACATAGGATCATCAATAGCGGGTAAACCATTTAGTGAATATTCATAAGTGCCAGACCGATTTTGGCTAACATTCAAATAGGGCCCAAACCGCTCAGGAGAATACACGGCGGCGTAGCGTACCATCGCTACATCTTTAATGGCTTGCCGCGCGCTATCTTCAAGATTATTAATGGTATCAAAGACAAACTGAGCAACCTGTGCAAACACCGGTCCGTAGGGATCTTTGTTGCGATTCATCGCATCGCGATAAAAGCCGCTCGACACTTCGTGTTTAAAACTCCGAGCATCTAGTAGCTGTCCAGTTGCTGCAATCACGCTGATTGTCAACTGGACAAACTCGGTATCTGATTGGTCGATGCGTCCTAAAACAAACACATCTGCGTTGGTGTTTGCGGTTGGGGTAACGTTGATCTTACCAAATGCCTTGGTTTCAGACAGCGCAGCTTGGGTATCAATGGCAAAGCGTTTAGCCTCGGTGCGTCTGACTTGAGGCCAGATCCCGGCTTCGGCAACCGCTTCATCATCAATTTGCCCATCATCACGCAGAGGAAATCCGGGATCAAACACGGGGATCGCCACATCAAGATAAATATCAGAGCGATAGTCATATTCCTTGGTTTGACTACCTAGCGGGGTATATTGACCAGGGCCTACCTGAACCGGTCCGGTTTGCGTTGCGGGTCGAGTAGAGTTACACCCTGCTAGGACAAGGACGCAAGATGCGATTATCCAAAATACGTAGGTTGCGCTTATTCTCATGTCTATTGCTCCTTATAAACAGGCGTATTTTTTTAGCTCTGCTTCATAAAATTCACGTTCTTCTGGGCTTGTCGCTTGGCCAAGTAACTCTTGGTACAGCGCACATGGACCTGCACTTTTGCCCGTGACGACCTGATTTGCGGCACCGTTGCCTTGCGTTTGTGGCGAGGCAGGGTTGCTTGCAGATGCTGGGCGATTGACCGAGGCCGTGTTTCCTTGCCCAGTCGTTTGTCCGTTGTTTTGTCCGGTATTCAAACCTGCAGTCCCCTTTGCTCCGCCGCCGCTGGCAATTTGTGCTTGTTGACCGGCGATAGCGGCATCTTCCATACACTGACTATTGTCATCTAGTGCTTCGAGCAAGATTGTGTATTTTTGCGCAAGCACTTCTTCCTTGGTTAAAGGTTGAGTATCGACATCTCTCAGAGACAGCACCGAACAGTCAGAGTATAGCGACGCTGGCTTTTTCTTTTGCTCCGCTGGTGTTGGCTGCGCCTGCAACGATAGCGAAGATGGCAGCGAATATGAGGACGCGTTAGCTATCGCAGCGACCCCAAAAGTCACACTCGTGATAATACCTAGCAACAACATTGTTGCAGTCTGAACGGCGAATTGAGTCACGCTCTTCATTGTGCTTATCCTCAATCGGGTATCCATTGATATTGCTAATAAGCTTAGGTGCTTGCGGCTGAATTGCGAATGAATGTTATCAGGTTAGGGTGTATCTGGGTGTTGCAAAACGTAACAAACCGCCCACTAGCCATGCCAATGGGCGGTTTGGATATCGCGTTTTAGCGACTAAATTTTAGTAAACTTAGTCAGCTTGCATTAATAAGTAATGCGCGCCTGTAGGTAATAGCTGCCGCCGTTAAAGCCAAACGGGCTGGCCTCGGAGTACAGCTGACCTAAGCTGCCAGCGCTTGGGTTTTTGTCTGGGTAAGTATCAAACAAATTATCAACACCCACCGCAATTTCGACATTTTCGTTCAGTGTATAGGTTAATTCAACATCAACCAATACCTCTGCGCCAATACCGTCTACGCCATTGCCTGTGTCATCCCAGCCACCGTAGTAGTTGGCACGGACCATAGTGCGGAAGTCACCTTGGTCGTGATACCAAGATAAGTTACCGCGTAAGTTAGGCAGCAAGTCTTCGATCGCGCGCACGCGACCATCGCTGATTGGATTTAATGTACCGCGGTTATCTACTTTCGTTTCGTTGTAGTTAACAGCTAATACCAGTTTAGAGTCACCTTCGCCTAATGCGAAGTTGTAGTTACCAACCAAATCGATACCTGTGGTGGTGGTATCAAAACTGTTAGAGAAGAATCTAAACTGTGATAAATCGTCCAAACCAATAAAGTCTTGACGGTCAATGATGTTACGCGCCGCTAGGTCGGTCAAACCTTCGTTAACGGATGCATAGTTTGCGCCTGAACCGCCAGCGAAATTAAGCGCATCGACAAAGCTGACGTTGGCACCAAGGGCAACACGGTCAGTCAATTCAATGTTATAGTAATCCACTGTCCATTCAGAATCACCAACGTTAAATGATGCACCGATTGAGAAGTTAGTTGCTTCTTCTGGGCCTAATGTAGGACGACCGTTACCTTGGCTCTCGATAAAGTCAGCAGCTAATTGACCAGCTGCAGATGAGAGCGGTAGCGTACCTTGATCGATTAACTGGCCACCGACATTTTGCGTGGTAACATTAGTAATGTTAGCCTGTCCTGCCGTCGGCGCGTGGAAACCGGTTGAGTAAGCAGCACGCAAACGGAAATCATCTGACACGTGCAAAATACCCGCTAGTTTAAAGTCAGTCGTATCTCCAAACTCGCTAAAGTCTTCGTTACGCACGGCCGCTTGCATAGTTAAGTTTTCGGTAACATCTGCTTCTAAATCCACATAAAACGCGGTGCTGTCTTGTTTTGAAGAAGTCGATGCTGGGAAGCCACCAAAACCATTTGAACTTGAAGAGAACCCTTGGCTTGAAAGTGGACCTAGCGCAAACGACGCCGCATCGCCTTGGAACAAGTCAAACTCTTCTTCGCGATACTCAGCGCCAAAAGCGATGTTTAAGTCAGAGTCAAAGCCTACATCCACACCGTACACAAAGCTTGCATTAAACTGCGTCTCCGTTTGTTCTTGACCACCAGGGACAAAGTCTCGTGGCGTATCTGGACCGAGCGAGGCGTTGATCGTATTCATGATGAAATAATCAGTGCGGTTAGAGCCGGTCTGCATGGAAACATCGTAGCTCAAGCCATTACCGATATCCAAATCACCACGTACGCCAATCGCAATCGCTTGGTCTTCGTTGTCACCACCAAAACGCGGTACAAAACCATTGGGGATCGTTTCTAAAAATGAGAAACAGTTGGCACTAGCACTGACCTGTGACAAGAAGTTCGCATCTGGCACCACGCCGTTCAACGGAATACCGTCGATACACAATGAGCCACCGTCCATATCACCTACCAATACAGAAGGCACTGCATCTGCCGCATCTGACGCAAGGCCTGTCGTTGGATCGACCATTGGTCCGCGATACACACCACCACGGTTAGTCGGGTTACGGTAGAAGAAGCCGCCGGTTACCGTGCGTTGTGCGTAGTTCGCAAACATATAGGCTTCAGCACTATCACTCAGCTCTAAGGCAGAGTTGACGAATAATTTGACGTCATCTTCGACATCCGGCTGTCCCCAGTATTGAGGGACGGCGTCAGTGTAAGAGTTAATCACAGAAAACTGGTCGGTGACCACACCTGCATCCACTAGCCCTTGCACATCGTTACGCACTACAGAACGCACAGTACCATCGACTTCGCGCATTTCGCCCGTAATATTGATAAACCCATTATCGCCTAGCGGCAGACCCCAGTTAGCAGCCAACACCGTGTTGTCGCCGTCGCCTTCAAACGTAGAGCCATAGCGTACCGATGCTTCAAAACCTTCATCGTTATCGCGCAAGATAAAATTAAGTACCCCAGCAATCGCGTCAGAACCGTACTGTGACGATGCGCCATCGCGCAATACTTCAACTTGTTTCAGCGCCATTGCAGGTATTGCAGAGATGTCTACACCTTGAGCACCATCAGAAATACCACCGCCCAAGAATGAAATGACTGAGCCGCGATGACGGCGCTTGCCATTGACCAAGACCAAGACATTGTCTGGCGACAAGCCGCGCAGGTTAGCTGGACGCACGATAGTTGCAGCATCACTAATCGGTTGAGTGTTGATATCAAACGATGGTACCGCTGTACGCAACATATCTTGTACGTCAGTTGAGGCATTTTGGCGGAACTCTTCGCCAGAAATAATATCGACAGGTACCGGTGAGTCTTCTGCAGAACGTCCCGCAACACGTGTACCGGTCACGATGATTTTTTCTGCTTTGGCCTCTTCAGCACTGTTGTCCTGCGCAATGGCGTGAGTCGGCAAGCCCACGACAAAAGCCATGGTACATGCCGCTGCTAGCGCGCTTTTTTTAAAATGAGTTTGTTTTGTTGACACTGGTGTTCTCCAAGTTTTTTATTGTTGTTGTGCTTTGCACCATTATCGCGCCACCAGCAAATGAGCGTAACTGCCAGACACACAGGCACTCGCACAAATGCATGCATCGCATTCCTTGCAGATGGGAAATGAGGAAATATTGGAACAAAAAACACAAAGGCACCCCACCAATAGTTGCAAGCGAATAGAACTTTGGTAGGATATTGATACACTTTTAAACAAACCACTCACAAGTGTCAAGGAAAACATGAAATTATGTCCTTGTTTTTCTTGATTTTTAGAAGAAATATTTCTTTTTTTGTATTTTTATAGGTGTTTTAGCAACGCTATTGCTTGCCGCGCTGAAACGAACTGACACAGGCGAGGAGTACCATGGCCAGAGATAGTTTTAAAGCGGCATTGACCGTTTGCATCAACTCTGCACGCACCAGCTGATCAATCACAGCATCGCCTATATACAGCACCACAATCACGTTCACCAAACTCATCCCGACAAGATTGCCGACCGTGCGAGCAAGATTCATTGCGGCAGAAGCAACCCCGACATCATCTTTGCTTACCGCGCCCATAATGGCATTGTTATTGGGGGTAGAAAACAGGCCAAAACCAACGCCGATAATCAACAGGCCTAGCCCGACATCACTCGCCTGACTGTGGCTATCGAGTTGATTGAGCACCACCAAACCCACTGCCACGCCAACACAGCCAATAGTGGCAACGTTGCGCGAGGCAAAGCGATCGGCAAGCTTACCCGCTAGAGGCGCGATAAGTGCCATCGTGAGCGCTTGCAGCATCAAAATAAACCCAGCTTGTGTAGGTGAGTAACCAAGAATAATTTGCAGATACAGACTCAACAAAAACAACAGCGCAAAATTACTGCCGTACATAAAAAACGAGGTGATCAAACTAAATGAAAACAAGCGATTATCTGCAAACAACTGCATCCGCAAGAGCGGGTGCGGATGCTGCGCTTGTTGACGAATAAACACGCCAACTAAAATTAATGCCCCCACCGCGCTGATTTGACCGCTAGGGGTATTGAGATAACTCAAGCCATATACTAATAAAACACTTAAACACATCACAATACCGGCCCCAAGCCAATCAAACTGCCCTTTAAAAGGGTGCTTCCACTCACCTTGCAAAAAGAAATAGATCCCAAGAATTAGCAACAGCATGGGCGGTACTTGAAAGAAAAATACTGCTCGCCAACTATAGATATCGGTTAGGTAACCGCCTAACAATGGCGCTAAGGTCAAGCCAAAATATACACAAGATGCAACTATGCCCAGTGCCACCCCGCGTTTGTGATCAGGCACTATGCTACTGACAATCGCAATGCCGGTACTAAAAATCATTGCCGCTGAGATACCTTGCACAAAGCGCCAGAACAAGATCACATCGATATTGCTGGTAAAAGTGCACACCAAAGCGGCTAGCGTATTGAGGATCAGTCCAGAGACAAACATGCGTTTACGCCCGTACATGTCAGCAAGCTTACCGACAGGCAGCAAAAAAGCCACGTTGCTCAGGATGTATAAGGTGGGCAACCAAGCGACCTTAACAGCAGAAGCGCCCAGCTCTAAGGCCATTGGAGGGATCGCGACATTGACCGCAGCTAAGCCCATTGGGGCAAGTAAATACCCTGCACAGACGGCAATAAGCGCAATATGATATTGAGAAATAGTGTTCCTCGGCAAAATGAAAATACACCTCAGTATTGTCGCTTATTCATGATTAAACTTGCAAGCTGTAAGCCATAATTTGACGCTGCTAGTTCTTAAACCTATAATTTAAAGACTATAGTGTCTATAAGAGACGCGCATGCATTTTATACCTACTGACTTATCCCCAACCCTCAAACAATCGTTTTTTGAGGTATTTGGAGTGACTGTCATTGTGCTAGGCGTTCTCTTTGCCTCCTTGTTTTTAATCATAGGTGCTTATTATTCGGCGATTTCAACGGGCGTATGGTGCCTAGTGTCTATCGCGGTATATTGGCTTAGTCGCCAAGGCTATGACAAACGCACCCTCTCTTTGGTTTTTGCCAGTTTATTCTTGATTGAACCCGCCACCGCAATTGTGTTTAGTGGTGGTGTTGAATCCCCCTATATCGTTTGGTTGATTGTACCTATTTTTGCTGCTGCTGGATTAGTGGGCCCTAGAGGGGCAATCTATGCCACCGCGAGCGCCGTGTTTTTCTTTTCGCTATGCTGGCTTTTTTACACGCCAATTATGTCACTTAACGAACTCAAACCCGAGTTCTATCAAAAGATGTATTTGTTATCCTTTGTCGCCGCCGCGCTCTATATGGGCTTGCTTGGCGCACTGGCCATTTATATCGCACAGCAACAAACGCAGCTTGCCGAAGCGCGTAATGAGGAGTTACTTACCTCTAGTAAACAGCTACACAGCTCACAGCATGCGCTGCAACAGGAGCTCGATGAAAATAACCGCTTGCAAAAAATCATCACCCACGAACTGATGACGCCTACTGCCACGCTTAAAATGCTTGCTGAACAACGCTTTAAAGAACACCTCCCAGTACAACATCAATCCCAGTTAAATGACAGTCTGGAACACATGTTGACGATTATGGATGAACTGCGCGCTGACAACGTATCTGATTTTTTGCAGCACGATAAACCGGTGCAAGCCAATGTCGCGCAAGTCATCACGAGCGCGGTCAAAATGTGTGACGCATTTTCACAGGGGCTGAAGATTGAGCTCAACGATATCCAGCAACAGCAGCTAGTGTGGTTGCCCAAACGATTATTGCGACAGATCATCATCAATATTGTCAAAAACTGCTGTGTACACGCTCAAGCCACGCGCTTAGTCATTTCCTTACAAGCCATACCGATGGCTGGCGGGGCACTATATAGCCTTAATTTTGATGATGACGGTGTGGGTGTGCCAGCTAACGAGGTAGATGTCATTTTTGCAGAGTTCACTCAAGGTAACCACAGTAATGAAGGCAGCGGCATTGGTTTGGCGCTCGCGCGGCAATATGCGCGCAACAGCCTGCGCGGCGATTTGTTGTATCACGATTCGGTATTAGGTGGCGCACAATTTTCACTCTCGTTCAGGGCTGCCAAAGTTCACTCCCAAGCGGCCCCTGCAAGCGCCGCAAAGACAACACAATCAGATATTTCCTTTGCTCACTTACGGATTTTACTGGTAGAGGACGCGGCGATATTAAGAGAGATGACTGCGCATCTGCTAACTGAAGCAGGAGCGACAGTCAGCGTTGCAGAAGACGGACTAGATGCGATTAGTTATTTGACGACGATGCAGTTTGACCTGGTGATCACCGATATTCACATGCCCAATATGGACGGGGTAACGCTGGCTAAGCATATCCAACAGCACCACTCTCAGCTTCCCGTAATTGGCCTTACCGCTGGGGTAAGCAGTGACCAGCAAGATATACTCAATGCTGGTGCACGCTGCGTGCTCAGCAAACCGCTGGAGCTTGATGCACTTGCCGCAGGCATCAAGCAGAGCGGCACTAAAACCGGTTAGCAACCAGTTAAAAACCTAGCGGGATCCCAAAGGCAAAGAAGCCAATCAGCAGCGCTGACCAAAAGATCAAGAACGTAATTGAATACGGCAGCATAGTCACAATTAAGTCACCAAAAGTGAGTTCCGGCTTGTACTTGCGCATAAAGGCCAAGATAACGCCTGAATACACCATCATCGGCGTGATGATATTGGTCGATGAGTCCGCCACGCGATACGCGGCCGCCACCAAATCTGGGGTCATCGCTGGATTAACTTGATATAGCATGGGGACAAAGATCGGCCCTAACAGCATCCATTTGGAGGTTAAACCGCCCACAAACAAGTTGATCAGCGCGGTAGTTAAGATAAAGCCCAAAATCAGCAGAATCGGGAATTTTTGCAACCCTAGTGCTTCAAGAAATGATGCGCCCAGATAGGTAATGTAGGTGCCTAGTCCTGAGTAACCCAACAAGCCCAAGAAGTTGTAACAGAAGAAGGTCAACACCATGATGTAGCCCATGGTATTGGACTGCTTGATCATCGCCTGAATCACATCCATCAACGAAGAGTAAGTACCCGCAGCATAACCGTAGGCAGCGCCGGTAACAATAAACACAAAGGTGATCAGCAAAATAATGTTGTTGGTAAAGGGCGTAATGGTGCTGCCATCGCCATCGGTAAAACTGGTCAGCGGCACCATGGCCATAAATACCACGATAGCCAGCGCAGCCAACAGTCCCCACAACGCGCCTTTTAAACCTTTGTTTTCTTCATCGGTAACCGAAAAATCATCTGTGCTCATATTCTCGGGCAGCGTAAATTCATCGTTGGCAAAGCGCGGCGCCACAAATTTGTTGGTCACCCAGGTACCCAGTCCCACCAGCATGAAGGTGGACACAAAAATAAAGAAGTAGTGCATGGTAGCCGGCACTAACGCCTCACCGGCGGCAGTAGTAAATGGCACCCCTTGGCTTTCGGCAAATATTTTGGCGTTCATGCCGATGATCACATCGACCGGGGTGGCGGGGATAAGATTGGCGCTAAAGCCTGCTGATACCCCAGCAAACGCAGCGGCCATACCGATCAACGGATGTTTTCCCAGACCTGCAAATAACAAACCTGCCAGCGGGATCAGAATCAAGTAGCCGGCATCTGTGGCAATTGATGACATGATCCCCAAAAACACGATGGACGGCACGAGCATTTTTTCTGGCAAGCGATTGCCGAGCTTTTTGATTAACGTGGCAAATAGCCCTGAGTATTCGGCAACGCCTACCCCCAACATCACAATCAAAATAACGCCGAGTACGCCGCCCCCAAAGGCCAGCCAGTTATCCACCAGCGCGTTGTCAAACAACCATACCACATGCTGCGCATCGGCCATGTTTTTGATGGTGTGCACAATCTCAGAGCCATCGGCAGACTGCGTTGTGAACGTCATGCCCCCAATCAACATAGTCAGCACAAAGGCAAACACGAAGAAGTAAATAAAGATGATAATGGGGTCTGGGATCTTTTGCCCAGCGCGTTCGATAAATTGGATGATTTTGGAAGATGATTTGGTGTCGCTCATGACAGATTGCGTGCCTTTTTTGTTATAGTTGTTGGTTGTCACTACAGCAAAAAATGGGGATAAAATCAAGTTATGCTTGGTTATTGTTGAATACTGTAACGGTGTTTCGCAGAAGGCGTGGACTGCCCCCACTTTTTATGACACTTGGCAGCCTCAATTTGAGGCTTGTTCAAACTGTTCTGGACTGATACCACCAAGGTAGGTATGTCGTCTTGTTTTATTGTAGAACATTTCGATGTAATCGAAAATGTCTGCTCGAGCTAAGTCACGAGTTTTGTAGATGCGTTTTTTGATACGCTCTTTTTTTAAACTGCTAAAAAAAGATTCTGCGACTACATTATCCCAGCAATTACCTTTTCGACTCATGCTTGGCATTAAGTTATGCTCATGACAAAACCGGTACCACTCATCGCTTCCATACTGTGAACCTTGGTCGGAATGCACCAATACCTTAGCTTTAGGTTTCCTGCGCCAAACAGCCATTAACAATGCGTCAATCACTATTTCTTTGGCAAGCGTTGGTTTCATTGACCAACCCACTATATTTCGAGAATACAAGTCAATAACGACGGCTAAATAAAGCCAACCCTGCCATGTTCGCACATAAGTGATGTCGGTAACCCAAGCCTTGTTAGGTTGAGCGACATCAAATTCTCTTTTTAAGTGATTGGGGGTAACAATAGAAGGCCTACCGTAGCCATATTTATGGATCTTATAACCACGGACAGCCTTGATATCATGTTGTTTCATGATTTTGAGCACACGATTGGGCCCAACTAGTTCGCCAGTCTCACGAAGGTCTAAATGTACTCGCCGATATCCATAAACACGATGACTTGCTTCATATGAGTCTTTTATCACCTTGAATAGTCGCAAATCATCTACTGCCCTATCCGATAAAGGCTTGTGCACCCAGGCATAATACCCAGACGGATGCACCCTAAGGATACGACACATCACCCTAGTCTTAAATTGAAGTCGGTAATCATTAATAAACTGGTACTTTACTCGGGTTGACTTGCAAAGTACCTTGCGGCCTTTTTTAGGATATCCCTCTCTTCTTCAGTTCTTTTGAGTTGAGACCTTAATCGAAGAATTTCTTTCTTCGCATCTAGCAATTCATTTTCCTTTTGTACTGAAGTATCTGGCCTACAAGCTTTAACCCATTTGTATAAACTATGTTGGGAAATACCTAAATTCTTGGCAACATCACTGACATGATGGCCGCGATCGATAACTTGACGTACTGCTTCATCTTTAAATTCGGGACTGTATCTTTGATTACTCATAATGTTTCTCCTATGCAAAAATAATAGCCTAAGAGTGTCTATAAATCTGGGGGCAGTCCAATAATAGCCTAAGAGTGTCTATAAATCTGGGGGCAGTCCATTACTTCAAGTAATTTTTAGGATAATGCAATCAGATTTTATGAAGGAAATTTTGTTAGACGCGGTTAAATGGCAATTGAGGTTATGTTGACAGTAGTGCGCAACTTTTCCCGAGTCGGAAAAAATAATTATTGAGGCTCACACGGAAAAAGTAGTTTTTAGACTGTAGGAATTTATACACAAATGTGGGTATTGCACGGCTCATCATCTCCATTAACGTAATTGTAAAAAATAACGACGCAGTATTGTACAGAGCTTTGATGCTAAATAATGCTCTTGTACAGGTTAAGAAACACAAAAAGCCCGGAATAATACAGCTTTCATAGATATTTGGCTTCGATCGAGGGATTACCTCGGGCTCCTGCCCTCGCCGCTACGCGGTGCCTACGGCAGTGCCAAATCGTTCCTGACGATTTGGTCGAATCAGGGTTCTCATCTCCTCTCTCTTTTCCTTCAGATACAAAAAAACCACCCAAAAGGTGGTCTTTTTGTATCTGGCGGAGAGAGAGGGATTCGAACCCTCGATACGCTATAAACGTATACACACTTTCCAGGCGTGCGCCTTCAGCCACTCAGCCATCTCTCCGAAAACAAACACTCTAACACAAGCTATTTGTAAAGAGCGCGTATACTAGCAAAAATCTTGGTTTGCGCAAGGATTTTGTGGTTTTGATTACCATATATTGAAACATATCAATCATCTGCAAATCATCTTGAAAAATATAGAAGCTTTTTTTCTGCTTGAATTACTATTAATAAAGTAGGTACCAACATCCCCAGCAAGACACCAAGCAAAACACGATGAAACACGGAAAAAAATTGCATCAACAATGGCATAACCACTCGGTTAATGCAGTTTTGGACGACTTATCATCCTCAACCCAAGGTCTATCATCTGCTGAAGTGCAAGCGCGATATGACACCTATGGTGACAATCAATTACCGCAGGCTGCCCGGCGCAGCGTAATTGTCCGCTTTCTTCACCATTTTAATAACATTCTTATTTATGTGCTGCTAGGAGCCGCATTTATTACGACTTTGCTAGGACATTGGGTCGATACCGGTGTTATCGTCGCAGTGGTGTTGGTCAATGCGATTATCGGCTTTATTCAAGAAGGTAAGGCGGAACAGGCAATGGATGCGATTCGTCACATGCTTGCTCCACAGGCAACTGTGATGCGTGATGGCGAACGTGCTACAGTGGATGCGCAAATGATAGTGCCTGGCGATATCGTGCTCTTAGAGGCAGGCGATAAAATCCCCGCAGATCTCAGGCTAGTCGCTGCCCACGGGTTATCGGTACAAGAAGCCATTTTGACTGGAGAATCGGTGCCCGTCGAAAAACGCACCTCCCCCGTTGAGCTTGAGGTCGCTTTGGGGGACCGCACTTCAATGGCCTTTTCTGGCACGCTGGTATCAAGCGGGCAAGGCAAAGGGGTCGTCGTCGCCACCGGCGCACAAACAGAAATAGGCCGAATCAGTCATTTACTCTCGAATGTAGCAACACTCACCACACCTTTGGTTAAACAAATGGCGACCTTTGCCAAGTGGCTCACCATCGTGATTCTAATGATTGCCTCGATGTTGCTCGCTTATGGGTATTTTGTTGCGCATCATGCCTTTGACGACATGTTTATGGCCGTTGTCGGTTTATCAGTGGCCGCCATACCTGAAGGACTGCCCGCTGTGCTTACAATTACTTTGGCGATTGGTGTGCAGGCCATGGCTAAGCGCAATGCGATCGTACGGCGGCTACCGGCGATCGAAACCTTGGGTTCAGTGTCGGTGATATGCACGGACAAAACTGGCACTCTCACCCGCAATGAAATGATGGTTGCTTCGGTCCTCACTCGCCAGGACTTGTTTACCTTAACCGGCACCGGCTATGAGCCCAACGGCGAACTCAAACTCGATAAAAGCCAAGTGTCCCCCACCGACTATGACGTCCTGCAGGAACTTGCCCGTGCAGCAGCCCTATGTAATGACGCAGCACTGCGCGAACATCAAGGTTCATGGCAGGTCGAAGGGGATCCGATGGAAGGTGCGCTACTGGCGTTTGCCAACAAAATGGATGCGGATGTTAATGAGCTGCAAGAAAGCTGGAAGCGAACTGACATTATTCCGTTCGACACGAAACACCGCTTTATGGCCACCCTTAATCATGATCAAGCTGGGCAAGCCTGTGTGTTTGTTAAAGGCGCGCCAGAGCAACTGCTAACAATGTGTAATCAGCAGCGCTGTAGCAACCGCGGCACCCAAGCCTTAGCAGGTGATTATTGGCATGAAAAAGCGGAGTCTATTGCAGCGCAGGGCCAACGCGTGCTGGCGTTTGCGATCAAAACTGTCCCCACTGAGCAGAGTCAGCTGGAACACCATGATCTCGCAGAAGGGTTAATCCTGCTAGGTATGGTTGGCATGATAGATCCGCCGCGTTCAGAGGCGATCAACGCAGTTGCCGAGTGCCATGAGGCCGGTATTCGCGTCATCATGATCACCGGCGATCATACCAAAACAGCAGCGGCTATTGGCCGACAGATTGGCCTCAAAAACACAAGCACTGTCTACACTGGTGCCGATTTGGATAAATTTGATGACACGGCACTGCAGCAAGCCGTGTTGGCTTGTGATGTGTTTGCCAGAACGAGTCCCGAGCATAAGCTTCGCTTGGTAATGGCACTGCAAAGTCATAACAAAATTGTCGCGATGACCGGAGATGGCGTCAATGATGCTCCAGCGCTTAAACGCGCAGATGCGGGCATTGCCATGGGCCAAAAAGGCAGTGAGGCGGCCAAAGAGGCCGCTGACTTAGTCTTAGCTGATGACAACTTTGTGTCTATCGTGGCAGCCGTTCGCGAGGGTCGAACCGTGTATGATAACCTCACCAAAGTCATTGCGTTTATGCTCCCCATCAATGGCGGTGAGTCGATCAGTTTAATTTTGGCGTTGATGATCGGGTTGACCCTGCCGATTGCCCCTACCCAAATTTTGTGGGTCAATATGCTAGGCTCCGTGGTATTAGCTATCACGCTTGCATTTGAGCCAGCTGAAGCGCAAGTCATGCAGCGCCCTCCTAGAGATCCGTCAAGACCCATCCTCTCGTCATTTTTGATCTGGCGGATAGTATTTGTGTCTGTTATTTTTGCCGCAGGCATATTTGGACAATTTGAACTGGCACTCATGCTCGGACGTGATCTGGAAGCAGCGCGCACTATGGCGGTTAACACACTGATCGCTATGGAAGTCTTTTATTTGTTTAGCATGCGCTATAGCTTGGGCACATCACTTACTTGGCAAGGTGTCATAGGCACCAAACCGGTGTTAATTGCGCTGGCAGTAGTGTTGTGCGCGCAATTATTATTTATCTATGCCCCATTTATGCAAAATATTTTTGATTCGCGGGCGCTATCACTCACCGACCTACTTCTCATCGTTGCCACTGGCATCATTGTCATGGTGATCATCGAAATAGAGAAACAAATGCGTTTGGCCAAGCAACGAACTCAGGAGTAGTACATGCTAGATTTAACTTTTATTCATACCTCGCCATTTTATGAGTTAGCGGCACTTGTGATCCTCGCCGCTGCCATTGGGTTCTGTGGTGTGCTACTGCGTCAGCCGATGATTGTCAGCTTTATTGCAGCGGGTGTCTTAGCCGGTCCATCTGCGCTTAATCTCGTCCACTCACATGCACACATTGAGTTACTAGCACAGTTGGGCATTGCCGTGTTGCTATTTTTGGTGGGGCTTAAGCTCGATCTCAAACTCATTCGCACGCTCGGCCCCGTGGCACTGGCCACCGGTTTAGGGCAAGTAGCCTTTACCTCTGGGATCGGTTTTTTAATTGGCTTAGCGTTGGGTTTAGACATAGTGACCTCGGTATATGTCGCTGTCGCACTGACCTTTTCAAGTACGATCATCATTGTCAAACTGCTATCTGACAAAAAAGAAGTAGACTCACTGCATGGTCGCATCGCGGTCGGCTTTTTGATTGTCCAAGACCTCGTGGTAGTGCTTGCGATGATGGTATTGTCCGCACTTGGCATTGGCACACAATCTGAAATAGAGCCCTCCGCGTTACAAAAAATCGGTAGCGTCATCGCCTACGGTCTCATCATGCTGGGCTTTGTGTTGTTGTTTATTCGCTATTTGGCAACACCACTGCTCAGTCGCATCGCACGCTCACAAGAGTTGCTCATCACCTTTGCCATTGGCTGGGCAACCCTGTTAGCCGCGATTGGCAGCCAGCTTGGCTTGAGTAAAGAGCTAGGCGGGTTACTAGCAGGCATTTCGTTGGCCTCAACTCCGTTTCGAGAAGCCATCGTTGCACGCTTAGCGTCACTGCGAGATTTTTTGCTGTTGTTCTTTTTTATCGCCTTGGGTTCACAACTTGATCTAAGCCTCTTGGGCGCACAAATCATTCCCGCAGTGATTTTTTCGTTATTTGTCTTAATCGGCAACCCCCTTATTGTCATTGCGATAATGGGGAGTATGGGCTATCGCAAACGCACTGGTTTTTTGGCAGGGTTGACCGTAGCCCAGATCAGTGAGTTCTCGCTCATCTTTATGGCCATGGGACTCACATTAGGGCATGTCAACGCTGAAGCATTGGGCCTGGTCACACTGGTTGGGCTTATTACTATTGCGCTGTCGGTCTATATGATCACCTACTCTCATGGGCTGTACGGTAAGCTCGAGTCGTTATTGACTGTATTTGAGCGCAAAGTGCCCTACCGCGAGCAGGCGCTCGAAACACAACCAGCATCTAACCAACGCTACGACATTATATTGTTTGGCTTGGGTCGCTACGGGAAAGCCCTGGCGCATTATTTGCAGCAGCAAGGATATCGATTGTTAGCCATCGACTTTAATCCCGAAGAAGTGCGCCGCTGGCGCGATCAAGGTCATCTTGTAATGTATGGTGATGCAAGCGATCCTGCCTTTATCCAAGACCTGCATTTGCATGATGTGAAGTGGGTGATTTCGGCGATGCCGCAGCACGATCTTGGGATCACGCATGAAGATCCTAGATTATCGTTAATTGAAGCATTACAACAACAGCATTATGCGGGCAAAATTGCAATCTCGACCCAACATCTGCACGACCAACAGATACTAAAAGATAAAGGCGCCACTTTGGTCTTGTTACCTTTTTATGACGCTGCTGAACGCGCTGTTGAACGCATTACGGCAGTTCTGCCGCCAACTACCAAAGGCAGTGATAACGGCAGCTTGAACTAGGCAGGGACTAAACTCGCAGAGAAGTCCAACATGCGATTGAGCGATACCAGCGCACCTTGACGCACCGATTCATCTACAAAGATTTCGTGCCCGGTGTTATCCGTCAGTGATTGATAAATCGCTTCTAAGCCGTTCATTGCCATCCACGGGCAATGTGCGCAGCTTTTGCACGTTGCGCCATTACCTGCGGTAGGTGCTTCGATTAAAGTCTTGCCTGGCGCCATTTGCTGCATCTTGTAGAAAATACCGCGATCCGTTGCAACAATGAATTCTTGATTATCCATTTGTTGTGCCGCTTTGATCAGCTGTGAGGTAGAGCCAACGGCATCCGCCATCGCAACCACACTCGCTGGAGACTCAGGATGCACTAATAGGGCTGCATCGGGATAGACGTTTTGCAGATCTTTGATGCCTTTTGCAGAAAACTCATCGTGCACAATACACTCACCCTGCCACATCAACATATCAGCACCGGTTTGCTTCTGGATATAGCTACCCAAATGGCGATCTGGCCCCCAAATCAACTTGTGCCCTTCGCTATCGAGATACTCAACGATCTCTAGCGCAATCGAAGAAGTCACAATCCAGTCTGCGCGTGCTTTCACGGCAGCAGAGGTATTGGCGTACACCACGACAGTATGGTCAGGGTGCGCATCACAAAACTCAGTAAATTCTTTTTCTGGGCAACCCAAATCTAATGAACAGGTTGCCTCAAGCGTTGGCATTAACACCGTTTTTTCTGGGCTGAGAATTTTGGCCGTCTCTCCCATAAAACGCACGCCAGCTACAATCAACGTCTGCTCTTCAGCATCACGGCCAAAACGCGCCATCTCTAGCGAGTCGGCAACACAACCACCCGTCTCTTCAGCAAGGGCTTGGATCTCAGGATCTGTGTAGTAATGCGCGACCATGACCGCGTTACGAGCTTTGAGTAAACGCTTTATTTCCGTTTTCAAAAATGCCGAACGCTCAGCAGATAAAACCTGTGGTTTTTCAGGAAAAGGGTAATCGATGGGCGCAACTCGTAATGCTTCTATCATAGTACTGTGTTAATGAGAAAAAATTGTCCGCAAATTATACTAAGCTCGATTGCATAAAACTAGTATTGATAGGGATAAATGCGACTAAAGTGCTTTTTATTTGGCAACGGGATGACAAAAAGAAATGGTGGGTCGTGCTGGATTACCTCGGGCTCCTGCCCTCGCCGCTTCGCGGTGCCTGCGGCAGTTCAAATTCGTTCCCGACGAATAGTACTCGTATCATCCTGATACTCGCCCTCCGGGCCTGCCTGCGGCAGTTCAAATTCGTTCCCGACGAATAGTACTCGTATCATCCTGATA
>CAZLGJ010000015.1:31674-31866 GCA_964559075.1 uncultured Glaciecola sp.
CTCGCCCTCCGGGCCTGCCTGCGGCAGTTCAAATTCGTTCCCGACGAATTTGTCGACCAGCTTCGCTGGTTCAGTAATCCAGCGCAATAGACATCTTTGGTATAAATATTGGATAAGTTGAGAATGAAATCTTTAAGAGAAATGGTGGGTCGTGCTGGATTCGAACCAGCGACCAATTGATTAAAAGTCAAC
>CAZLGJ010000016.1:0-30739 GCA_964559075.1 uncultured Glaciecola sp.
CCGCCAACCGCTGCCCCGGCCAGTGTTACTGAGTTACTGCAACGCGCTGAACACATCGCTGGTTTGAGCTTGGGAGATTTAGGGGGGCTGGCCAATGTTGAGGTACCGCCGCATTTTCGCCAGCACAAAGGCTTTACCGGCCAGCTACTGGAGCTGTGGCTTGGCGCAACGGCAGGCTCTAAACCCCAGCAAGATTTCCCAGAGCTTGGCGTGGAGCTCAAAACCATCCCCATCGACCGCTACGGCAATGTGCTTGAAACCACCTATGTGTGTTATGCCCACACCCACATTCCGCTCGGCACCACCTGGCACAACTGCGCGGTGCGCAACAAGCTCCAGCAGGTGCTATTTGTACCGGTTTTAGGTGAGCGTGAAATACCCCCGCCCCAGCGTATTGTTGGGATGCCGACCTTATGGACGCCATCAAGCGAGCAAGACGCGCTCTTACAGCAAGACTGGGAGGAGCTAACCGAGCTTATTAGCATGGGCAACATAAACCAGATAAACGCCTCGCTTGGTGAGGCACTACATATCCGCCCCAAAGCGGCCAACGGGCAGGCACTGACTGACGCGGTTGGGGAAAACGGCGAAAAAATCCACACCCGCCCTCGCGGATTCTATTTACGCAAGGACTTTACCCAGCAGATCATCAATTAGTATATTGAGCTAAATCAATAAAAAGTGATCTTTTTAGTTTTTTGTAAATATTTATATTTATAAAAATCAACACTTAAACTTTTGTCTAATGAAAATGTTTCGTGACTGTTACAAAATGTGCTACTGTGGCGGAGAGACAAATAAGAAACACAACCCTACTGTGATGATGATGTTTATCATGTTTTCACAGATTTGGAAAAATAAATGTACACCTTCACTACCCAAGACAATATGCCGATATTGATCCGCGATTATTTCATCGAAGATGTATATCAACTCAATCCATTCTCCTATCATCCCACCCGGGTTCGTTGGTATAATGGAGATGGGATATTTGCCCACAAACACTGTTTTAACTGGATTGCTGAGAACAACATCCAGCTGGATTTGCAGTGCGATGAGCGCCAGATCATGCGTGACGCCGGGGAAGTACTCTTTAACAACGTCAAGTTTTATCAGATTGGCGGCACGATTTATTTTTTGCGTAAGCCCAACCCGCTCATCATCGATGCGCTGATGCATGCAGAATCGGAGTTTAAGTCTTTTAAATTCAAACAAATGACGCATATCAAGCAGATTCAAGAAGCCAGCGTACACGAGATCAACCGCTACCTGCCGATTTTGTTCCCAATTAAATTTAGCACCGTTGATTGGCTTTCTTATTATGACGCGCCGGCGTCAGAACTAGTGCATTGCTAAGCACTCGCGCCACACAGTCGAAGTCACAATCACCAATATATATCAGCGTTCACAGCCACCCTACGCGTCATTTCCATGACATTGACTAAGGCTTTAGTTTTGTCCTGCGTCCACTGCTGTAGCTCGTGTTTTTCATCAAAATCGGTTTCGTTGAGAATATCTGCCAGTAGCACCAAGGCGTTCAGTTCTTCTAGCCCAAGTGCCAAATCCAGCCACGGCGCGCGAAATTGCTCACGCGATTCGTCAAACAAGCCCGCCAGCATATAGCCATTGCGCAGAATCTGACGCAGCATGCTCTCTACCGACAGATACTGAGCGACCTGCATATTTTTTTGCGGCATGGCTTGCAATACCGTCTGCCAGCCTTGTGATAACCAGCCGTGCGCGTGTTCTGAGACAGGGGCGTCATAGGCTTTAGCGACTTTTTGCCAAGGCTTGGTGAGCAACAGCTGCGCAGTACTTAATTGCAATTGGGTTGAGAGGGTTGAATACAAAATATCTTGTGGTGCTTGGGCGTTGAGGATCCCTTCCTTACGCCCTTGCAGGTAGCTCATCAGAGCTTGGTCGCGACCGAGGCGCTTGATGAACGGGCCTTTTTGCGAACGCAAATAACGCAGTGCTTGAATTTCATCCTGCCAATCCAGCAGCTGTGACAGCTTGATCAGACGCTTGTGCAGCGCCAATAGCTCAGTGCATTGCAGCACCGGTAAATACAGTGAAAAGGCCTGTAATAATAGGCGGATCCCGCGAACAACCTCGGTCAATGCCTGGAGTTTAAAGGTTTCTAAATACACACTTTGGTTATACTGCCAGTGTGACAAGGCTGAGCTAGCCGCGGCACAAAACGCATCTTCAGTACTCACGCCTACAGATAGTGGCAACACATAAGGCAACCGCGAGGGTTTAATCTGTTTACCATTGGCTAACGCATACCCAAATGCCGCTTTGGTCAAATCATTGACCCGCAGAGGGGTGTGCTGAGCCAGTGTTTTGGCCATCTCAAATAAAGCTACCGGATCGCCTTCTCGCAGCTCCAGCTCGACTTCATTGATCGCGCGCTGTTCTTTATCTGTGGCCACATCACCAATATCAAACACGACTTCAAAATCATTGCCCGAAGTGTCTCGCAGCGCAAAGGTGGTGCGATGAAAATGGGTGGTAAAGAGCGGTTGCAGCGCTGCTTGCACCTCATTGAGCTGCCAATCACTCGGCCAAATCTCTTCAGAAAACAAGCGAATATCAACATTAGCGGTGGCTAGATCGACATTGTATTCTGGACGCTGATGCAGCCCGCCAACCACTCGGCCTTTTTGTTTAAGGGTTTGCTGATGTTTATCGTCGCGACTGCGTACACGAAGCCCCATTTTGTGCTGACGCAGGAGCTGGTCGGGCGTGTCAAAATATTGATTTTTGAGCGTGGCGTGACTCTCTTCCACCTCGCCCTCAAACTGGGTAAGCACCTGCTCACGAAAGGCGCCCAGCGCGTCGTGCTGGGCAATTAATTTAAGTTCAACTTCTAGTAGACCGGCACTATCTAACATAAATAATATCTAACATAAATGATGTATTCGTTCCTATTCATCCTGATCAACCAACGTCATGAGTGACGTATTTCCTCCCGACGCAGTAGTATCAATACTGATGGTCTTTTCGGTCAATACACGTTGGATAAGATTATCATTATACTGCGCAGTAATCACGGGTAAAATCGCCCCATCGCGCTGAGCTAACATGGAGCTGATCATTCCGGCACGCGGGCTCTGTGGATCGATGACCACACCGGCCAAGTCAGACTCTGCCAACAGCGCCTCCACATGGTTGAGTTTTGCGACCTGCAAAATAGTATTGTCCGCGCCGGTTTTGGCTAAGGTACGCTGAAACTGTAGCGCTGCGTCATAAAACACATCTGACACAACTGAGATCACCGCATTGCCCGTTGCCAAGGCTGTCACAATAGATAGTGCCCAATAGGCAAACGACACGTCTTTATCGCCCAAGCATACCAACACCCCTCGCGGCTCATAATGCAGCGTATTGCGCTCCCCCGTAGGACCGGGTAATAAAATTGGCTTAGCGAGCTTTGTCTCAATATCCATCAGCTGCTGGCGGCAATCTTTTAAGGTTGCTTCCAAATCATCTGCAAACGCCATCAAACTAGGCACGCCCGCCATGTGCGCGAGCTGTTGTCTGACAACCGACACACGTTGATTGACTGTGGCCTCTCCCCATGCAAGCTGAGCATGATGTGCGGCCTGCATCATCTGGCGAGCCTCGTTAATCGCTACAGGGTTGGAGTGCATTGCAACATCGCTTTGTGCAGCACTAGCAGCAGGGTTGTTATTGACTTCTTTGAGCAAACGCGGCAAATAATTAGGGCCTCCCGCTTTCGGCCCAGTACCCGACAAACCGCGCCCACCAAACGGCTGTACCCCGACAATCGCACCAATCATATTGCGATTAATGTAGATATTGCCCGCCTTTGCTTGTTGTGCCAAAGCGTGAGCGCGCTGTTCGATGCGGGTATGGATCCCCATCGTTAGGCCAAAGCCTGTTGCGTTGATTTGTGCCATAACTGCATCTAGCTCATGTGCCGCATAGCGGATCACGTGCACACAGGGACCAAAGACCTCTTGTTTAAGTCTGGATAGCGAGTCAATCTCATATAAGCGCGGGGCAAAAAACGTGCCTTCTCCAGCCGCATCCACCTGACACACATAATGACAAGTCGCTTGACCAAGACTAACTAACTCATCGAGGTAGGCGGCGTGGCTATTGAGATTATCCAGTGCTTTGGCATCAATCACCGGCCCAATGTCGGTGCTGAGGTACTGCGGATCTGACACTGTCAACTCCTGCATCGCACCGCTGATCATTGCAATCATAGCATCGGCGACATCTTCTTGGATAAACAGCACGCGCAGCGCAGAACAGCGCTGGCCGGCGCTTTGTAAACCCGACTGAATCACATCGTCAACGACTTGCTCAGGCAGGGCGGTAGAGTCAACAATCATACAGTTTTGTCCGCCGGTCTCAGCAATCAAGGGAACCTGTTGTCCCTCACGCTGTGCTAATACACGCGCAATATGGCTACCGGTTTGCGTCGAACCAGTAAACATCACCGCCGCAATGCGCGGATCGGGTAACAACACCTCGCCTGCTTGTGCTCCGGGTGCAAGTATTAACTGACACACCGCCTCAGGAAAGCCCACGCTGCGCATCAAAGTCAGCGTATAAATCGCAATCAGTGAGGTTTGTTCAGCAGGTTTGGCTAACACGGTATTGCCCGTAACAAGCGCTGCGACTACTTGACCCAAAAATATCGCCAGCGGGAAATTCCACGGGCTAATACACAGCACCACACCACGCGCTTGCAAACGCGGATCGGCACACACGCGCTCAGCCTCTTTGGCGTAATACCGACAAAAATCTACCGCCTCACGGATTTCATCAATACTGTCTTGTAAAACCTTGCCCGCTTCTTTGATACATAAAGCAATCAGCACATCGCGATGGCGATCCAGCGAATCTGCCAACTGTTGTAATAACAGTGCGCGGTCTGCCACCGGCAACGCTGCCCAGCCAGCTTGCTCCTCATCAGCTCTCGCCAGCGCGTCTGTGATTTGTGCATCTGTGTATAATGAGTAAACGCCTACTTTTTCGCCTTTATTGGCAGGATTGAGCACCTCTAAAATCTGCCCTTCACCAGTATTATCTTGCAGCGGCAGCTGACTGTGTTGCCAGCGCTTAAGTGATTCACCTAACGCGTACAGCGCGGTTTGATCAGCAATGTCAAATCCCGCGGAATTTCGACGCTCATGCGCAATAAATAAATCTGGCGGTAGCGGGATCTGCGGATTGTGGGCGTGGGTTAACCGCTGCGTTCGCTCGACCGGGTCGCGCAATAGCGATTCGACCGGTAACTCTGGATCCACAATCGCATTTACAAAGGATGAGTTAGCGCCGTTTTCTAATAACCTGCGCACCAAATACGCCAACAGATCTTCATGCTGACCGACAGGGGCATAAACCCGACTGCGAATATTTTCCTGGGTGACAACCTGATCATAGAGCGAGTCGCCCATCCCGTGAAGGCACTGAAATTCAAAGTTGTCATGCCGACCTGCGGCAAGCTCTATAATGGTCGCTGCCGTATAGGCGTTGTGCGTGGCAAACTGCGGGTACAAACTATCGCGATACGCAAGTAATAAATTAGCACAGGCGTGATAAGACACATCGGTGCTTGATTTGCGGGTAAATACCGGATATTCGGCAACACCAAGCTGTTGTGAATGCTTGATCTCACTATCCCAGTAAGCGCCTTTGACCAAGCGCACCATGATTTTGCGACCGACTTCGACACTTATCTCACGCAACCATTCAATCACTAACACCGCACGTTTTTGATACGCCTGAACGGCTAAACCAAAGCCTTCCCACCCGCCTAAATCAGGATCGCGATAAACGCTTTCAATAATATCCAGCGACAAATCTAAACGCTCAGACTCCTCCGCATCCACGGTCAAACCGATATCATAGTGCTTGGCAAGCAAAGCGAGTTTTTTGAGTAGCGCCGGCAACTCAGCCATCACTCGAGGCGCATGCGCCAATTCATAGCGAGGATGGATTGCTGAGAGTTTGACCGAAATTCCGGGGCTGGCGATCGGGCCTCGTCCAGCCGCAGCGCGTCCAATCGTATGGATTGCTGAAACGTAGGCGGCAAAATAGCGCTCGGCATCCGCCTGCGTGCGCGCGCCTTCACCCAGCATGTCATAAGAATACGCATAGCCTTGTGCTTCTTTTGCCTGTGCGCGTTTGACCGCATCATCAATGGTTTCGCCCATGACGAACTGCTTACCCATGACTTTCATAGCGATGGTCATGGCGCGGCGGATGACCGGCTCACCTAGTCGGCCTAAGGTTTTTTTGAGCAAGCCAAAATCGGCGCGCTTGCGCTCGTCTGCATAATCGACCAAATTACCGGTAAACAACAGACCCCAAGCAGAGGCATTGACAAACAGTGAGTCGCTGTTGCCCAAGTGTGGGGTCCACTCCCCTTGCGAGAGCTTGTCGCGGATCAACGCCTCTTGCGTGTCGGCATCGGGGATGCGCAGCAGCGCTTCGGCTAGACACATCAGCACAATGCCCTCATTGGTGGAGAGCGAAAATTCATTTAACAAGGCATCCACACCACCGTGGCCGGCTTGTTCAGCGCGGATCTTTAGCACCATCCGACGCGCCCGTTCCCACGCTCGGGTGCGGGCGGTGAGGTTGATCTCAGCCTGTGGCAAAATTTGGGCGACCGCATCGGCTTCCTCGATGCGATAAAAGTCTCGAATGGACTGCCTGAGTGAAGATACAGGCGCAAGGGGTGCTGCAAACAACATCATTGCCTCGTCTATTTTCTGTCATTAGATAAATTATTATTATGGGTGGCAATGTACCCTTTTTTTCTTTTTTTGACTACGGTTCACACCAAAAATGTCACGATTTTGTCATCATAATTTTTGTTTTTTTGAATTAGTTATTGTAATCCAAAAATGCAGGGGTAATTGGCGTTTTGCTTGCGTTAATTAACGACTTTACGCGGCACGCGCGCAGAGACACGGGTTACGCATTCGTAGTTGATGGTATCAATTGACTGGGCAAAATGCTCCACTGGAAGCTCAGGCCCCCACAGCACTACGCTGTCGCCTATTTCGCAGGCGCCATCAGTGACATCGAGCGTGATCATATCCATTGAAACCCGACCTACAATGGGACAAAGCGTGCCGTTGACAAGCACACTCGCGCAGTTACCGGCCCCGCGCGGGATCCCATCAGCATAACCGATCGGCACCGTTGCAATGGTAGTTGCTCGTGCTGCGACCCAGGTAAGCCCATAGCCGACGCCTTCACCCGCCGCAATGTTTCGCAGAGCAATAATAGGGGCAGACAAGCGCATTACTGGTTGTAATTGCAGACTGGCTACATCGCCGGCGTGGTTGTTTGGCGCACAGCCATACAGAGCTATACCCAAACGCACGAATTGACGCGACTGAGCATGGGTTGGCGCTTCGCTGTTAAGGTGAGTTGCAGAGTTGGCAACGCTTGTCGCTACTGGCTTACAATCTTCTATCAAGTCTGTAAATACTTCACGCTGGACCGCATTAGCTGGGTGTTCAGGCGTATCTGCACAGGCAAAATGCGTGGCTAGCACCAGATTATTGGTGAGCGCTTTACTAGTAGACTGCTTTAGGTATTGTTTAAAGCTGCCTGGAGCTATACCCAAGCGATGCATGCCAGTATCAATTTTGACCCAAATTAACCCCTCTTGCGCAGTATTGTGGGGAAGTGCTGCCAGCCAATCGAGCTGATACATTGCGTGCAGCATTGGCCAACAGTCATGCTCAAACATCCACGTTAGCTCGTCTTTGGACATTGGCCCTTCAAGAACCAAGATTGGCTCACCCAAGCCTGCCTCACGTAAAGTTTGCGCTTCATCAACAAACGCAACAGCAAACGCACTGACACCAAGACCGCTTAAATGTTTGGCAACAGTCAGCATGCCGTGCCCATAAGCATCCGCTTTGACAACCGCTATAGTTTCGCAATGCGGCTTTTGCAGACAGCGATAGTTATGAGTCAATGCTGCCAAATTTATCTGTGCCATCGTGGCCCGACTCATATGATATTCCTTTTTTGCGCGTTGCAGTTGTGAGTGAGATTGGTGAGATTGCTATTGGCTCGATTCTAGTGGGATCTTATCGAGGGGTCAATCATAATGCAGATGGATTGGCTAGACTAAGTGTTGTAGTGATTGCTACACTGATATTATCTATTTTGACTCGTTCACGGAGTGATTCCATTGAGCACTGAGCATGTCGCTACGCAAGCGGAACTGCAAACCATTTTATCCGAATCGCGTCTGGACGCATCGGCGCAACTCGATACCTTGCCGGTTTCTAAAATCCTGCGCATCATTAACCAAGCTGACCAGGGCGTAGCCAGTGCAGTGGCTGGCCAAATTCCCGTCATTACTCGTTGTGTAGAAGCCGTTGTCGCCCGATTAAAAAATGGCGGACGTTTGATATATTGTGGCGCAGGTACCTCCGGCCGCATGGGGATCATCGATGCAGTCGAATGCCGCCCGACCTTTAGCGTCTCGGATGAATTGGTTCAGGGGTGTATTGCTGGAGGCGAAAATGCCTTTATCAAAGCTGTGGAAGGAGCTGAAGACGATCCGCTGTTAGCGCATCGCGATCTGTCCAAGCTTGAGCTCACTGCACAAGACTGTGTCATTGCACTTGCGGCCTCTGGCCGAACGCCTTATGCAGTTGGTGCGCTTGAGTATGCTCAGTCAGTTGGCGCTTACTCCGCTAGCATTATCTGTAATCCCACAGGTGTCATGAACACAATAGTAAAAGATGCCATCGTTGTGGCGGTTGGGCCAGAAGTCTTAACGGGCTCAACCCGCATGAAGGCAGGCACCGCTCAGAAACTTGTCTTAAACATGTTAAGCACCACTGTCATGGTCAAGCTCGGCAAGGTCTATAGTAATCTCATGGTGGATGTGAACACTACCAACGCGAAACTAAAAGGGCGGGCAAGGAGTATCGTTATGCAAGCAACCGGCTGCACAGAAGCGGATGCGCAGAGAGCGCTGATACACGCCAACGGCAGTGCCAAACTGGCGATTTTAATGTATCAAAGGCAACTATCATTAGCCGCTGCGGAGGCCTTGTTAAACGAGCATCACGGCTTTTTGCGTCAAGCTTTGGAGGCCGCGACTAATGGCTAGATGCTGTCTAGGCTTAGTGTGGGGAGTGATTGTTTTTCTTGGATTTCCTGCTAATGCCCTACTTGCAGACCAGAGTCAGTTAGTCGATGTCGGTGCTCCAGCGCTGCCTGCACAAGTTGGCGCTGCTCAATTTGATAAGTACCTGCCTTTGCTTGCCGGTAAGCGGGTGGCGCTGGTCGTCAATCACACCGCGGTGGTAGGGGATACCCATCTCGTTGATCAGTTATTGGCGCAAGGTGTGAACATCGTAAAGGTCTTTGCCCCTGAGCACGGCTTTCGAGGGCAACAAGGTGCGGGAGAAACCATTGCGGATGCGATTGATGCGCGCACCAAGCTACCTATCGTTTCGCTCTATGGCAAACAGAAAAAACCAAGCCCCACCATGCTGTCCGATGTTGATGTGCTGATCTTCGATATCCAAGATGTGGGCGTGCGCTTCTATACCTATATCTCCACAATGCACTTAGTCATGGAAGCTGCTGCCGAAGCAGGTAAGCATGTGATCATTTTTGATCGGCCTAACCCCAACATTGCGCATGTCGCTGGACCAGTGCTTGATTTGCGCTGGCAGTCTTTCGTCGGCATGCACCCTATTCCAGTTTTGCACGGCATGACCGTGGGGGAGCTGGCATTGATGATCCGCGGTGAGCAATGGCTAAATACTAATAGTGAGTTAGCACTTACTGTTATCAAAGTCCAAGACTATCATGATAAAAAAACATATTCCTTGCCTATTGCACCAAGCCCCAACCTGCCAAATGATCAAGCGATTCAGTGGTACGCGTCGCTGTGCTTGTTTGAGCCGACACACGTGAGTATTGGCCGAGGATCGCAGTGGCCTTTTCAGCTTATCGGTCACCCGGAGCTATCGCTCGCCGAGTCCACGTTTAGCGTCACGCCGCGCAGTATGCCAAGCGCACCGACACCCAAATGGCAAGACGAGCCCCTTCAAGCGACGCTGATTGATGAGTTAGATCGCGATCTATCAGGATTTGATTTGAGCATATTAGCAAGTACACACTCTCTTTTTAAATCAAATAAAATCAAGTTTTTTACCTCATCCAGTTTTTTTGACAAGTTAGTCGGTAATGATTCGCTGCGGCTTGCACTGGAGTCAAGTAAGTCACTTATCGCCCTGCAAGCGAGTTGGCAGACAGACATAGATAGTTTTTTGACAACACGTAAACCGTACCTGCTCTATCCACGTTTACGTCAATACGGGACGCCGGCTGTCAGTCAACCAGCTGCTTTACCAGCACCAAGTAACCCACTTAAACACAAGGGATCAGAGCATGTTGCACACTAGTATGGCAATGCGTGAGCAAATTAAGCGGTTCGCCTATGCAGAACTTGATCAAGCACATCTGCGCCTAGACGATATCGAGCCAATTATTGTTGAATTGGCGAATCATCCGCTCATTTCAGTGCAAGACACGTATCGCTCTTTTGAGCAGCGTCCCGTTTATCACTTACAGATTGGACAAGGACCAGATAATATCTTGTTATGGAGTCAAATGCATGGTGATGAGCCAACGGCGACCGCTTCAGTATTAGATTTGTTAAATCTTCTTGCGCATGCGCCTGAGTGTCTACCCAATGCGTTTTGGAAGCGTTATTCAGTGCATATTGTGCCCATGCTCAATCCTGATGGTGCCCAGCGTAACACGCGCAAAAACGCCCAAGGACTAGATATAAATCGCGATGGTTTAGCGCTACAAACACCCGAAGGACAAATTTTGGCGCGTTTGGTGGATAGATTAACACCAACAGTGTGTTTTAATTTGCACGACCAAAATGATTATTACGGTGCCGGTTTACGTGGACAACCAGCAACACTGGCGTTTTTGGCTCCATCTAGTGATGCTGCTAAAACCATCACCGAGGCGCGCAAAACAGCCATGCAGCTCATTGTCACAATGCAAACTATGATAGACCTTGAATTACCGCAACAAATCGGCCGCTTTGACGATACCTTTTACATGCGCTCATTTGGTGACACCTGTATGGCCAAAGGCTACCCAACGATATTGGTAGAAGCAGGTAAACAATTTAATGATCCTCATCGTCAATGTGCACGAGAATTGATTAGCGTGTGCTTATTGACTGCATTTATCGCGCTGGCTGACAATAGCTATCACGATATCGCACTGGACGCATACTTTGCAATTCCGCAAAATCACGAAGATACTTGGGTCGATGTGGTTTTTAGCGGCATCACTGTCACGCACTCTGACGGAAGTTTTTGTGTTGATGTTGCCGTCAACGATAAAAACGGTCACGTCAGTATCAAGGACATCGGTGATTGCCAACATGTGCACGCATTTACACGCTATCACTGCTCGCAGTGGCACATCACCATGAGCGAGCTACAAGCGCTGTATGTAGATGGCCCAGCAACATTTTGTCTACAGCGAGAGGAGCAGAGTTTGTTTGTCAAAGACGGGGTCATGCTCAATCCACCGGCAGCGTTCCAGTTACCTTCTCAGGATTAAGTAGTCCCTGAACGAGCGCTTGAAGTGCATAGCTGTGGTAAGTTTTGTCGATGTTCTGAGTAACGCGATAATCGTACAACGCGACTTTGACTGGTGCCTCTTGAGACATGAC
Source organism: uncultured Glaciecola sp. (assembly GCA_964559075.1). Lineage (GTDB taxonomy): Bacteria > Pseudomonadota > Gammaproteobacteria > Enterobacterales > Alteromonadaceae > Opacimonas. The sequence continues at coordinate 11,738 of CAZLGJ010000016.1, forward strand.
AAAATAGGGCGCACGCAAAGCAACCAATATTGCTTTTTTTTGCAACCCTGGTTGACTTAACATGTCACTGATCAACTGTTGTTGCGCGGCAATGCTGGTTCGTTTGGCGCGCCTCGCGCGTATCGCCGCCACGTCATCCATGCCGCCCATTTCGACTGCCGAGACAATTGGTGATAGCTCACCAATGATAATGCGATCAAAATCGTTAAGCGTAGCAAGCGTTGTTTGTATAGCGTTTAGCTCGCTTTGTGTGGCCATACTCATGCAGGTGACCGAGGCATTTGCAGCAGCTTGCATTGCCTGTGCTAGTCCGCGACAGCGCAGCTCATCTGGCATAATCGCAGCAACTTGCATTTTGGAGTGAAGCGGCGCCCGTGTAACAGGGGTGAGATAGGTGGAGCTGGCACGCGCTAGCTGGGCTGATAACGCACTAGTATTGATGCTTGCAACTCGCGGTGCGGTCAACGGTTGCTCATCCTGTAACGCTTGTTTAGCCATGGCGATACGCTGCAACGATACCTGCCAAGGCTCACTTAGCATGTCAGCTTGCAGGGCATCCATGGCACTGGCAAAAAACTCGCCAAATGCCTCAATATCCTCTGGCGTGCGAATAGTAAAAGGCATTAACGCAATATCGGCGCCCGCGCGAAAGGTATGCGTCAGTGCATCCAGCCGCGTAAAAAAATGCGTAATGCCCGCCATATCAAGTGCATCGGTCACAATCAAGCCGTCAAATCCCAACTGTTTGCGCAGCACGTCTTCTAATATCACCCGCGATAACGTTGCTGGCGCAATGATCGACTCCCCTGACTTTCCGACAATCCGCGTGTTATCTAATGCTGGGTATTGAATATGTGCGGTCATGACCAAAGCAGGCGAATGCTGCTCAATGATCTGTTTAAACGGCGCCAAATCCTGCGCATCTATCTGCGCACGGCTGTGATTGACGCGGGGCAGCCCCGTATGACTATCAATTTCGGTGTCCCCATGTCCCGGAAAGTGTTTAAGCGTTGCTAATAATCCCTGCGCTTGATACGCATCGACCATGGCAGCACCAAATTTCGCGACTTGCTCAGGTTCGCTGCCAAACGCACGGACATTGATAACGGGGTTAGCCGGGTTGTTGTTGACATCAACCACAGGGGCAAAATTGACATTGATCCCATGCGCCAAGAGAGATTGCGCTTGGATCGTAGCGACTTCAGAGGCAAGCGCGGTACCATGTAGCGCATAAGTCGCACCAAGCGCCATATTGCCAGAAAACGCCGGCAATACCGTCGTTGGTAAGCGCGCCACTCGCCCCCCTTCTTGATCGACCGCAATCATGAGCGGCTCGTGACTATGCTGCTGTAAGGCTTGAGTGAGTTGACGAAGTTGAGATGAGGACGCAATATTCTCAGCAAATAACACCACGCCACCGATCTGATAGTCGGCGATTAATCTCCCCAACGCTGGCGGAAATTGAGTCACCGGCTCACGGCACTGCTCACTGGTGCCAGACTCACAAAAATAGCGGATATCCAGCATAATTTTTTGCCCTAGCTGCGCCGCATTTTGCCACGACGCCCCGGTCACTGCATGACTAAATAACGATAAGACAAACGCTGTTAATATTCGCATCATTTTCTTCCATAAGCTCGATATAACATCCCCATCAATGTCTGGTAATGTACTGTATTTTGGCAAAAACGTCAGTGCTAATTTTTTACACTTTCACAAAATCGTGAACTGCGATACTCTTAAACGTCAAACAATTACAATAATTTTAACGACAAGTATCGGCAACTAAGGATAATTATGACGCGACTCATTGTATTGATCTCCTGCACTATTTCATTATTTTGTTCATCAGCGGCAATTGCGTCTAATCTCAAAGGCCAAATGGCCATTGCTGCGCCAGATACATTTAGCTCCGATGTCGGCATGCAGATTATGTCGCAAGGGGGCAATGCCATTGATGCGGCAATTGCCGTGCAGTTTGCCTTAGCCGTGACGCTGCCCGAAGCAGGCAACATTGGTGGTGGTGGCTTTATGCTCATTCATACTGAGCAAGGCAATGACTTTCTAGATTATCGTGAAATGGCGCCTGCTGGAGCATCACGAGACATGTATCTCGATGGCAACGGTGACCCCATTCGGCTCAAGAGCCTTTACGACCCGCTTGCCTCGGGGGTGCCGGGCACAGTTGCTGGCATGTGGGCTGCGCACCAAAAATACGGCTCTTTGCCCTGGGCAAGCCTTGTGGATCCTGCGGTGAAACTTGCGGAAGAAGGATTTGTCGTCCCCCAAAAACTCGCTGACAAGGTCGCTCGTTTTATTGCGCGCATTGAAAAACGCGAGCTTGCCCTGAATTTTGTCGATTATTTTGGCCATGCTAAAGCCGGTGAAGTCTTTGTACAACCTGAGCTAGCCAGCACGCTCAAACGCATTCGCGATCAAGGGCCGGACGGATTTTATGCCGGTGCCACTGCACAAATCATTGCTGATTTTATGCAAGCCAATAACGGCCTGATCGACAAGGCTGACCTCGCTAACTATCAAGCAGTCTTCAGAGCGCCTATTACTAGTCAGTGGCGTGATTATACCTTGGTCAGTGCACCACCGCCCAGCTCAGGCGGGATTGCCATCACGCAGTGGCTCAAAATGTACGACCTGCTTGCTCCGGCCAAACAAATCGATATCGGGCTTCAAGCACCGCTATACGCTCACAACTCACCTGAATACATACACTTGCTTGCAGAAATCGGCAAACGCGTCTTTGCCGACCGCGCCGAATACTTAGGCGACCCAGACTTTGTCGACGTGCCCGTACACAAACTAGTAAACCCTGAGTATGTTGCCACTCGCGCCAGCGGCGTTAAGCGCAGCGCTATTTCAGTGACGGAAAACATCAAACCCGGCTTACCAGAAAGTGAAGATACCACGCATTTTTCTATTATTGATCAATATGGTAACGCAGTATCTAACACCACCACCATCAATCTTAGCTTCGGCAACGGCATTGTGGTTGAAGGAGCTGGCTTTTTGTTAAATAACGAAATGGATGACTTTAGCGTAAAGCCAGGCGTGCCTAATTTCTTTGGCGCGATTGGCGGTGAGGCAAATGCTATTGCGCCTTACAAGCGCATGTTATCTTCAATGGCTCCCACCCTAGTACTGCAAGATGGCGAGGTCAAAGTCGTGACAGGATCGCCTGGCGGTACGACTATCATCACATCGGTCTATCAATCCATTCTGCATGTCTTGGAGTTTGGCATGTCAGCCCAAGAAGCAGTGGATGTTCCGCGCTTTCATCACCAGTTACTGCCCAAAGACAGCATCAGTTACCACCAAGGCATCGCCCCTGCTACAGTCAGTGCGTTAGAAGACATGGGGTACACGATGAAAGAGCGTCGCTTTGGGGATCTGCACTTGTTACATGTATCTGCCAACGGTATTGAAGCGGCCTCTGAGAGCAATGGGCGCGGTAAAGCGCAGGTGAAATAAACGGGTTGATTAATTAGGCAGACAAATAGGTGCAGTTAACGCGCAAATAACTGCCCTAGATCAGCAAATGCCTTAAACTCTAGCGCATTGCCAAACGGGTCGAGGAAAAACATCGTATGTTGTTCCCCTACCTGACCGGCAAAGCGCGTGTAGGGTGGAATGATAAACTCAACTTTGCCATCCAAACGCTGGGCAAGGGCCTGCCAATCGGCAACACTGAGCACCACCCCAAAATGTGGTACAGGTACCGCGTGTTTATCCACCTGATTAAACGCTGGTGCGCTTGGCATCTTAGCCACACAATGGGTCACCAGCTGGTGGCCAAAAAAATTCCAATCAATCCAGTCATCGCTGCTGCGACCCATCTCACAACCTAACAGTTGCCCATAAAAAACCCGCGCCTGAGCAAGCTCAGTCACGGGTATGGCAAGATGAAAAGGCTGCACTGTCATGCTTGTTCTCTTAGTGGCCAGTGTGTGATTAGGCGTCGTAAGGGTCGCGTAACACGATAGTTTCAACGCGATCTGGGCCAGTTGATACGATATCAATAGGCACTTCGCATAATTCTTCTAAGCGCTTGATATAGTTGATTGCCGCCTGTGGCAATTCGTCAAAGTTCTTCACCCCAAAGGTGTTTTCTGACCAACCAGGCATGTCTTCGTAGACTGGTTCAATCAAATCATAACCGTCAGCGGCCATAGGGGGGACGTTAGAAATGTTACCGTCTTTGTCTTTGTAACCGACACAAATCGACAGTGTTTCAAGTCCGTCTAATACGTCTAGCTTAGTTAAGCACAAGCCGGTAATCGAGTTGATTTGCACCGCACGGCGCATAACGACTGCATCAAACCAACCCGTACGGCGTTTACGGCCAGTGGTTGCACCAAATTCATGGCCTTTGACACCCAAATGCTGACCCACTTCACAGTCTAGCTCAGTCGGAAACGGACCCGAACCAACTCGAGTCGTATAGGCTTTAACAATACCCAATACATAATCAAGATTGAGCGGACCAAAACCAGCACCAGTTGCAACCCCACCGACAGTGGTGTTTGATGAAGTCACGTAAGGATAGGTACCGTGATCAATATCTAACAACGTACCTTGCGCGCCTTCAAACATGATTTCTAAACCTTGCTTGTTGGCATTATCGAGTAGTTCGGTGACATCGACGATCATCGGCTTGAGGATCTTGGCAAATTCCATCGCTTGTGCATACACATCTTCAAATGAAACCGGATCGACCTTGTAGTATTCGGTCAACATAAAATTGTGATACTGCAAAATGTCTTTGAGCTTGGCTGCAAAATCTTCAGCATTGAACAAATCACCCACGCGCAAACCGCGACGCGAAACTTTGTCTTCATAAGCTGGACCAATACCGCGACCCGTAGTGCCAATGGCTTTAGCGCCACGTGCGATTTCTCGCGCTTGGTCAAGAGCAATGTGATATGGCAAAATCAGTGGGCAGGCTTCGGAAATTTTTAAACGTTCAGCAACCGGCACACCGCGCTCGGCTAACATCGTCATTTCTTTTAATAAGGCTTCAGGGCTTAACACCACGCCGTTACCGATAACGCAAGTGACGTTGTCACGCAAAATACCAGAAGGAATAAGGTGAAGCACGGTTTTTTCGCCGTCGATCACCAAGGTATGCCCTGCATTATGGCCACCTTGATAGCGCACCACGTAGGTTGCGCGTTCAGTTAACAAATCTACGATCTTACCTTTACCCTCATCACCCCATTGAGTGCCGAGCACGACGACGTTTTTAGCCATAATCTTTAATAACTTACTGTATCACAAAAAAATAGGGCGTGATTTTATCAATAAACTGGATAAATATCACGCCCGAGAAGGGGGTTTGTTATGCCTTTTTGGTCTAATGCGCCAAAACTACACTGGATTAATACAACAAGCTGTACATTTTTCGGCGGTACTCAGATTTGAGCGGTTCACCATCCGGTAGTGCGTTAACCATATCGAGAAAGGTTTTCTTGGCATCGCCAAAGTTCATGTCGCGCTGGACCACTGCAAACAACAGCGCAAGCGCCTCAGCCGTTTGATGCGCAGCGTGTAACTGTACCGCCAAATCTACCTGCAGCTGGTACTCCTCGGGGTTAGCTTCCACCGCAGCCTGCAAGGCTTTAATTTCTGGCGACTCGGCGGCTTGCTCAGCCAGTTCGATTTTGCCCTGTAAGATTTGATAACGTTGGTCTTGATCAACTAAGCCAATCGGCTCAAGCAGGGTTTTGGCGCCGTCCACTTGACCATTCTCTAGCATGCAGTCAATCAGCACATAACGAGCGTCGATGTTGTTTTCGTTAAGCGCAAAGGCCTGCTTGGCCAAAGGCAACGCCGATACGTAGTCGGCATCATGAATACATGCTTGAGCCTGTGCAAGCAGTTCATCTTCAGGTTTTGGCAAGTGTTTTTCAAGCAAGGCTTGGATTGCCGCTTGATCCGCCATACCGGCAAAACCGTCCACCGGCTGGCCATCTTTGACCAACATCACCGTGGGTAAGCTTTGAATGCCAAACTGCATGGCGATTTGCTGCTCTGTTTGACAGTTGACTTGGGCATAAATCAGATGCTCTGCATAGGGCTGCACGGCTGTGCTAAGCAGCTGCGTCATCTGCACACAGGCTTCGTTCTCTGGCATATAAAACTGCAATAACAGCCAGTGCTGTTTGCTGTCTTCTAAAATGACTTGCTGAAAATTTTCTAGGGTAATAGCTAATGGCGCTTGCATAGCGGTTCCTTGTACTTCACTTAGTATCTTAATGGGGGTGATTTGTGTAAAACCAAGGGGACATCGTCCCTCGGGTTGCATCTCTGTTGGGTCTTGTTTATATTTTACTCATCATAATAACAACAGATTAGCGCACCATGAAGCAGTCACATTTTGCCAACTTTTCAGAGTTTTATCCCTACTACCTGGCGGAGCACCGCAAGCCACGCTGCAGACTCATGCACTTTATTGGCTCTACCTTAGTGCTACTGGTACTGGTCATGGTGATATTGACACAGGCATGGTCATGGCTGTGGTCACTTCCGGTTGTGGGTTATGGCTTTGCTTGGCTGGGACACGCGCTGTTTGAAAAAAACAAGCCAGCGACGTTTAAGCATCCTTGGTATAGCTTTTTGGGTGACTGGGTCATGTACAAAGACATACTGACCGGAAAACTATCTGTATTTCGCTAAGTTGCTGACTAGGCTTGATAGAGCCGGTTACGCCCCATATTTTTGGCCTGGTACAGGTTTTTGTCTGCTTCTTCCAATAGTTTGCGGCTGGCGCGATGCGATTCTGGTTTACAGGTCGCCACCCCAATGCTCACAGTCACAATATAATCAATATCGGGATGCTCATGCTGGATGTTCAGATCGGCGATGTTGTTGCGCATTTTCTCCGCCACTTTGATGGCATCCTCCACTTGCGTGTCGGGCAAAATCACCACAAACTCCTCACCGCCATAGCGCGCTACGAAGTCCAGCGGACGATGCAAAGTATTGGCAATCGTTTTGGCGACTAACTGCAAACAGTGGTCGCCCTTGGCATGGCCATAGTGATCATTAAACTGTTTAAAATAGTCAATATCCAAAATAGCGACCGCAAGCTCGCGCTGCTTACGCTGAGCAAAACTCCACGCCTTGCGATATTCATCTTCAAACAGACGGCGATTAGGGATACCGGTCAGGCCATCTATCATGGCCAGCATCTCTAGCTGGTCGGTTTTGTGCTTTAACAACAGCTGGTTGTTGACTCTAGCTAGAATCAGCGGCGGCGAAAAGGGTTTGCGTATGTAGTCGATCGCGCCCAGCTCGAGTCCATGCAGCTCATCAACATCAGTATCACGGGCAGTAATAAAAATAATGGGGATTTGGGCCGTTGCCGCTTGATTCTTAAGCGTGCGGCACACTTGATAGCCACTGATATCGGGTAAGCCAATGTCCAATAAAATCAGATCCGGCATTTCGTTATTGGCGACTTTCAATCCCTGCATGCCGGAGGTCGCGACCAGTAGCTCGTGCTCTTTATAAATTGCATTTGCAATAATTTGCACGTTCGAGGGTTCGTCGTCAACGATCAATATTCTGCTTTTTACATTCATGGGATATCACAAATAATCCGAATGATTTTAAGTATAGACCACGCATTCGGATATTCACGCGACTTACAAATTATAACGACTTTTCGGCAAACTCTGCGAGGCGACTTCTTACAACGCCATCGAGCATCATGGTCGAAGAACCAGAAAAATTCTTAAACTTTTCGACCAAATAGGTCAATCCCGAAGTCACCGCAGAAAGATAATTACTGTCTATCTGAGCCAAGTTTCCGCCCACGATGAGCTTGGTACCTTCACCACATCGCGTGATAATGGTTTTAAGCTGCGAAGCCGTTAAATTTTGGGATTCATCCAAAATCACTATGGCATTTTGGATACTGCGTCCGCGCATGAAATTGACCGATTTAAACTGAATATTGGCCTTTTCCATGATGTAAGACAATGACCCTGAGGTATTGACGTCTTGACCGTGCAAGACTTCTAACGAATCAGTGATGGCTGATAACCACGGCGCCATTTTTTCCTCTTCCGTGCCGGGCAAAAAACCAATAGATTCGGCGATTTCTGGGGTGGAACGCGTGACGATGATCTTATCATACATGTTCTTTTCAACCACCATTTCAAGCGCAGCGGCAAGTGCTAACAAGGTTTTACCACTACCAGCCGGACCAGTCAGAATACACAAGTCAATGTGCGGATCGAGCAAGGCGTGTAGCGCCATGGCTTGACCGATATTTTTAGGATGTACGCCCCATGCTTGGCGCGACATGAGCCGCTCAACGCCCAAATCCAAAATTTCAGCATGAGTGTCATCAATCAGCTCTACTACCCCGGCAAACTCTTTGTCTTCATCGATGATAAACGCGTTGATATACAGCTCTGGCAACTGGCTGAGCGCGATGCGATGCACCGTATCTCGGCCTTCGGTTTGACTATCGACATCCGTCACGCCATCCCAAAAGCGCCCCGGTACCTTGATATAGCCTTTGGACAAATACTTAATATCGTCAATCAGCTGATCGGTGCGATAGTCTTCAACAAACTGCATGCCCGCGCCTTTGGCTTTGAGCCGCATATTGATATCTTTGGTCACCAAAATCACCCCTTGTTCGGGATAGCTACGCTGCAAATCAAGCGCGACATTGATGATGCGATTATCGTTTTCGTTGCTGGTAAACACCTGCTTGTTTGGCTCCATCAACAGGTCAGTGTAGATGCGCAAACGCCCCGTTGGCCCGTGCTCTTTGGAGCCTAGCCCAGCCATAGTTACCCCTACGGCCATTTGTTCCGGAGACGCGTCGGCCAGCACGTTTTCCAGCGCGCGAATTGAGACCCGTGCGTCTCTGGCAACGTCTTTTTTGCTGTCTTTAATGTGGTCGAGTTCTTCTAAAACCGTCATCGGGATGACAACGTCGTGCTCTTGAAAGGATAAAAAGGCGAGCGGTTCGTGTAATAAAATATTGGTATCTAAAACATAAATTTTGGTATGTGCTTGCGTCATCCATTACTCCTAAACTCGCAATCAACTGATAGGGTAAAGCGCTAAGGTGACAGTTTTATTGCAAATTCTATCGCCTCTTAACTAAACCTAATCCAGATTGACGCAAATTGCACGAAAATTTTATTGTTTTATGCGCCGCGTGGGGATGTCATAATAGGACGTATTGATACGACCTTTTTACGAGTTTTTTTCTATTATGTTTGTCCCCGGTCAACGTTGGCTTAACAGTCAACAACCTGAACTAGGCCTTGGTCTGGTAACGGACGTGCAGGCACGTCAAGTCCACGTTTTTTTTCCCCTCGTCAACAGTGACGCCATTTACGCCAAGGACAGCGCGCCGCTGATCCGTTTTGCGCTCTCTACAGGTGAGTCAGCACAAGATCACCAAGGTCGTGACCTTATTGTCGAAGGCAGCGAGGAGGAACAGGGTATTATTACCTATCAGGTTAGCTATGCCGACGGCACCTCAGCGCCGCTTTTTGAAACTCAGCTGGCGCATCACCTGCAGATTAATCAACCACACAAGCGCTTGTTTTCTGGTCAACTCGACCGCCCGCAATGGTTTGATGTACGCAAAACTGCCTATGCCGCCCAATACGCATTGAACACAGATCCCGCAATGGGAATTTTGGGTGCGCGCATTACGCCCCTTGAACACCAAATCAACATTGTACAGCAAGTAGGCACACGCTATCAGCCTAGAGTACTGCTTGCCGACGAAGTAGGCCTAGGAAAAACGCTCGAAGCTGCCATGATCCTACAAAAACAACGCCTGCTTGGTCGATGCCAGCGTGCCCTGATCATCGTTCCCGAAGCCCTACAACATCAATGGCTCGTCGAAATGCATCGCCGTATCAATATGCTTTTTTCGTTATTTGATGCAGAACGCCTCGAAACCTTGCGCGAAAATGAAGAAGACATTTGGCATAGTGCACAGTGGGTCATTACCTCAGTGGAAGCGCTCGATGCGCACCCTCAAAACAAAGCTAGCCTGCTCGATGCGCAGTGGGATTGCCTCATTGTGGATGAAGCTCACCACTACACCGATGCCCAAGACGAGCACTATAGCCTATTGACCGCATTAAGCGCACAGATCCCCAGCGTGTTACTACTTACCGCCACTCCTGACCAACTTGGCAGCAACGCTCACTTTGCCCAGCTGCAGCTACTCGACCCCAATCGATTCGTCGATGCCGCAGTTTTTGCCGAAGAGCAATCCCAGTATCAACAGCTCGCTGCACTAAGTGAGCAATTACTTGTTGCTGAAATGCCACTAAGCCAGACATTACTTAATGACTGCGCTGCACTGTTACCTGAACTCTCCTCAACTGATATTGCATCGCATTCCCCGCAGCAACTCATTCAAGAACTGATTGACCGCCACGGTACTGGACGCTTATTTTATCGCAACACACGGGCTGCAATAGGCCATCAAAACCAACGGCAGCTGCTGCCACACCCACTAGCGGCACCTGCAAGCTACAAGAGTAACAAAACCTCACTACAAGCACATGTCCACGAAGATACCCAATGGGTAAAAACCTGGCTTACAGACGATCCCAAAGTTGCGTGGTTAGTGGAATACCTGAATGGCGCACAGGGCAAAACATTGCTTATCTGTCGTACCGCTCGCACGGTATTACAGCTTGCCGAGCACTTGCGTGTCAGCACAGGCAAAAACATTCCCGTCTTTCATGAACAAATGACGATTGCCGAGCGCGACCGCGCCGCGCACTTTTTTGCCGATCCAGAGGCCGGAGCGCCACTATTATTGTGTTCTGAAATCGGTTCTGAAGGACGCAATTTTCAGTTTTGTCAGGATTTGATTTTATTTGATTTGCCGCTTAATCCGGATTTGTTGGAGCAGCGCATTGGCCGCTTAGATCGCATTGGTCAAACCCAAACAATACGCATCCACGTTCCCTATCACCAAAACAGCGCTCAAGCGCAGTTGTTTGCGCTTTATCATGAAGGACTCAATGCCTTCGCACAAACCTGTACGGTAGGCAGCGACGTGTTTGCTGCGTTTGGACAGCGTCCGCTAGACATTGCGCTGAGTGATTGTTTTGAACAAGATCTGCAAACTGTGCAAGCACTTGCAAACCAACACAATGAAGCCAATCAAAGTGGCCGCAACAAATTACTCGAAATCAATGCCAAGGGCTTTGAACAACACGAAGCCCTACTTGCACGCCTCGATGAAGAGCTGCCTGGCGCCGACGCTTATGCGTTTTTGCAAACGGTGGCCGATATGGTCGGGATCAAAATGAGCGTGCATGATAATCACAGCTATGTGCTACACGCCAGCGAAGAACTCGCCTACCCATTGCGTCACTTGCCTGAAGACGGCATGACAGTTACCTTCTCTAGGCGCGTGGCCACTGCAAATGAGCACTATGATTACATGACCTTTGAGCATCCGCTGCTCAGAGAACTGATGGACGTGCTGCTTAGCGATAATAATGGGCGTGCCAGTGTTGGCATGCTCGCAGATCCTGCATTGCCGGTGGGCGCTTTTTTTGTCGAGTGTGCCTTTGTTATCCAAGCGGCCTCAAGCGCGGAACACAATCCATACTTGACCCCGCAGAGCTTTGTGCTGAGCTGTGATCACACCGCTGAGGTCACCGAGATTGAAAAATCCAGCTTGCGCCCAAGCAAAAAAGTTGTTGCAGCTAAATTGCTTAACGCGCTTGAAGCCCCAATTACGCAAGTGTTGGCCAAGGCTAGTGAGATGGCTAACGCACAAGCACAAACGATTAAACAAGCCGCCCTCAACGACTTGCAACATTCCCTCGGCGAGGAAGTGGCCCGTTTACGCTACTTGCAACAGATCAATCCTAGCGTGCGCGACACTGAAATACAGGCCTTACAAGGACAGCTAGCCCAAGCTCAACGGGAAATTGACAATGCCCCCATCAACCTTGATGCAGTGCGCGTGCTGGTAAATAACCCCTAATGGCCTTTATTGATTATCAACCACCTATGACGCCCTATCTTGAGATAGTATATCGCGATGACGATGTCCTGGTGATCAATAAGCAACCTTGGATCCTGTCGGTGCGTGGTCGGGGTGAGGCGCATCAAGACAGTATTCAAAAGCGCGTGAACACGGTGTTTCCCACTGCCTACATAGTGCATCGCTTAGATATGGCCACATCGGGTTTGTTAGTGCTTGCCTTGCACAAAGAAGCAAGTGCTCAGCTCGGGGATCAGTTTGCGCAGCGGCGTACCCACAAAACGTATTACGCTAGGGTACTTGGTCAGGTAAAAAAAGATGAAGGCGAGTGCCGTGAGCCACTCATAGTCGATTGGCCGATGCGACCAAAACAAAAGGTATGCTATGAACAGGGCAAGCAAGCACTTACTCACTATGAAGTAGTTCAGCGTGATGCAGACAGTACCTTGCTCAAATTAGTCCCGCATACTGGCCGCTCTCACCAGCTGAGAGTTCACATGCAAGCACTTGGCCACCCGATCGTGGGTGACCGCTTATATGCACCGGACGCAAGCCGCAGCGGAATTGAACGCATGCACCTGCATGCCACCGAGCTAGGCTTTTATCATCCGCGAAGTAACGAATGGATGCAGTTTAAAGCGCCGCACCCCTTTGCTGATGAACCGCTTATCTCGCCTTATTAAAAAGTACTTCGATTAAGCGACCATCTACCTCATCCGTCAATACAAATACGCGCTGCTGGTCACCGTTGGCGGTAACAATCACATCGCGAATACGCGCATCTAACTCGGTTAGCAAATCATATTCTGCTTGTATTGCGCCATTTTGTAGCTCGATATACCGCAAATAACGAAACTTCAGCGATCCCACCAACAAATCATCACCATAAAACGCCATGCCGCTTGGGGCAATAGACGGTACATAATAATGTAGCGGTTGTGCTAAGCCTGCCTGCGCAGTCTTATCGGTAATAATAGAACCGTTATAATTCACGCCGTAAGTTATGGTTGGCCAGCCATAGTTGGTACCTGACTTGAGAATGTTAATCTCATCACCGCCTTTCGGCCCGTGTTCATGCGCCCACATTTGCTGCGATGGCTCATGCCACGCTAGTCCTTGTACGTTGCGATGGCCAATCGAGTAAACCTCTGGTACCGCTGAATCGAGATATGGATTTTGTGGATGTGGAGCCCCCTCGCGGTCGATCCGAAGCACCTTACCGTAGTGATTATCGAGTGCTTGCGTGCGCTGCATGCCGACCCAGCGATCGCCTAAACCGACAAACAAACTTTCATCAGGAGCAAACGTCAAGCGACAACCGAAGTGAAAATCACTATTGTCTTTAGGTTGACTGACCAAGACAGGTTCAACATTACGCCATGCTGTGCCATCTAGTTGGCCTTTGTGTACCTCAGAACTAGTAGCTCCGCTTTCATCAGCTATCACTAAGCACGCATAAACGGTTTGGTTGTCCGCAAAATCAGGATCTAGCGCAATCCCCAAGGCCCCGCCTTGGCGTTTGGCTGTAATATCTGGGACACCCGATAGTCGCGTTTTGTTACCCTGTGCATCGACTAAGGTAATGTAACCGGTACGTTCGGTGACTAAAAACCGCCCATCGGGAAGAGCGGCAACGCCCCAAGGATGTTCCAAACCATTGGCAATGGTCTTGGTAGTCACGGTTGGAGCGGCAGCATAGGCTGTGCCAGCCATACCTACTATACACAACAATGACACAAGTTTAGATAATACAAAGCGCATACATCACCTCGTTAACTGATTAGAAAAGAACAGACATTATAATTTGATAACTGGCACGCTAATCGTCTGAGCCGGGGCATTGGCAAAGGTAAAGGTCATATCGATGCTTTTGCCTGCAGCAAGCTCAGTTTGCAACGCCATTAACATGATGTGTTTACCGCCCGGCTGCAAGGAGACTGTTTCGCCGGCTGGCAGTGCTATGCCCTCTTCTAATTCGTGCATCATCATCATATCGCCGTGCATCATCATATCGTGCAGTTCGACATCGGCCGCCACGTCTGCAGACACCTGCACACTCACTAAGCGATCGGCAAAGGTACTTTGGTTATCAATCACTACGTAAGCGGCTCCAGTTTGGGCTTGCGCAAAGGCAGCGCGAATTTTGGCATCGGATAAGACAATTTGCCCTTGAGTCCACGCGGGAGAGCGCACGTCTTCAGCAGGCGAACACGCTGTCAAAACAACAGCGCTGATTGCGAGTATCATTAATTGGGTAACGCGAGAGATATTTTTCATAGCAAGTCCTTGTGATTATTATTATAAACATTAGATATCCAGGTTAAATATTTACGTCAGATATCAACGATTGGACTATATTAGTAGCTTTTTAGCCTCGCTGGCAAGCTCAGGGAAAAATTCACCTGGTAACTGCGCATCAAGCGCCAACAAGTATTGTGATAACGAGGCGTAATCAGGCGCGTTAACATTGATATGGCCCATTTTGCGCTTATGACGCACGCTTTTGCCATACCAATGCGGATGCACATTAGCTAAACCTAGAACGGCATCATTGATCGGCTCACAACCGATAATATTGACCATGGCACTGACCCCGTTTGCTTGCGTCGCACCGAGGGGCATGTTGCAAACCGCGCGCAGGTGGTTCTCAAATTGACAGGTCACACTGCCGTGCATTGACCAGTGTCCTGAGTTGTGTACACGTGGGGCCAATTCGTTGACTAACAACGTTTCACCTTCCTGAAACAACTCAACCGCCAGCACGCCAATATAGTCTAACTCGGTGGCAATCTTAGTGAAGATATCCAGCGCTTGGGCGGCTAACGCGTCAGTATAATGCGGAGCTGGCGCCACCGACACATGCAGTTGACCATCGTGATGGCAGTTTTCGGCTAGGGGGTAAATTGCGACGTCTCCGCGAGCGTTGCGAGCACCTAACAGTGACAACTCACGGGAAAACTGCGACATACGCTCGGCCACTAAGGGGACTTGTTGCAAATCGAGCGTGGCAAATTCAGCCTCTAATGCAGGTAAATCAGCGGCACTTTTGCAACGCCACTGACCATAGCCGTCATAGCCATCGCGCGAGGCTTTAAAGATAATACGATCGCCCAGGCGTTCACAAATCCCAGTTAATTGGGCAACATCGGTAATTATTTCGTGCTGGCAATTGGCGACGTGTAGCTGTTCTAATAACTGTTTTTCACGCACGCGGTCCGCGCCGACCAACACAGCTTCCATATTTGGTGCCAGTTTGCCAGAAGCAGACGCTTGTGCCAGTAAGTCCTCAGGTACGTGTTCAAACTCGACCGTTAAATGATCGGCAGCAGCAATCGCGCCAGCCAAATCATCGCTGACCAAGGCTTTGCTAATCGGATGCACCACATGACGAGTAGCCACATCCACCGCCAGCACATCAATCGATAGTGGTGCACCGGCGAGGTACATCATGCGGGCAAGCTGCCCTGAACCGTAAACGAGAACTTGCATTGACTATAACTCGAGTTGATTGTTGGCCAACACAGTTTGGGTCTGCTGTGTGCGGAATTCGATAATCGCATCGCGAACTGTTGGGTTGTGTAACGCAATGATCTGCGCGGCCATCAGTCCGGCATTCGCTGCACCGGCCTCGCCAATGGCTAAGGTACCCACTGCCACGCCTTTGGGCATTTGCACTATGGATAATAACGAGTCAACGCCATTTAGCTGGCTTGAACGCACTGGACAACCTAGTACTGGTAAATGGGTGTGCGCGGCAATCATGCCTGGCAAGTGAGCTGCGCCACCGGCACCAGCAATGATCACTTGATAACCGTCGTCCGCGGCAGTCTTTGCAAACTCGGTTAATAATTCAGGGGTGCGGTGCGCTGAAACAACCTGCGCTTTAAAATCTACACCAAAGCTTTCCAGCATTTCGGCGGCTTTTTGCATAGTAGGCCAATCTGACGTGGAACCCATAACGATGGCGACTTGAGGCATAATTTTCTCTTTGTGAGGCAAATATCAAGCACCTGATTTTAGCAACAAATCACACCTGTGGGAAAGAACTGTAACGTTAAAATGGCAAAAATAATAGATTATGTGCAATTATTGTTCAGTCACTATTTACTTTAGAAATAGATCACATAATAATAACATATATGAACACTGTAACATTTAGACTGCTCGAAGTCTTTAAATGTGTTGTTGAAACCGGCTCAATCACCGCCGCTTCAACACATCTACGTCTCTCTCAGCCAACTGTATCACTACAGTTAAAAAAGTTAAGCGAGATTTATGGTATAACACTTCTCGAGACTCATCATGGATCGATTGCACTCACCGATGCGGGGCGTGCAGTTTATGCCTGTGCGACTTCCGTTATGGAATCTCAGCGCAATCTCAAAAATCACATACAAGCGCTTAAGGGCCAAAAGGCCGGTACTTTTAAGGTAGCTGTTGTATCAACAGCGAAATACTTGATCCCACATATTCTAAAGACCTTTTGCAAAGAATATCCCGATATTTACGTGCAAGTAAAAGTAGGCAACACCGAACAGATCGAAAATCGCATTACCGAGCAACAAGACGATTTGTACATCATCGCCAAGGTACCTGAAGATCAAGACGTAGACGTTACGCCATTTATGCAAAACCCACTGAAGATTGTCGCGCCTTTAGATTATGCTGGGCCGAATCATTGCCATTTATCGGCACTGCAACACCAAACGTTTTTACTGCGCGAGCAAGGTTCGAACACCTACAACATGCTCAAAGAATACTGCGAACAAAACAACGTATCACTTGATGATGTCATGATCATTGAGAGCAATGAAGCAATTCAGCTAGCAGTTCATTCTGGCATTGGATTATCTGTACTGTCACAACACACCCTTTCGCAAACCGACAAACACCAAGTACAAGAGCTTAATATCATCGATTTTCCTTTGATCAATCAATGGCATGCCGTATCACTCAAGTCACGCCCTTCCAATGGTGTATTGACTGCGTTCAAACAACATTTGCAAGACTACGGTAGCAGTGCGGCTCAGTAGATCTTTCGTTTACTTACCATCAACCACAAAAAAAGCGTTGCTAGGCAACGCTTTTTTATGTGCAATATGAACAAGTCAATCGCTAGTTAACCCTTCTGACGCTTCATGGCATCAAAAAACTCATCATTGGTCTTAGTCATCGCCAGACGCCCGATCAAAAATTCCATTGCGTCGATTTCTGACATCTCGTGCACAATTTTGCGCAAGATCCACATTTTCTGCAGTTCTTCTTGTGAGGTCAACAATTCCTCGCGACGGGTGCCTGAACGGTTAAAATCAATCGCTGGGAACACGCGTTTTTCAGCGATTTTGCGATTGAGGTGTAACTCCATGTTACCCGTACCTTTAAACTCTTCATAGATAACTTCATCCATTTTGGAGCCCGTATCTATTAGTGCAGTGGCAATAATGGTCAAACTACCGCCTTCTTCAACGTTACGTGCCGCACCAAAGAAGCGCTTCGGTTTGTGGAGCGCGTTGGCATCCACACCACCGGTAAGGACTTTACCTGATGAAGGGATCACGGTGTTGTAGGCACGAGCCAGACGTGTAATGGAGTCAAGTAAAATCACCACGTCTTTTTTGTGCTCAACCAAGCGTTTGGCTTTTTCAATAACCATCTCTGCCACTTGCACGTGACGCGACGCTGGCTCGTCAAATGTTGACGCAACCACTTCGCCCTGCACCAGGCGCTGCATCTCAGTTACTTCTTCTGGACGCTCGTCAATCAACAAGACCATCAATTGACACTCTGGGTGATTGGCCGCAATCGATTGCGCGATATTTTGTAACAATAAGGTTTTACCGGCTTTGGGTGGGGCGACGATCAAGCCACGCTGGCCACGACCAATAGGCGATGCCAAGTCCAACACGCGCGCGGTGATATCTTCAGTACTACCATTACCACGCTCCATCATCAAACGTTCGTTAGCATGGAGTGGAGTAAGGTTTTCGAATAAGATTTTGTTGCGGGAGTTTTCTGGCTTGTCGAAGTTGACTTCGCGGATTTTCAGGAGTGCAAAGTAGCGTTCAGAATCCTTGGGGGGGCGGATTTTGCCAGAAATGGTATCCCCGGTGCGCAAATTAAAGCGGCGAATCTGACTCGGCGAGACATAAATGTCATCTGGTCCTGCCAAATATGACGAATCTGCCGAACGCAAAAAGCCGAAGCCGTCTTGCAATATTTCTAATACCCCATCACCAAAAATGTCTTCACCACTTTTGGCATGCGACTTGAGGATGGAAAAGATGATGTCTTGTTTGCGCGCACGCGCCATGTTTTCAATGCCCATTTCTTCAGCTAGGGCAACTAAGGTACTGATCGGTTTGTTTTTGAGTTCGGTAAGATTCATAGTTGGGTATTCTGTGGTTGTGAGTGTTTTAACTCGTCATATACGCGTTTAGCGTGTCATAGGTAATGGTTGTGAATAGGGAATTAGCACAGTACAGGCGTTGAAGGATGTGACTGTGAGCTCATGCCTGAGCAACATAAATAAAATTAACACTAAATACACAATTGCACAAGTGTAATTATGCCAAAGTCATACAAAAAACCCTTGCCAACTAAATGACAAGGGTTTTAAAAAATCGTTACTGTGCAGATATAACGTTATACGTGCTCAGCTAAGAACTCTTCTAACTGCGTTTTTGATAATGCGCCCACTTTGGTGCCGGCTACCGCGCCACCCTTAAATAAAAGCAGTGTCGGGATACCGCGAATACCGAACTTTGGTGGGGTTTCGCTGTTTTCATCCACGTTTAATTTTGCGACCGTCACTTTACCGTCGTAACTTTCTGCAATTTCAGATAAAATAGGCGCAATCATTTTACAAGGGCCACACCATTCAGCCCAAAAATCAACTAGGACAGGACCTTCAGCATTGATGACATCTGCCTCAAACTTATCGTCAGACAACGTGATAATTTTGTCGCTCATTCTTTTCTCCAGTGTAGATG
>CAZLGJ010000017.1:0-10859 GCA_964559075.1 uncultured Glaciecola sp.
GACTGCGTGGCATTGAGTAATGCATCTAAACCGCGTCCTAAGCCTTTGTTTTTTGCTGGCATGACTGCACCCTATGCTGTTTGTTGTGTGGCGACCTTGCTGCGCCTTAAAATTTCTCCGGCCAACGCCAAATAAGCCTTTGCCCCAGTCGATGTTTTGTCGTAATACATGGCCGGCGCACCATAACTTGGTGCCTCAGCTAGTCGCACGTTACGCGGGATCACGGTGCGATACACTTGCTCGCCAAAGTGGCGTTTGAGCTGCTCTGACACATCGTTGGCTAAGCGGTTGCGCGGGTCATACATGGTGCGCAAAATGCCCTCGATACACAAATTTTGATTGACCACAGACGCGAGTTTTTCGATCGTGCCCATCAATTCCGTTAACCCTTCTAGCGCGTAATATTCGCATTGCATCGGCACAATGACTGAATCAGCTGCTGCCAGTGCATTAACTGTAAGTTGTGATAATGATGGGGGACAATCAATAAAGATGTAGTCATATTGCGCTTGCACCGATTCTAACGCTTTGCGCAAGCGTACCTCGCGTGCAAACAGCTCCATCAGTTTTACTTCAGCAGCGGTGTTATCGCTATTGCCCGCCACCAAGTGATACTTACCCGTGGTCTCTTTGATGATGACATCACTAGCAGGCATGTCTTCAATGAGTAATTCGTAGCACGTCGCTGGCGCATCGTGTTTGGTCACGCCGCTAGCAGTGGTGGCATTGCCCTGTGGATCCAAATCAATTAACAGCACGCGACGTTTAGTTGCTGCCATTGACGCTGCCACATTGACTGCCGTGGTGGTTTTACCCACTCCGCCTTTTTGGTTTGCGATTGCAATTACTTTTGCCACTTTTTTAACCAACTTTGGTAATTTTTAATACGTGACGCTCAGCATTAAGTTGCGGGATAGTGAGCGCATACTTATCTGTGACCTTATATATTTCAGGGCACTCTTTTATTTCTTGTTCTGGATACTGACCTTTCAAGGCCAAGAACTCACCTTTAGAATGTACCAGATGTGCACACCAGTGCAACATATCTTTAAGACTAGCAAATGCGCGCGAAAGCACGACATCAAATTGCGCGTGATCGACAAATTCTTCGACCCGACTTTGTACCGGTGTGACGTTTTTAAGCTTCAACGCATAAACAACTTGCTGCAAAAATCGCACGCGTTTGCCCAAGGTATCTAATAACGTAAACTGCGTTTGCGGGAGCATGATCGCCAGCGGGATCCCTGGTAAGCCCGGGCCAGTCCCCACATCAATACAGGTATTGGCCTCAATCAGTGGCGCTACTGCAATCGAATCCATGATGTGCTTAACGAGCATCTCAGACGGATCGCGTACCGCCGTCAAATTATAAGCTTGGTTCCATTTGTGGATCAGCAGCACATAATCGACTAACTGTTGCTGTTGCTCAGCACTCACAACCAGATCAGTCTGTGCAACCAAACCGGCTAACTCATCTAACAATTGTGCTCTTGTCGGCGCAGTCATCCCTTAAGCACTCTTACGTAGCATGTTGTGTTTTTTTAGATAGACCAACAGCAGTGAAATTGCGGCAGGGGTGATCCCCGAAATACGTGACGCTTTACCGATAGTTTCTGGTCGCGCTTCGGTAAGTTTAGCGACAACCTCGTTGGACAACCCTGATATTTGTGAATAGTCAAAATCAGCAGGTAAAATAGTCTCTTCATGACGGCGAGTTTTGGCAATTTCGTCTTTTTGGCGCTCGATATAACCGGCGTATTTGATCTGGATCTCAACCTGTTCGGCTGCCTGTGCATGACTCAAACCTGGGCCAATTCCGGACACCGACATTAACGATGCATAGGTCATCTCGGGACGACGAATAAGCTCTTCTAATGAGTGTTCTTTACTCACAGGGTTCTTTAAATGTTGATTTAGCTCGTCAACCGCTGCGTGTTTAGCGTGAATATACTGGCCTTTAAGGCGCTGCTTTTCTTGTTCGATAAGCTCAATTTTTTCATTGAAGGCCGTCCAGCGCGCATCGTCTACCAAGCCAACTTCACGACCTAACTCGGTGAGACGAATATCTGCATTATCTTCTCTCAACAAGAGGCGATATTCAGCGCGCGAGGTAAACATACGATAGGGCTCTTTGGTGCCCAAGGTCGCTAAATCATCAATCAATACACCGATGTAAGCTTGATCGCGGCGCAGCGAAATAGCCTCTTCTCCGCGACACTGCAGAGCCGCATTAGCTCCCGCGATTAAGCCCTGTGCACCAGCTTCTTCATACCCTGTAGTACCGTTGATTTGACCAGCAAAAAACAGTCCTTCGATGAATTTGGTTTCGAGTGACTGCTTGAGATCGCGCGGATCAAAGAAATCATACTCAATGGCATACCCTGGGCGAATGATGTGCGCATTTTCAAAACCGACAATAGAACGAATGAGGTTACATTGCACATCAAAGGGCAGGGAGGTTGAGATCCCGTTGGGGTATATCTCAATCGAATTGAGTCCTTCAGGCTCGACAAAAATTTGATGAGAGGTTTTATCCGCAAAACGCGTTACTTTGTCTTCAATACTTGGACAATACCGCGGGCCTACTCCTTCAATCACGCCAGTAAACATCGGCGAGCGATCTAGGCCACCACGAATTATCTCATGGGTTTGTTCATTCGTATGGGTGATATAACACGGGATTTGGCGCGGGTGATCAGCCGTGCTTCCCATAAATGAAAATACCGGCAAAGGCGTGTCGCCAGGCTGTTCCTGCATTTTGCTGTAGTTTAGCGTGCGAGCGTCCAAACGCGCAGGTGTGCCGGTCTTTAAGCGATCAACGCGAAACGGTAGCGCGCGCAAACGATCGGCTAGGGCGATAGAGGGCGGATCGCCAGCTCGGCCACCGCGATAATTTTCCAAACCGATATGGATAGTGCCGCCGAGAAATGTTCCAACAGTCAGCACAACCGTTTTTGCTTTAAATTTTAACCCCATCTGCGTGACAACACCGCACACGCGATCATTCTCGACGATCAGGTCATCACATGATTGTTGAAAAATAGTCAGGTTCTCTTGATGTTCGAGTGTCTCGCGAATAGCGCTTCGATAGAGACTGCGGTCAGCTTGTGCACGAGTTGCTCTAACTGCTGGGCCTTTAGAGGCATTGAGCGTACGCCATTGAATACCGGCTTTATCAATGCCTTTAGCCATTGCGCCACCTAAAGCGTCAATTTCTTTGACCAAATGTCCTTTGCCAATGCCACCAATGGCTGGATTACATGACATTTGTCCCAATGTTTCCATGTTGTGCGTTAACAAAAGCGTGGTGGCTCCCATCCGTGCAGCGGCAAGAGCTGCTTCGGTACCTGCATGGCCACCGCCAACAACGATCACATCATATGCTTGGGAATAAAACATGGTTTGACCTATCTCTGACTAAGGAACTAAGAATGCATTATCAAACATGCATCCATTTCGAAGTTGATATTTTAGCCTAACTCCCAGTGTGTGTATAATTTTTTTGCAAGTGTGAGTTGCGGCTTTGGCGAAGCCAAGGCGCCTGCTGTAGTTAATATAAGTATGTATATTGGATCTTAGTTTATTATTGTTATTATTAAGTCACGCAGTTTTCGTGCATAACTGATTTTTTATTAATTATAACAATTGCTTAGCGCGATCATAACTCGCCTTAAGCACAGTTTGTAACTGCGTACATCCTGTGTATAAACACCCTTGTTATCCACAACCCAAAATAAACCGGATCTTGTCCCTAATTTGATCAGAGTTTGATCTCAGTTTCTTAACGATCTTATCCACACCTCTGTATGAGATGTGGATAACTGTGTATAGCAAGATTATGTATAGCTGATCAAAATGTGAGTAACTCACACATATTTTTTTGTGCTGATTTACGCTTATTTGAGTTCAGCGCGATTTTTTTGTTTTCGCTGCGACAATTTGACGCGTTATGGTTGTTTTTTTATGCTAACACTGCCACCCGAGGTACGCAGTGTCAGAGTTGGACCACCGCCATTGATATCACCGCTGATACGTCGCTTGCTAATTTCCCCATCCACGGCAAAATCAGAGCGTACCCGTCCACCGCTGGTTGAGGCTGCTACTGTCGTTTGTATGTCTGCGGGTAAATATGCGGTAACGCTACGGGCAGTGGTAGTGAGCTTGGCGTTTTGGGTGATCTGTTGGCCAAATGTGGCCTTGATTGAGCCCCCTGAGGTATTAGCCCGTAGCTCACCATACACCATGGCTATTTTGATACTGCCTCTATCGGTGTCGAGCTGCAGACCACCACCAGCTTGTGCGGGGTAGGTTTGGTTAATATTGCGGGCGTGTAGTGCAGTGCTTAATAGTAATGCGGCTGCTAATAGCCCAAGAGTGAGAATGCGTTGAGTGAGTGTGCTTTGGTGCATATCATATAAAGCATAGTAGATACATAGGATTAATGATAACTACCAGTTTAGTCGCACACTCTATGCGAAAGGTTTACAAAATGTCAGTAAAAGTGCCTATTTGACTTGATTGGGTTGATAACCTTGATTTGCCGGCGTGTGCGTGACTTGATCATCGGCAAATTCTTCGCGGCGAGATGGTCCTTGAAAGTGGATTTTATAGGTGTCGTACTCTTTGATGGATTCCGTGCAGTAGCGGCCTATTGCGGTTTGCAAATCATTGAGGGTGTGATTGGTGATCAGTATGCAATTTTTCTTGGCCGCCTGGCGAAGCCGTAGCAGGTTACCCAGCCAGCTCTGCGCGTTCTTTTTAAGCATGGTTTCGTTGACGCAGACTTCATCCAAAATCAGCAGATCGACTTTGAGCAGGTCCTGCTGGATCTCCCGAAATTGCTCGGCAATGCCATCTTTGGCGTCATAGTCATAGGAGTAAAAACGCATCTCCATCAAACTCGATAGCTGTCGATACAGCACCGTGGTTTCATAATGTTCAATCAAATGGTGGGCAATGGCGCCCGCTAGATGGGATTTGCCGCGGCCATAATCGCCATAAAAGATAAACATGTGGGAGGCCTGTTTACGAAATGCCGGATCCGCATAGGCACTTATAAATGACTGAGCAAAACTCAGTGCTTCATTCATGTCATCGGCGTCGTTGTGCAGGGTATCAAAACGCCAGCGGGGATTGAGATCAGCTTGTCCGTAAATTGATGCGATGCGCTGCTGCTTGCCCGCTTGTTGAAGCTGCGCAATATCTCGTTGTGCCTGGCGCTCGTACTGCTTGCGCATTTCGCTATAGGGCACGATTTGCTTGGGAGTGGATACCTTGCTAAAGCGTTTGGCTAATGCATCAATTTTGTCTTGGAGGTTATCCATTATCTGTCTCTATTGTGATTTTTTTTGATATTTGTTGATAAAGGCTTTGGTTTTATCATCTACCGTCACACCTGCTGGCACAGTGGTGCTTTGGTAGCCCATTTGTTTGACCGGCAAGACGCTGGCTCGTTGTGCGTATTGTTTGCGTTGGAGCACAAATTTTTGGGTCCATTGAAACGCGCTAAACTGTTTATCCGGTCTGCCCATCCAGTATGCCACAAACTCACCTACTTGTTCATGGGTATAGCTGCGATCAACTAAACCTACGAGCTGTGCAATTTCATTAAAGAGCGCTTCATCCGGCTTCCAGCCAAGCTGCATAGCGCCGCGTTTGGCATGCAAGTCGCCATAGTCCTCGCCATCGACAATCAATAACGGCAATAAAATTTGTTGCCCTTGGAGATTGTGCTGCAGACTTTGATTTTCCAATAAACTAACCAAGTCTGCATCGACGAGTGTGGCCAACAGTTTATGGATCTGTCTAGCCTGGCGAAAGGTTTTTTCTGAGGTGCTGATGGTATCGCGTAGCACCGCATAATTGAGTGGCGCCGATGCGCCGGTAATGGTGTTGGCTTGTGCACGCAAGCCCAATAAGTACAAGATGCGCGTGTGATTACAATCAACACTGCGCAGTGCGGTTTGTTCGGCCTCGGTTAACAAGAGTTGTCCCATTAGGCTAATTGCGCCTTAAACCAGCTGACCGCTTCATCTTCCGGAATGGGATGGTGCAGCACATCAATCAGCTTGGGCTCGGCAAGAGGGGCCGCGCCGCGCTGTTGCATGGTGTGATGAATGGTCTCTGCGCCACCGCAATATGTATCGTAGGACGAATCGCCCAAACCAATGAGGTAGTAAGTGTTACTTAGCGAGGTCGACAACAGTGCATCGTGGAATGGCTGAATGTTGTCGGGCAAATCCCCCGCACCATGAGTAGAGGTACAAATAATCCAAGTGGTGTTGAGATCAATATCGCTAATCTTGGGCTCAAAATACACATTGGCAGCAAAGCCTAGTTCATCACAAGCGGCTTTGATCGCATCTGCGACATATTCAGTGGCGCCTAATACAGAGCCAACAATAATTGAAAAAGGTGGGGTAATGTGTGCCATGTAATGACTGCCTCAATGACGCTTATTTGCCGATACAAAATGATGAGAAGATTTTGCCAAGTAAATCATCAGAAGTAAATTCTCCTGTGATTTCGTTAAGCGCGTGTTGCGCAAGACGCAGCTCTTCTGCTAATAACTCACCTGCAAAATGTCCCATAAGCTGTTCATAACCGATGTCTAAATGAGTTTTGGCCTCATTCAGTGCCGTCACGTGACGACGTCGTGCCATAAACTGACCTTCGGTGCTTGCCACGTAACCCATGCAGGCTTTAAGGTGCTCGGCAAGCAACTCAATACCGTCTTTTTGTGCCGCACTTAACGCAATCACCGGATAGTTATTCACCGTATCACTGCAAATAGTTAACCCAGACAAGTCGGCTTTATTTCGCACCACAGTCACGCCCATATCAGGTGGCAGCTGTGCCATAAATTCAGGCCAAATTTGATGCGGATCAGCATGTTCAGATTCGGTAGAATCGACCACAAACAAGACTCTATCGGCTTCTTTTATTGCCTGCCAAGCACGCTCAATCCCAATTTGTTCCACTTTGTCAGGGCTTTCGCGCAATCCCGCTGTGTCTATAATATGCAGCGGCATGCCGTCGATATGGATGTGTTCGCTTAGCACATCACGGGTGGTGCCGGCAATGTCGGTGACAATTGCCGTATCACGGCCAGCTAAGGCGTTTAATAAACTCGATTTACCGGCATTGGGGCGTCCGGCAATGACCACTTTCATACCTTCTCGGATAATAGTGCCTTGCTTAGCTTCGCGAGCAACTGCATCATGCATCGCAAGAATAGCTTCTAGGTCACCTTGGACTTTACCATCGGATAAAAAATCGATTTCTTCTTCAGGAAAATCAATTGCCGCTTCTACGTACATGCGCAGTTGAATAATGGCGTCGACCAAGGTGTGAATACGTGTTGAAAACTCACCTTGTAATGAGCGTAAGGCACTGCGAGCAGCGTGTTCAGAAGACGCTTCAATGAGATCGGCAATGGCTTCAGCCTGAGCCAAATCGAGTTTGTCATTGAGAAACGCTCGTTCTGAAAACTCACCAGGTTGCGCTAAGCGCACTGCGCCTATGCCAGGTTGCTGATGATAGGTCAGAATATCTTTGATCAACAAATCCAGAATTATCTGGCCACCGTGCCCTTGCAGCTCCAGTACATCTTCGCCGGTAAACGAGTGGGGGGCTTGAAAAAACAGACCAATGCCCTGGTCGAGGATATCGCCGTTGTGAGCGATAAAATCACCGTAATGGGCATAGCGGACTTTAGGCGATAAGCCAAGGATCTTGGTTGCGATGACGTTTGCCGCAGGACCGGAGATGCGAATGATGCCGACACCCCCTTTGCCCACAGCCGTAGCTTGGGCAACGATGGTGTCGTGATCTGGCGTAAGGGCCATCGGGTTTAATCGCGGAAGTTGTTAAACTGAAACGGTTGTCCTAAGTTTGCTTCGCGCACTAACGCCATGACTTGTTGTAAGTCATCGCGTTTTTTCCCTGTGACTCGCAGCTGCTCACCTTGGATCGCCGTTTGTACTTTGATCTTGGCATCTTTGATGAGCTTGACGACTTTTTTGGCCGTTGCTTGGTCGATACCCTCTTTGAATTCGACGTGCTGCGTGTGCGTTTTGTTAGTGTGATCGCTATCTTTAAGCTCCATAGAGGCAGTATCTACACCGCGTTTGACACATGCATTGCGCAGGATATCAAGCATTTGTTTGACCTGAAAATCACCTTCGGCAATGACTTTTACAATGCCATCTTTGTATTCGAACGATGCTTCTACACCGCGAAAATCAAACCGGGTAGCGAGTTCACGCTCGGCATTAGCGACGGCGTTAGCAACCTCGACCTTGTCAATTTCTGAAACAATATCAAATGATGGCATGGATATGTCCTCTTATTATGTCAGTGATGGCGGCTATGCTTTAGCCGCGGCTTTTTCCATGGATGCATAAATCATCTTAGCTTGTATTAGCGTGATCACGTTACTGATCAACCAGTACAGTACCAGACCTGCTGGGAAGAATGCGAAGAAAATTGTCATCAAAACTGGCATAAATTGCATGATTTTCTTTTGCATTTCATCAGTCATAGTCATCGGCTGGAGCTTTTGAAGTGCCCACATGCTCAAACCCGTCAGTATCGGCAAGACAAAATACGGGTCTTTGACCGACAAATCGGTGATCCATAAGACAAAGGGAGCTTGACGCAGTTCAACGGACTCCAAAAATACCCAGTACAAGGCTAAGAAAATTGGCATTTGTAACAACAGAGGCCAACAGCCGCCCATTGGGTTCACTTTTTCTTTCTTGTACATTTCCATCATGGCTTGTGACATCTTTTGACGATCGTCACCATGACGCACTTTGAGCTGCTGCATTTTGGGCGCTAAATCACGCATTTTACCCATTGAGACATACTGGGCTTTGGTCAATGGATACATCACTGCCTTTACAATGATAGTAATGACAATAATTGCTATACCCCAGTTATTGACCACGCCGTGGATAACCTGCAGTAGCCAGAATAACCATTCGGAGATGAACCATAAGAAGCCGTAATCCACGGTAAGCTGCAAGCCGGTCGCAAACTCTCTTAAGGTATCTTGGTCTTTAGGTCCCATGTATAAAATGTTTTCTAAAACCGCTGTTTCGCCTTGTGCAATGCTCACTGGCTCCGAGGTGTAGCCGATGGTCGCAAAGTCAGTGCCGATAGCGCGGGTATAAATCGTGTTGGTTTTGTCTTGTGGCGGTACCCATGCGGTGAGGAAGTAGTGTTCAATCATCGCAATCCAGCCAGCTGGCGTTGCTGCGCGAAGGTTTTCATCTTCTATATCGCCAAATGAATATTTAGAGTATTGCTCTTTATCAGTGCCGTATGCTGCGCCGCGATAAGTGGGCATAAACGCAGAACCTTCTGGCAAATCAAATGTTTGCTTAAGTTGTGCATAGGGTTGAACTACAGCAGTGCCAGTCGTGTTATTGCTAATGGTTTGTTCTAAAACAACTGCATGGCTATTGCGCGTAAACACAAAGGTTTTTTCAATAGTTACGCCATCTGTGCCAGCCCAAGTCAAGGGCACGCGCAACGTATCACCTTCCATGACAAAGCGATTGCTGGTGACATTGTACAATGGACGCCCATCTGGGTTAGCATCTGGTCCATTGGCACCGATTAAGCCTGATTGTGCGATGTACAACCCATTGACTGTTGGGCGCAATAAACTGTAGGGTTCATCCGAGCCTTGTTCAACTGGATATTTAAGCAAGTCGGCTTTGACTACGTCACCGCCAATGCGGTCGATTTTTAGAGAAAGTGTATCGGTCAGTACTGTAACGAATCGGTCACTAGCGGTGGCATCTGCTTGGTCAACCGGGACTGCTGTTGGTGAGCTTTGTAACTCTTTAGGTACATCTGCACTATTGTTGATAACGGGGTCGGTGCTTGTCATCGGTACGGCTGAGGCAACTGCATTGACGGGAAGCTCAGCGTTTTGCTCGGCTTGGGTCACGACAGGTTGTGGACCATAGGCTTGTTGCCATTCTTGCCACAATAAAAAACTCACCAAAGCGAGACCGATAAGTATAAAACTGCGTTGAGATTCCATAAATGTCTACTTTCTCTTTATATCTTGTTGTTTTTCAGGGACGGGATCGACGCCACCTGGATGTAATGGATGGCATTTTACAATTCGTCTTGCGCTGAGCCAAAGACCTTTAAAACACCCATATCGTTGTAACGCGGTTATTGTATAACTTGAGCACGTAGGATGAAAGCGACAATTTTGTCCTAAAAAGGGCGATACTACTAATTGATACACTCTAACTAGTAAAATAAGAGGCCAAGTGATTAGTTTGCTGATGGTGCGCTGGAGTGTTGTAAACAACGTTTGGTTAATTTTTTCCATAAATACTCCATTTGCTGAGTGAGCGCTTCGTTAGATAATGTGTCTAGGCCACTTTTACCAACTACGATTATATCAATATTGGGCAGAGTATGTTGATGCATACGAAAACTCTCGCGGATGATGCGTTTTAGGCGATTGCGATCATGGGCTTTACGTACGCGATTTTTGGCAATGGTGATGCCTAGTCGTGGGTGGGTATAATTGGGATTATATCTTGCAAGTAAAGTAATGTGTTTTGAAGGCGCGGGAATGGCTTCAGCAAACACATTACTAAAGTGGGCAGGCGTTAGTAAACGCAAGGCTCTTGGGTAAGCGTACTGACCCACTTTAGGAACGGTCAATGGTGCACATTAAGCAGATAAACGAGCACGACCTTTAGCACGACGAGCAGCTAAAACCTTACGGCCATTTTTAGTTGCCATACGCGCACGGAAACCGTGAGAACGCTTACGCTTTAAGTTGCTTGGTTGAAATGTTCTTTTCATGACCTAACACTCTTTTT
>CAZLGJ010000017.1:10959-30649 GCA_964559075.1 uncultured Glaciecola sp.
TTATTGAAGCTTATCCAAGCTTCAGTATACTTAATCACATAATTTTAAAAAAAGGGCAACTTTAGCTATGCATTTATGGGATCAGTGCTTGGAGCGCTTGCAAAATGATATTGGTGCGCAGCAGTACAATATGTGGATTCGACCACTAAAAGCTGTTGCCAATGATGATGCTACTGAAGACACCCCTAGTATTACCTTATTTGCACCAAACCGATTTGTCCTTGATTGGGTCAAAGATAACTATTTTGAGCACATTTCAAATTTATTTACTGAATTTGAGGGTGCGCAAGCACCGCGTTTATCATTTGCTGTATTTCCCAAGCGCACCATGACCCTTGATAGCAACTCCGGCTTGCAGGCGTCATTCAATACTTCTATTAGTCCACCGTCTGTTACCAGTGCTGCTGTTGCTCCAATTACGCTTGCGTCAAATGAACGAAAAAAGCCTGTCGTTCCGGCGGCGGCTCAGCACAAAAGCAACATTAACGATACTTATCGCTTTGAAAATTTTGTTGAAGGTAAATCTAACCAGCTCGCTAGGGCTGCGGCGACCTCGGTAGCCGAAAATCCAGGTGGTGCGTACAATCCCTTATTTATTTATGGTGGGACAGGTTTAGGTAAAACTCACTTATTGCATGCAGTTGGGAATGGCATTATCGACAATAAACCCGATGCCAAAATTGTGTATATGCATTCTGAACGGTTTGTGCAAGATATGGTAAAAGCCCTGCAAAATAATGCGATTGAAGAATTTAAGCGTTTTTATCGGTCCGTTGATGCCTTATTAATTGATGATATCCAGTTTTTTGCGAATAAAGACCGTTCTCAAGAAGAGTTTTTCCATACTTTTAATGCGTTACTAGAAGGTAATCAACAAATCATTTTAACTTCTGACCGCTATCCTAAAGAAATTGATGGGGTGGAAGACCGTTTAAAGTCACGTTTTGGCTGGGGTTTGACGATTGCTATCGAGCCGCCAGAATTAGAAACACGCGTGGCAATCATTAAACGCAAAGCGGAAGAAAACAAGATTGACTTGGCGGATCAGGTAGCATTTTTTATTGCCAAGCGTTTGCGTTCTAATGTGCGAGAATTAGAGGGCGCACTCAATCGAGTGATTGCGAATTCTAATTTTATGGGCAAGGAAATTTCTATTGATTTTGTACGTGAGGCACTTAGAGATCTATTAGCGCTGCAAGACAAATTAGTTACCGTAGAAAATATACAAAAAACCGTTGCTGAGTATTATAAGATTAAAATATCTGATATTCTATCTGCACGGCGTAGTCGCAGTGTTGCGCGGCCTCGTCAGATTGCGATGGCGCTGTCAAAAGAGCTGACCAATCACAGCTTACCTGAGATTGGTAATCGTTTCGGCGGACGTGACCACACGACTGTGTTACATGCTTGCCGAAAAATCGAACAGCTTAAAGAAGAGAATCATGATATAAAAGAAGATTATAAGAATCTAATTCGTACATTATCGTCTTAGGGCTTACTTCTTAATAACAATAATCAAAATGCATAGGGTAACCTGCAATGAAATTTACCATTAGCCGTGACCAATTTTTAACGCCACTTCAGTTAGTTTCGGGTGCGATTGAGCGTCGTCACACTTTACCTATTTTATCGAACATATTATTAAAGGTGCGCGATAAATCACTGTGGTTAACGGGTACAGATCTTGAGGTGGAATTAATTTCACGCATTGATTTGACGCAGGATTGTGAAGATGGCGACATTACGGTGCCGGCAAAAAAATTGGTTGATATTTGTCGTGGTTTGTCAGATGGCGCCAATATTGAATTTTCGGTCAAAGATAACAAAGCGTTAATCAAAGCAGGTCGTGGTAAATATACGTTATCTACGCTAAGTGCAAACGATTACCCAAATTTGGAAGAGTGGCAGGGAGATGTTGAGTTTGCCATCTCGCAAAAAGAACTCAAGCACCTTATTGAATCCACGAGTTTTGCAATGGCTCAGCAAGATGTGCGCTACTACCTAAACGGTATGTCTCTTGAAACGGAAGAAAACTTAATCCGCACTGTTGCCACAGACGGTCACCGTTTGGCGCTGTGTAACCTAGATTATCAAGTTGCTAGCTTACCTTCACGTCAGGTGATTATCCCGCGTAAGGGCGTCCTCGAAATCACTCGTCTTATTGAAGCTGATGATGGTCAGGTCAAAGTGAAGATTGGTAGTAACCATATTAGCATTAAGGCAAAGAATTTTGTCTTTACTAGTAAACTTGTTGATGGTCGCTTTCCTGATCACCGCCGTGTAATCCCTAAAGAAACCAGCAAGGAAGTGGTGGCGGATAAGATTGAGTTGAAGCAAGCCTTCACCCGTGCAGCGATTCTATCAAATGAAAAGTTTCGTGGTGTGCGTTTGAACCTTGCGTCCGGTCTGATGAAAATTACGGCCAATAACCCTGAGCAAGAACAAGCAGAGGAATCTGTCGATGTTCAGTATGAAGGCGAAGACTTAGAAATTGGCTTTAACGTGGCTTATCTGATTGATGTTATGAATAATATTGAAACTGATCACGTCAAATTTCATTTATCAGATGCCAATGCTAGTGCGCTTATTGAGGCGGCTTCCAATCCTGATGCCCTTTATGTCATTATGCCGATGCGCCTGTAGTTGCTTTAGCAAAGGTCTCGCGCTATGCAACTGGACCACGTCCAGATAACGCAGTTTCGCAATATTGCTACTGCCCACCTGAAGCCATCGCCGTCATTAAATGTTATTGTCGGCGAAAATGGCTCTGGTAAATCTTCCTTATTAGAAGCGATTCATTACTTAGGCTATGGTCGCTCTTTTCGTACTAATAAACACCGCTCCGTCATTCAGTCTGATACCAAGCAGTTCTCTGTTTTTGCTGCTTGCTCAGATCGTGCTGGTAGTATTCATAAGCTCGGTATTTTACGGAATCAAAAAGACGAATTTTTGTGTGCTATTAATGGTGAGAAATCTCAACGTCTTGCTGATCTAGTGGCTTACCTGCCTATTCAAATTTTTACACCACAATCTTCTGATGTTTTACTTGGCGCTCCTAATCAAAGGCGTCGCTACATTGATTGGGGATTGTTCCACGTGGAACAATCTTTTTATGTGATCTCGTTGCACTATATCAAAATATTGAAACAACGAAATGCCTTACTCAAAAAAGCATTACGAGAGCGAGGTGCAGATATGAGTCAATTGGGCTATTGGAACGCCCAGCTAGCCAGCTACGGGGAAAAAATACATACAGCTAGGGCAAGCTATATCAATGCAATAAAAAACGATTTTGCGCGCATTTCACAGCAATTTTTACCTGAGTTTTCTGTAGAAATATCGTATAATGCGGGCTGGGATCAGTCTCAAGAATTGTTGTCTGCCCTAGAGCAAAAGTTAGCGTATGACAGCAAAGTTGGGTATACCTCTGTGGGTATTCATAAGGCTGATTTGAAAGTACTGGTAAATGGAGTAAACGCCGTTGAGCGTTTATCTCGAGGGCAACTGCGGATGCTAGTTGCTGCCTTACAGTTAGCTCAAACCTTGTATCTTAATCACCACAGTCAAAAGACGGGTGTATTTTTGTTAGATGATATTGGTGCAGAGCTGGACCTAAGCAAGCGAGAATTGTTCATAGATGAACTGTTAAGTACGCAAACGCAATTATTTGTCACTGCGATCGAACAAGACCAACTTTCCTTCATCCAAAAATATAATGATAAAAAAATGTTTCACGTGGAACATGGCCAGGTGAAAGAGGAGCTATAGAGCATGTCTGAAGAAAACAATTATGATTCGTCCAGTATCAAGGTACTTAAAGGACTTGATGCTGTGCGTAAACGTCCAGGAATGTACATTGGTGATACGGATGACGGCACTGGTCTGCATCACATGGTGTTTGAGGTTGTAGATAACTCCATTGATGAAGCGTTAGCTGGGCATTGTTCAGATATTAAAGTTAAGATCCATACAGATGGTTCAGTTTCAGTTTCAGATGATGGTCGTGGTATCCCCACTGAAATCCACGAAGAAGAGGGTGTGTCTGCTGCAGAAGTGATTATGACCGTTTTGCACGCTGGTGGTAAATTTGATGACAACTCGTATAAAGTCTCTGGTGGTTTGCATGGCGTTGGGGTCTCTGTGGTTAACGCGTTATCGTATAAACTACGACTGCGAATCAAACGTGGCGGTTCAACTCATGAACAAGAGTATGCTCATGGCGAGCCAGTAGCACCGCTAGCAGTGGTTGGGGAAACGAGTTCGACAGGTACAGAAATTCGTTTTTGGCCAAGCCCGGATACATTTACCGACACAGAATATCACTACGATATTCTTGCGAAACGCCTGCGTGAGCTGTCCTTTCTCAATTCTGGTGTATCGATTATCTTGGAAGATGAGCGCGACGGCAAAAAAGATCACTACAAATACGAAGGGGGCATTCAAGCATTTGTTGAATACCTCAATGATAAGAAAACGCCAATACACCAAAAAGTGTTTCATTTTAATGCTGAAAAAGATGATGGCATCGCTGTCGAAGTGGCCATGCAGTGGAACGACTCATTCCAAGAAAACATTTTCTGCTTTACTAACAATATTCCTCAGCGTGATGGTGGCACCCACTTAGCTGGATTCCGTGCTGCATTAACACGAACGCTTAACAGCTACATGGAAAAAGAAGGCTTAAACAAAAAAGCCAAAAACGCGACCAACGCTACAGGTGATGATGCACGAGAGGGCTTAACAGCGGTCATCTCGGTTAAAGTTCCGGATCCAAAATTTTCTTCACAAACAAAAGACAAACTCGTCTCATCAGAAGTTAAATCTGCGGTTGAAACGGCCATGGGCGAATTGTTGACTGAGTTTTTGTTAGAGAACCCTGGAGACGCTAAAACAATTGTCGGTAAGATTATCGATGCCGCAAGAGCCCGTGAAGCGGCTCGCAAAGCACGCGAAATGACGCGTCGTAAAGGCGCACTCGATCTAGCTGGCTTGCCTGGTAAATTAGCAGATTGCCAAGAGAAAGATCCAGCCTCATCTGAACTATATATTGTGGAGGGTGACTCGGCAGGTGGTTCAGCAAAACAGGGTCGAAATCGGAAAAACCAAGCGATACTTCCTTTAAAAGGTAAAATTCTAAACGTTGAAAAAGCACGCTTTGACAAAATGTTGTCCTCACAAGAAGTGGCTACCCTAATAACCGCTTTAGGTTGTGGTATTGGGCGTGATGAATACAATCCTGACAAACTTCGCTATCACAGCATTATAATAATGACAGATGCTGATGTTGATGGTTCGCATATACGTACATTACTGCTCACATTCTTCTATCGTCAAATGCCTGAAATAATCGAGCGAGGCTATGTCTATATTGCCCAACCACCGTTGTATAAGATTAAAAAAGGTAAACAGGAACAATACCTGAAAGACGATGATGCGCTTAACACTTATCTAACCGCTATTGCGGTAGATAATGCTGCGCTATATAGCGAAGAAGGTGCACCTGGTATATCGGGCGTCGCTCTAGAGAATTTGGTGAAGCAGTACCAAGCAGTAGACAAGATGTTGTTGCGCATGACACGTAAGATGCCGCTGAGTATTTTACAGGAGCTAGTTTACAGTGAAGTTTTAACAGTTGCAGACCTAAAATCTGAAGCTGCGTTGACGAGTTTTGCTGACAAGCTAGTTGCAACATTAACAGCAGAAGAAGTAGACGGCGCCACATATCTGAGCCAAGTGAATAAAGACGATGAGCTTAATCAATACTACATAACAATCACGATGCGTATGCACGGCATTGATTATGATTACCACATTGGTCAAGATTTTGTAGAGTCTAGCGAGTATCAAAAGATTGCAGAGTTAAATAAGGCAATCAACGGCATGATGTCTGAAGGCGCCTATGTTCAGCGTGGTGAGCGTACCAAGCCAGTAGATGATTTTGCTAGTGCGGTAGCTTGGTTACTTAATGAAGCTCGTCGTGGACAATACATCCAGCGTTATAAAGGATTAGGCGAGATGAACCCAGAGCAGTTGTGGGAAACAACCATGGATCCAGAATCTCGTCGTATGCTTCAAGTCACTATTGAAGATGCAATTGGTGCAGATCAGCTATTCACCACCTTAATGGGTGATCAGGTAGAGCCACGCAGAAACTTCATTGAAGAAAATGCGTTAAATGTTGAGAATCTCGACGTGTAACGTCTATAGTTAATAAATGTGAGCCCTGCGCCTTTATCATAGGTACAGGGCTTTTTATTAGGAGAAAGAAAATGTTCAGGGTCAATGCTACGTTATCAGTGCCAGATGAGGCAATCAGCATTG
This sequence comes from uncultured Glaciecola sp., assembly GCA_964559075.1. Classification (GTDB taxonomy): domain Bacteria; phylum Pseudomonadota; class Gammaproteobacteria; order Enterobacterales; family Alteromonadaceae; genus Opacimonas. The sequence continues at coordinate 17,281 of CAZLGJ010000017.1, forward strand.
AAGCCATCCGCGCAATGGGCAGTGGCGGGCAAAATGTGAATAAGGTTGCCACAGCGATCCACTTGCGTTTTGATATCCATGCTGCCAATTTACCTGAAAAGTATAAGCAGCGGCTACTGCATAGTGGCGATAGCCGGATTACTAAGGATGGGGTATTGGTGATTAAGGCGCAGACACAGCGTACGCAGGAGCGCAACCGTGTAGATGCCTTAGCGAGACTTCGCGAGGTTTTATTGGCAGTGACAGTAGAGAAAAAAATGCGTAAGCCAACAAAACCGAGTGCGAGTGCAAAGCGGAAAAGATTGGATCGTAAAAAAAGGGACGGTCAAACCAAGTCCCTTCGCGGCAAAATAAATTACTGAGCTTTGATAGTAATATCTGGAGCTGTGCCTGACTCGACAATAATGCGATAGGTACCGGTTTGAGGCGGTGTAAACTGCAAGTTAAAAGCATCATCTCCACAATGCATAGTGAATGCTTGATTCAGTGATAGAACACCCACTTGTGCAAGTGAGCCGCAATGTTGAGAAGCCGAATACACCGCATCAGCAACCTTAAAGTCATAAGGTTGCCCGTCAGCGATCAATTCAACATCAATATAGAAGTCACCGTTTGTATCTGCTTGCAATCGATAAGAGGATTCTGCCTCCCACCAATTGAATACGCCGCGCACATACATCTGCGTATAATCCCTATTATCTACCGGTAGTGGCAAATATTCCTTTAAATTTACGGAAGAGGAGCACCCTGACACAAGCAAAGTGCTAACAAATAAAGTGCTAAGACAAACAACGGTGTTTTTCATATGATGTTATTTTTTGGCCAGATAAGAAATATCAGCAGTTATCAAAAACAGCTCACGCAGTGCTTGCAGCAATGCTAAACGATTTTGCTGTAAAGCGACATCATCAGACATAACCATTACATTATCGAAAAATACATCGATAGGCACCTGTAATGATGCTAAGGATTTCAAAATAACGATGTGATCTTGAGTATCATTAACGGCTTGTTGCTGTTCAATTACCGCAGAGTATAGTGCTTTTTCTGCATCTTCTACAAAAAGCGCTGACTGAATTTCGTGTGAAAGATCACTCTGTTTAGCCAAGATATTTGCTACACGTTTATTCGCTGCGGCTAAAGCGGAAGCTTCAGGTAAATCTGCAAATTCAAGTACTGCAGCGATGCGCGCAACAAAATCGGTAGGATTTGTCACTGCACGTGATTCGACGGATTGTATAATTTCAGTGGCAATGCCTTTGTCTTGATACATTGCGCGGAAACGGCCAATTATAAATTGTGTCGCGTCTTCTGCTGCCGTACTGTTTGTTAGCTTGTCACCAAAGAGACCAGTGGCGAAGGTCAATAGCTCTGCAACATCCAGTGTATAGCCACGTTCAGAGATAATGCGAAGAACACCGATTGCCGCCCGACGTAGCGCGAATGGGTCTTTGTCACCCTTAGGCAACATCCCAATACCAAAAATACCAGCAAGGGTATCGAGTTTATCAGCTAGCGCAACACAGGCCGATACATCCGAGGAAGGTAGGGCGTCGCCAGCTTGTCGTGGCAGGTACTGTTCCTGGAGCGCTAGCGCAACGGCTTCAGGCTCGCCATCATTTAAGGCATAATACTTGCCCATGACGCCCTGAACATCGGGGAACTCCATGACCATTTCGGTCATCAAATCCGTTTTTGACAGTAAGCCTGCACGTTTTGCTGCATCTACATCCGTGTCAATGATGCTGGCAATATGCCCAGCTAGTGCACTGATACGTTCCACTTTTTCAGCCATAGTGCCGAGCTGTTTTTGAAACAAAATGGTTTGTAGTGATGCTACGCGAGATGCAAGCGTATGCTTTTTGTCAGTATTAAAGAAAAATTCAGCATCTGCTAGACGCGGTCGAATCACTTTTTCATTACCAGCAACAACATGTTCCGGAGCGCTGGATGCAATATTACTGACGAATAAAAACTGATTTGCCAGTTCGCCTTGCGCATTAAGCAGCGGCACGTATTTTTGGTCGTCCTTCATCGTATAAATAAGGGCTTCTTTGGGTACACTCAAAAAACGCTCTTCAAAAGACGCTTGCATGACGACAGGATATTCAACTAATGATGCAATTTCCTCAAGCAACGATTGGTTGTAGTCAGCCGTTAGACCTAAGTTTTCGGCTTGATTTGCTAAGCCATCAGCAATGAATGCACAGCGCTCAGAAAAGTCAGCAAATACATAATGCTCACGACACTGTTCTACATAGTTATCAGCATGCGAGAGAGTAAAGGTTGCAGGACCATGAAAACGATGACCTTGGATGATGTTATTAGAAGTGAGATCCAGCACAGTTGCAGGCAGTACTTGGTCACCAAACATGGCTGTAAATGTATGTACCGGACGAATAAACTGGGTGTCACTCGCACCCCAGCGCATTGGTTTGGGAATAGGAAGCTGCTGTATTGCTTGAGTTACCAAAGATTCAATTAAATCTTGGATCGCTTGTCCTTTGATTTCAGCTTTATGAAGTAACCACTCGCCTTTATCAGTCACTAAACGTTCCGCTTGTGCGATATCGATGCCGTTCCCACGTGCCCAGCCTAATGCCGCTTTAGTTGGTTGACCGTCGGCATCAAAGGCCGCACTGAGGGCTGGTCCGCGTTTTTCAACAATACTATCTGCCTGCTGTTGGCAAAGTTGACTGACTTGAACGGCTAAGCGACGCGGTGCTGCAAACCATTTGACGTCTGTATAGCTTAAACCTGCTTCATCAATTGCTTTTTGTAAGGTACTAGCAAAGCTTTGGCCGAGTTTTTTCAGTGATTTTGGTGGCAGTTCTTCCGTGCCCAATTCAACGAGTAATGTGTCTGTGATCATTAACCTTGCTCCTGTTCTGATTTTTTGCACATCGGAAATCCTAACGCTTCACGCGCAGCGTAATAATTTTCCGCAACGGCTTTGGCAAGGGTACGTACGCGAAGGATATAGCGCTGTCGCTCAGTCACTGAAATAGCATGGCGTGCGTCTAATAAATTAAATGCGTGTGATGCCTTCATGACTTGCTCATAGGCAGGAAGTGGCAAATTGTGCTCAATCAAATTGAGTGCGTCTTTTTCACATTGATCAAAGGTGTTAAACAAGGCTGGCACATCTGCGTGCTCAAAGTTATAGGCAGATTGCTCAATTTCATTTTGATGGAAGACATCACCATAGGTGACCTTGCCCATTGGACCATCAGTCCATACCAGATCATAGATGCTATCTACGCCTTGCACATACATGGCTAAGCGCTCCAAACCATAGGTAATTTCACCCGTGACAGGCTTACATTCGAGGCCGCCAACCTGTTGGAAATAGGTAAACTGTGTAACTTCCATGCCGTTTAGCCATACTTCCCAGCCAAGTCCCCAAGCGCCTAGTGTTGGCGATTCCCAGTTATCTTCGACAAAGCGGATGTCATGGACAAGTGGATCAAAGCCTAGCTCTTTAAGCGATCCTAAGTACAGCTCTTGTATATTTTTGGGAGAAGGTTTCAACATCACTTGAAATTGATAGTAATGCTGTAAGCGGTTAGGGTTTTCACCATAGCGTCCATCAGTTGGACGTCGTGAAGGTTGCACGTATGCACTTGAAATTGGCTCTGGGCCTAAAGAGCGCAAAAACGTCATTGGATGGAATGTCCCGGCACCGACTTCCATATCTAGAGGTTGAATAATGACACATCCTTGGCGTGCCCAATAATCTTGAAGGGCCAAAATAAGCCCTTGAAAGGTTTTTACATCATACTGAGACATGTTAACTAGCTTTTGTGATTCATGACAAATTTAGCGCTAAAGTATACCGCGACTTGGGTCACGAATGTAGCCTAAATACGGGTAAAAGCTAATAAAATAGTCGAAAAAATCAGTCGATGCGGTAGTGTTGAAGTTTTGTGACCTCGCCGATGATTTGTGATTCATATTCAGCTTCAATCGAACCACGTTCACGGTCTTGTTGACGTCTTTCGGCTTTGCTTAAGGCTGCACGTTTGTCATGGGTATCAAAGTGGGCGATTTTTTGATGCAGTGTATAGATACCAGGATATTGAGCTGCAAAATCCGGGGCGGGCTGTAGGGGGAGGGCATCGAGCAAATGAGTGAGTCGGATGACGCCTTCGGATAATTCACACTGCTGCTGCGCCATCGCCATCGCAATAGTGCGTACCGACGTTAAAATTGTTTCAATGCGTTCGTTGCGGATCTTGGTTTGTTTATCACGCTGTGCCTTAAGTTGAAAAAGCAATTTTCCAGCGTAAAAACTTAACCCAACGATGATGGCGAGTGCACCAATGACCAATACAGTACTCAAAGCGTATCCTTATCTAAAGTCGTTTATATCAATAGCGTCCAGTGATGCAAATGGATCATCCTCATCCTGCTCATCATCAGGTTCATCGGAGATACCAAGCAATTCACATAAAATCTTGTGACGTGCCATTGATTGTTCAAAGAACTGTAAATCTTCTCCGCCCAATACTTTGCCATCGTCCACTTTATCAAGGAGAGCATTAAATCTTGGATCTGCCTCTAACGCTGCTAACTCCTGTGCAGGTGTCGCAAATTTTGGTTTCAGCGGCTTTGTCACTGTCTTCTTGGCAACAGGGGTAAGATCGATTTTCTTTTTGCTGCCAAGACGCGGATCTTGCTTAGCCCGAGATACAGGTGCAATCGATGTTTGACCGGCAGAATGACGTGAGCCAGGCTGATTGCCTTTGGGTTTTTTTGCCTTAGGGGCGTTTTTGGCTACTCTTGCTTTGGGTTTGTCGGATTTTGCTACGCCGATGCTACCGGGCTTACGGGATTTTTTACTATGTGCCATATCTTTATCATGAAGAAAATTACTACCAAATTATACCTGAGCCATGCCCTTCATGCGATGCTTTTTATCGTGGTTAGCTATGGTTTGGTAAACACCATAATGTCAGGCGTGGGTAATGACACCTGCCAACAATAGCGGTTGGCTATAAATTCAGCCGTGTCCGCTGCATAAAAACAAATATGCGTAGGATCGTGAATATAATGCCACTTTGCAAATGCATCTGGTGTGGTAACACGCTTTGTCATTATCACAATGCGCCCACCGCGGGTGATAAGTTTATCAAAGCGTGCCCATGTTTCATCGGCTTCGTAAATGTGTTCAACGACCTCTGTACTGACAATGATGTCATAAGGCTTTTGTAAGTTTTCTATGAATGGCGCAAAATATTTATCATACACATGTACTGAATAGCCAAGGGAGGCCAACTGCATTGCTAGCACTGGGGATGGACCGCAGCCGAAATCTAAAATACGCATCATGCCATCTCCCCAGTTTGACTGCATGTATGAGGTGTTGTGCTGCTGTGCGACGTGATCAAACCATCTCTCGTTCGGAGTGAAACTCTTATCAATATAGGGGATAACTTTGCTCAAGAAGCGCTGATACCCGAGATCAGTAACAACGTTTTGATGCAAATCGTATTCTGCTTTTTCACGACAGGGTTCCACGTGGAACTTTTTTGGTACAAAAACTAAGTCACATTGATGGCAGAGCCAGTATTCACGCGCACAAGGTTTAACACTTCGATGATATAAAGTTGGCTGAGGGGTGTGGCACAGTGGACAATTCATGAATAAAATCGCAGACAAGAAAAAAGGTGATAACGAATTATCACCTTAATAAACTAGCTGGTTGACACTTCTCCCGTATATTTTACCCGAAGGTAAGGGTGTAACCTGCTACTCTTCTTTTTATTATTTTTGACAGAGTATTACTTATTGTTCTGGGTCTTCCAAGACACTTTATCGAGGTCATCCGTCAATAGATTGACACTATACACGACAAAAACAGAAACACAAGTCTCTTTGTAAAAAAAATGTAAAAAAGTTAATATAATCCAGCAAGATACTGAGATAATATCTCGATATCTTCGTCAGTGAGCTTTTTGGCGATATCGCGCATCATGCCGTTAAGGTCGTTGTGACGCTCACCAGAGCGGAACGTCTTTAACTGCGTTGCTGTATATTCTGCGTGTTGTCCACTGATATCAGGGAAACCTGCTAGACCCATGCCGTTGCCACGTGGGCCGTGACAGGCAATACAGGCCGTAATTTTGCGTTCAGCGTCACCACCGCGGTACAGTGCTTCACCCGCCGCGATAACATTTTCAGGCGCTGCACCAATTTGAGGTTCTTGTGATGCGTAATATGCAGCAATATCTAACATATCTTGTTCAGAGAGTAAGTTCGCTTGCATACCCATGATACCGTTATTTCGGCCTTCTTTGCCGCCGGTTTGCATGGCTTCTTTAAACTCTTTTAACTGCTTAACCAGATAGTTGGCGTGTTGTCCTGCTAACTTTGGATTCATTGGAATGGCACTATTGCCATCTGCGCCGTGACAAGCACCACATGCCAATGATTTTGCTTTCCCTGCTTCTGGATCGCCAGTGTTCGCTTGCGCCGAAAAGGCGATAGAGCTTACCAATGACAAACAGAAGAACAAACCTAGTTTTTTCATATTGCTTCTCTTTAAGACCTAAAATTAAGTTACGCTGGTGTATGACACCGTGTTATTATGCGTATATTACACATTTAATAGACGATACAAAACATTTGCCGCCGAATAATACCACGAAATTGTACATTATGGTGAGTATGTTGTCGGCAACTTTGTATGGGATATTAGTAAATTAGCATTGAGATCAATGAGTTATTATACCAAAGCCACCTTTTTAACCAGTGCGCCTGATATTTCCCATTTAGACCAAAGTAGCGGAATTGAAGTCGCCTTTGCGGGTCGTTCTAACGCGGGCAAATCTAGCGCACTAAACACATTAACCCGTCAAAAGAACTTAGCGCGCACCAGTAAAACGCCAGGCCGCACCCAGTTAATTAACGTGTTTGAGTTAGAAGAAGGGCGTCGTTTGGTTGATTTACCTGGTTATGGGTTTGCTAAAGTGCCATTGGCCATGAAGATCAAATGGCAAAAATCACTGGGTGAATACCTACAAAAACGCGAGTGTTTAAAAGGCCTCGTAGTGTTGATGGATATTCGTCATCCACTCAAAGATTTGGACCAAGATCTCATTCACTGGGCAGTGGGTGCCAAGATCCCTGTGTTGTGTCTGTTAACAAAAGCTGACAAATTAAAAGCCGGTAAACGCAAAGTACAAACGCTCATGGTCAAAGAAGCCTGTTTGGCTTTTATGGGGGATGTCAAGGTGCATGCGTTTTCGTCGTTGAGCCGCTTAGGTGTGAATGAATTAGAACGCACGCTTGATGGCTGGTTAGGTAGAGAGCCTAAAGACGAAATAGGAGAGGCTCCTCATTCGCAACCCTAGCTGTTCAAACTACAGCAGCAGTTGTGTAAACCAGACATAAAAAAACCCTAGCCACCGCTAGGGTTTTTACTTTCTACAAGGAGAAACACACAAAAACTATAGAGATAGACTATAGTCGCAAGGCATAGTTCAATTATTTTTTAAAAAAATAAAAAAAGCCCCAGCAAGTGCTGAGGCTTAAAGCAAAGGTTTAAACAAACCTCTGTACCCTACAAGAACTAGTGTAGCGTACATCAAATGGAAATCAAGCATTTTGTAATAAAATTACGAAAATATTGCTATTTTTCGCATTTATTCTGAAAGTTTATCTCAATTATATTGATTAATTTACAACAATCTTATGTTTGTTAGAGTCTTATCAATGTGCTTCATCCCAATTGTTGCCGACATCGGCTTCAACGATCAGCGGTACTGTAAGTGATACACACTCTTGCATAATCGCTATGATTTTTGCTGTGTGGGCAGCCACGTGCTGTTCGGCAATTTCAAACACTAATTCATCGTGCACCTGCATTAGCATAAACACATCGTCATTATCCTGCTCTTCAATCCAAGCCGCGACAGCCAGCATCGAGAGTTTAATCACATCGGCAGCGGTTCCCTGCATTGGCGCATTGATAGCTGCCCGCTCGGCGCCAGCGCGTCGTGCACCGTTGCTGGATTTTATCTCGGGCAGATACAGGCGACGACCGTATACTGTTTCGACATAACCGCTTGCCTTAGCTTGCTCACGCGTCGTTTCCATGTAGGTTTTGACGCCCGGATAACGATCAAAATAGGTATCAATATACTCACTGGCTTGCCCTCGAGGAATATTCAGCTGTTTGGCCAACCCGAATGCGGACATGCCGTAAATCAATCCAAAATTAATAGCTTTAGAGGCACGTCGCTGTTCACTGGTAACCGCATCGAGACTGACGCCAAACACTTCAGCAGCGGTGGCTTTATGTACGTCTACCCCTTGGCTAAAGGCGTTTAACAAACCGGGATCTTGTGATAAATGTGCCATGATCCGCAGTTCTATCTGTGAGTAGTCGGCGGCGACGATTTTGTAGCCAGGACGCGCAATAAACGCCTTGCGCACTTTACGCCCTTCCTCGTTGCGGATAGGGATATTTTGTAAGTTCGGATCGGTGGATGACAGACGTCCTGTGGCGGCAACCGCTTGTTGATAAGAGGTGTGCACCCGACCGCTGCGGTGATCGATCATTTGTGGCAACTTATCAGTGTAGGTATTTTTGAGTTTGGACAGGCCGCGAAACTCCATGATGGCTGCGGGTAACTCATATTCATTTGCCAGTTCCTGCAAGACATCCTCTGCGGTCGATGGTGCCCCTTTTGGGGTCTTTTTGATCACCGGCAACTGCATTTTTTCAAACAAAATATGCTGAAGTTGTTTTGGCGATCCGAGATTAAACGGCTCGCCTGCGAGTTTGTGCACTTCTTGTTCCAACGTCATGATCCGCTGCGCGAGTGCTTGCGAATGCTGTGCTAACCGTTGAGAATCAATTAGCACACCGGTTTGTTCCATGTGTGCAAGCACGTTAGATAATGGCACTTCCAACTTATGCGCCACATTGGCTAGATTAGGCTGTGCTACTAATTGCGGCCAGAGCATTTGGTGCAATCGATAGGTCACATCCGCATCCTCGGCCGCATAAGGAGCGGCAATATCTAAAGCGATTTGGTTAAACGTCAGTTGTTTCGCCCCTTTACCCGCAATGTCTTCATATTTTATGGTTTGGTGACCTAAATGCGACAGCGCCAACGCATCTAGGCTATGTTTGTTCACACTGTTGAGGGCGTACGACTCCAACATAGTGTCAAAGGTCACCCCGCGCAGCTGTATGCCGTAATTAGCGAGGACGTTTTGGTCATATTTGATGTTGTGTCCGATTTTTTGTGGTGTCGGATCTTCAAGCAGTGGCTTTAACTCGCTCAACACCCATTCGCGATCCAATTGTTCGGGCGCATCGGGATAATCATGGGCCAAAGGTATATAACAGGCCTGATTGGGACCGACTGCTAGAGAAATACCCACCAATTCTGCTTGGCGATAATGAATACTGGTGGTTTCAGTATCTAGCGCAAAGAGGGGCGCTTTGGCACAGCGTTCAGCCCACGCTAACAGCGCTTCACGAGTAAACACCACCTCGTATTGTTCATGATCAATGGCAGGTAAATCGGAGGTGGCAATCGTTGTCGGTGCTTCACTTGCTGTGCTGGTGGTGTTTGTGACCGACTCAGTGGTCACGGCTTTTGGCGTAAAATTCACCCCGCTTGCCTCTTTATACCAGCGTTTAAATTCGTATGTTTGATATAGCTCGGTTAGGGCATCATTGTCAGGTGCGGTAATTTGTAAATCCGTTACCTCATAAGGCAGTTCCAGATCGACAGCAATGGTCGCTAATTCATAAGACAACCGGGCTTCTCGTTCATATTGGGCCATCTTGGGTGCCATGGTTTTGGCGCCGCGAAAGCCCAAGGTCGCAATTTGGTCCAGGTTGGCATAAATAGCGTCGATACCGCCAATGCCTTGCAACAAACCGAGTGCTGATTTAGCACCTACCCCAGGGACACCGGGAATATTGTCGACTTTGTCACCCTGTAGGGCGAGCAAATCAATAATGAGCTCAGGGCCCACCCCAAATTTCTCGACCACACCGGCAGGATCCATCACGACATTGGTCATCGTGTTGACCAAGGTTACGTGTTCATTGACCAATTGTGCCATATCTTTATCACCCGTGCTGACGAGTGTGTTGATGCCTTGTTGCGATGCGCGTTTACACAGCGTGCCGATGACATCATCGGCCTCAACATTATCTTCGACCAAGAGCGGCAGACCCATAGCACGAATAATCTCATGCAGCGGGGCGATTTGAGAGCGCAGGTCATCTGGCATCGGCGGACGGTTGGCCTTGTATTCTGGATAAATGTCATCGCGAAAGGTTTTGCCCTTTGCATCAAACACTACTCCTATGTGGGTAGGCTGATAAGTGTTGAGTAAGCTTTTGAGCATGTTGACAACGCCATAGATGGCATGGGTGGCCTGACCTTGTGAATTGGACATAGGCGGCATGCCGTGAAAAGCGCGAAACAAATAGGAAGAACCGTCGACGAGAATAAAGGGGGGCGTGTTGTCTGACATGTGAATATGTTTTTCTTATGGATGATGGGCATACTATGCCACAGCTTGATTTTATTGGCTATAGAGAGATTTTAACGCACACACTGCCTGTGGATAACTTTGTGGTTAACATAAATTATAGGCACACAAAAGGGTTCAATAAAATTGAACAGACAAACAAAAGATAGGTAAAAGACAGTCCGTTGTAGCTGTTTTATTATTATTATACAGGGCATATGGTATGCGAATTTACGACGACACCTGTGAAAATGGTAAAAACCAGAGCCTGTGTGGCGTTTCACGTGATGTGTGATGTTTGTATAATTATTTAAAAACGTCTGTGTATTTTATATAAATATCAGAGTTATTGGTTAATAAATCATCCTGATTCATCTCGTAAATTTATCACAGGTAGGTGAATATGCAATAGCGAGTCACGTAAAAAAACGAGCTGTTTATGCAAATAGTTATTTTTGCTATAAAAATTTCTCGCAAAAAGGGTTTCGCTTTGTTGGGGATAAGCACATAATAGAGTCATCTACTTTTTGACCATTTGTTAGCACTCTTTCATGCAATATCAGGCTATCATTCGCATCTTGGGCTTACTCGTCGCGCTATTCAGCGTCACCATGATCCCACCTGCATTTGTTTCCCTGTTTTATCAAGATGGTTCTGGTCTTCCTTTTATCTTGGCATTCGTTACCTGTATTGTCACAGGCTTGGCATTCTGGTATCCCAATCGACGCCATAAACGCGATTTGCGAGCCAAAGAAGGTTTCTTGATTGTAGTCCTGTTTTGGATAGTGCTTGGCAGTTTCGGTGCCATTCCGTTTGCCTTGTTAGAACAACCCAAAATCTCCATTACCGACGCGTTTTTTGAATCATTCTCTGGATTGACCACAACCGGCGCCACGGTGATTGAGGGGATTGAGTTTTTGCCGCAATCGATGCAGTTTTATCGTCAGCAGCTGCAGTGGTTAGGCGGCATGGGGATCATTGTGCTTGCCGTAGCAATCTTGCCGCTACTCGGAGTGGGGGGCATGCAGCTGTATCGCGCTGAGACGCCAGGACCGGTTAAAGATTCCAAAATGACCCCGCGCATTGCCGAAACGGCCAAACAGCTTTGGTATATTTACCTAGGTTTAACTACGGCCTGCACAGTTGCCTATCGCCTTGCAGGTATGGACTGGTTTGATGCGGTGTGTCATGCATTTTCGACGATTGCTATCGGTGGCTTTTCTACTCATGACGCCAGTATTGGGTATTTTAATAGCCCGATCATCAATCTAGTGTGTGTGGTGTTCTTGTGGATTGCGGCGCTTAACTTTGCGCTGCATTTTGCCACTGTGTCGGGGCGTTCACTGCGTCACTATTGGCGCGATCCGGAGTTTAAAGCCTTTTTTGTGATTCAGTTTGCGGTGATTGCCATCTGCTTTTTGGTCTTGGTGCAGCATAACTACTATGCATCGGCCGAGATTGCACTGGATCAAGCCATGTTTCAAGCGGTGTCCATTAGTACCACAGCAGGCTTTGCCACTACCGACTTTTCCGCGTGGCCGGTGTTTTTACCCATACTGCTGATCTTCTCTAGCTTCATTGGCGGTTGTGCTGGCTCCACTGGCGGTGGGCTCAAAGTCATTCGCGTGTTTTTGCTGTTTTTACAAGGCAAACGCGAGGTTAATCGCCTCATTCATCCCAAAGCCGTGTATTCGGTCAAACTTGGCCATCGCGCCATGCCTGAACGGGTGATTGAAGCTGTTTGGGGATTTTTTGCCGCATACGCGATTGTCTTTGTGGTGATTATGATTGCGTTACTCGGCACAGGCATGGATGACATTACCGCATTTACTGCCACGGCCGCGACGCTCAATAACCTCGGCCCGGGGTTAGGCGAGGTTGCCAGCACCTATGCCAGTGTCAATGATTCGGGCAAATGGATCTTGGTATTGGCCATGTTGTTTGGCCGGCTCGAAGTGTTTTCTTTGCTAGTGCTATTTTCACCGACGTTTTGGCGCAGCTAACGCACGCATCGGCGTTAAAAGAAAAATGCCGTAGGTTGGAACAGCTTTTCTACATCCGGAATGTATTTTTTATCTACCAAAAATAGAATCACGTGATCGTCCGACTGGATCATCGTATCTGAGTGAGCGATGATCACCGCATCCTCACGGACAATGGCACCAATGGTGGTTCCTGGAGGGAGTTTAATGTCACTTAAGCTGCGGCCCACCACTTTTGAGGTCTTTTCATCACCGTGAGCAATGGCTTCAATAGCTTCAGCAGCCCCGCGCCGTAACGAGTATACGTTGACAATATCGCCGCGACGCACGTGGGTTAATAGCGCCGAAATCGTTGCTTGTTGCGGCGAAAACGCGATGTCGATGTCTCCGCCTTGCACCAAATCTACATACGCAGAGCGCTGGATCAGCGTCATGGCTTTCTTCGCTCCAAGGCGCTTAGCCAGCATCGCAGACATGATGTTGGCTTCATCGTCATTGGTCACCGCAATAAAGGCATCGACGTTTTCGACATTTTCATCGAGCAATAGGTCTGAGTCGGACGCGTCGCCATGAAACACTATGGTGTTATCGAGGTTACCCGATAAAAAACGTGCGCGCTCAGCGTCAAACTCAATTAGTTTTACGTTGTGTTTGTGCTCTAAGCGACGGGCAAGACCCGCGCCTATCAAACCGCCACCGGCAATCATAATCCGTTTATAGTTGGATTCGAGTTTTTGGAGTTCCGACATGACCGCGCGAATATGCTTGGTATCGGCGATGAAAAACACCTCATCGTCCGCTTCAATAATCGTCGTGCCTAAGGGGCGAATTGGCCGGCCGCGACGATAAATAGCCGCAACGCGGGTTTCTACATTGGGCATGTG
>CAZLGJ010000018.1:0-29636 GCA_964559075.1 uncultured Glaciecola sp.
GTGTCAGGGCGATGGCGTGATCAAGGTCGAGATGCACTTTTTACCGGATGTCTATGTGCCGTGTGACGTTTGTCAGGGCAAGCGTTACAACCGCGAAACCTTGGAGATCCGCTACAAGGGCAAAAACATCCACGAAGTGCTCGAAATGACGGTCGAGGATGCGCGTGAATTCTTTGATGCCATTCCTGCCATCAGCCGCAAGCTACAAACCTTGATGGATGTCGGTTTGAGCTATATTCGCTTAGGCCAAGCGGCTACTACTTTATCTGGTGGTGAGGCGCAGCGGGTCAAACTGGCTAAAGAACTCTCCAAGCGCGATACTGGACAAACGCTCTATATCTTGGATGAGCCAACGACAGGCTTGCATTTTCACGACATCAAACAGCTCTTAGAAGTGCTGCACCGTTTGCGTGATGCCGGCAATACCATGGTCATTATCGAGCACAATTTGGACGTGGTCAAAACAGCCGATTGGATCATTGATATCGGCCCTGAAGGGGGCTCAGGTGGCGGGCAAATCATTGCACAAGGCACCCCTGAAGATGTAGCTGTTACGTCAGGCTCGCATACGGGGCGCTTCCTTGCGCCCATGTTAGGGCTATCACCAGCGGATGAGTCACTTAGTGAAAAAGCCAGCTAACGAGGATCCGGTCGATGTTGTCCGAGACTTTTAAAGTACGCTTTTACGAGACTGACGCACTGCGGCATGTCAACAATACCGTGGTGCCGCAGTGGTTTGAAACCGCGCGTGAGCCAATTTTTAAGTTGTTTAACCCCACCCTAGATCTGGCCAACTGGCCGTTGATTTTGGCCAGCTATACGGTAGATTTTGTGGCGCAAATTCACTTTGGCATGGATGTGACGGTAAAAACGGGCGTTCGCTCAATTGGTAATAGCTCGTTTGTGGTGGCGCAACAAGTGTGGCAAGCCGAACAGCTAGTGGCGAAAGGCGAAACCACCTTGGTGTATTTTGATTATGCGAGCAATCGTTCTGCGCCGATTCCAGATGAGGTGCGTGCCGAGTTGGCCGCATTGCAAATAGCCACTTAGATAAATTGCCTCCTAGACTTTTGGGAAGATAAAACTAAAAAAGATGGCCTTGGCCATCTTTTTTGTTAGCGTAACAGACTAGTCATACTTGGCGACGGCGCAAGCGCAGCATCGCTTACAGCGCCATTCCGAGTAAACCAAGTGACGCTGGTGAGTTTACTGTTGTTGGAGGGGGCACTGGTGGGGTAACTGGCACCGTTGGTGGTGTCACAACAGGCGGTGAAATACCTGTTGAGAAGGTCGCACCACCATAGGTGAAATAGCTATCGGCGTTGCTAGCACCGCCCAGCATGACCAAAAACTCACTGTCTGCACTTAAGTCAAACAAGCCCAGTGGTAAATCCACTAAACCTTGACTAAACCCAGTGGCGTCAATCGGGTTAAAGCCTGACGTATCGACCATTGCGCCGTCAAGCATCAAACTGCCTAAAGACGTCGAATCGATAACGATACTGGCGTAGTTTTCATTAAATGATAATGATCCATCAGGCGTGGCCAACCGGTAGTCATCTAACCAGCTACTAGCGCCAGGTACAATCGCTATCGCAGGGTCAGTGTTTGTTCCTTGGCCACCTACTAGGTATTGGGCTACCATGACGGGCGCTGTCGTTTCGATAAGTTCACCGCTATCGGCTGGCAGATTAAACTCATACACTTCACCTCGGTCAATATTGGCACCCTCTGATGCCGTAACATAGTGCTGTGTAGAGAGATCATCAGTTGGGATCATCTGCCCGACTAACGAGTCACTAGGTCTCGCCAGCATCAAGGGTTTGATTGACAACCGTGCCATTGGGCAGCTCGATAGACACCGTGGTAGCGTCTTGGGTCGCCTGGACGAGTAATTGTGAGGAACCCCCTCCGTATGAGGCAACCAGATATTCGTTACCGAGATCATCGCCGGCTAACAAATAGGTCATATCTGTAGTGAAGTTTTTGCGGTTGATCCAATAGCCCGCCAAGTCCATGCTCGACTCGGCCCTAAAACCGCTGTTGTTTGACACTGTACCGGTTTGACCGGCAGTACCAAATAAAAATAGTGTAGGTTGTGGGGTTGAACCTGCGGTGTTGGAATTAAAATCAAAGTATAACACGTTAGCATGAACGGATTGAGACACACTCAATCCAGCGAGTAAGACACTCGACACTGCAAGAGACGAAAGCGCTTTACTCGTTAATCTAGAATCGTACATTCTATTCTCCTTTAGAGAGTCGATTAAGTTGTAATAGCGTTAACATAAGACTGCAAAACAAATGATTAACCATTTGGCACAGGAACTTAGGAAGGACTAGGCCAATGAGTTAATTCATTGATTTATTTGTATATCTTCGGTGATACTTGAAGACTTATGAGAAGAGTTGTAAAAGAAAGTGACAGTTAGAACTCAAACAGCTCAACCTTCACGCCCCGCATCGAATACCCCACTGAGGCAATATCCCCTTCCCAGCGCTTGGTGGTGATCGTGCCCGTGATCCACACCGCATCATAGAGGCTTTCGATGGGGATCCCTTCAGCAAAAGTCACGTGTACAATTTGATTCGACGGTGGGGGCGGCACGTGAATACAGGCACCAAAATACGGTACCAGCAAAAACTCTTTGGTATGAGTGGCCGAGCCTTCAAGTGGCACTACGAACCCCGGCACTTTGACTAGTTTACCGTTCAGACTCTCCAATACCGGCGCATTCGGCGCAGCTTGCGACATGTTCATCATGTGATCGATGGTCATTTCAGGCTCGACAAAGCCCTCTGGCACCATGTCTTCCCAATACAGCTCCATAGGCTCATCGGCGATAACCGACAAGCTAAAGAAAAACACTAAGAGCAAAATAATCGCGCGTATTGAAGTTACTGTTGTCATTCTTATCCTACTAATACGAGATGGGTTGGTCGTTCAATGTGACTAGAGTAATGGTCTGTTAAAATTTGTCAATCAATGCCGTCGACCAGTTACCTAGTCGGTACGTACAAAGCCTTAATACAAGGTAGACCAGATATCTAGTCGATTGCATTAAAGTTGAGCATCAACAAGCAGTTATAGAGATAGCGGGTTAATTTAGCAAAATGTGTAGATAAGGATATCTATGAGTGAGCACATCGGCGCTTATGTCGCCAAAACCAAACTTCCAGAAATACTGCGCAGCGTCGAAGCCGGTAAAACCTATACGGTCACCCATCGCGGCAAACCGGTGGCAGATATCTCCCCATCGCGTCTACAGAGTGACCAACAGCTTGCACAAAGCATTGAAAATCTGAAACAGGCCTCGGCTGCGCAACTGCCCGATTCACTCTATCAAAAACTGTTAAGTGAATGCGGTCGATGAGTTATTTTATCTTGGATGCCACTTTGGTGGTGCGCTGGTTGCTTGAGCCGAGCATGCAGCCAAGCATCAAATACGCGCATTATATATTGGATAGCCTGCGGGAAAATCAGGCGGTCGTGCCTAGCACCTGGCACATTGAGCTGGCGAACTTATTATTGCAGGCCGAGCGCAAGCGCTTAATTGAATTGCACCACGTGCAGCAGTTTTTGGCCCAGGTAGATAACCTGCCGATTTCGGTGGATTTGCAGTCGCATCATGAAATTACGACCCAAACACTGGCACTCGCCAGAGAATATCAAGTATCGAACTTTGAAGCGGCCTACATTTCACTGGCGCTGCGCACAGGATACCCTGTGGCAACGATCCAGCCTGAGCTTACCAAACTGCTCAAACGATGTAATATCGCGCATTACTAATGTGCGTGAGGTAGTTATGCTTGGTTGTAATAGCCCAAGCAGGTTTCCACCTCATCCGCAGAGCCCATTAGCACGGGGACGCGCTGGTGAATTTCGGTCGGCATGACTTCCAAAATACGACCTTCACCAGTATTGGCGGCGCCGCCGGCATTTTCCATCAAAAACGCCATCGGGTTAGCTTCGTATAACAAGCGCAATTTACCGGGTTTTTTGGGGTCGCGTTTATCCTGTGGATAAGCAAAGATCCCACCGCGACATAAGACGCGATGAATATCACCAACCATAGCCGCTACCCAACGCATGTTGAAGTCTTTATCACGCGGGCCGGTGCTGCCGGCAAGCAGGTCTGAGACATAATCTTGCATTGGCTGATGCCAGTGGCGTTGATTGGAAGCGTTGATCGCAAATTCATTCGTTTCACGCGGTACTTGGATATTGGCTTCGGTAACCAAAAAGCCACCGTGAGTTTTATCCAAGGTGTACAAGTGGGTGCCATTGCCCGTCGACATCGCTAACATGGTGCTAGGTCCATAAAGGACATAGCCGGCCGCAACGATTTGAGTACCCGGCTGCAAAAACGCAGAAGGATCATCTGCATCTAACCACTGAGGCGCATGCGTGATGGAAAAAATGGTCCCGATCAGAGAGTTGATCTCGGTATTTGACGAACCGTCGAGTGGGTCAAAGCTCACTAAGTATTTACCATCTGGGTTGCACGGAACCACATCGTCTTCTTCTTCAGAAGAAATCGCTTTTACGTAGCCAGATTCAGCTAAGGTGTCTTTGAGAATTTGGTTCGAGATTACGTCGAGCTTCTTTTGGGTTTCGCCTTGCACATTTTCGGACAAGGTCGAGCCGAGCACGCCAGCAAGCGCACCTTGACTCACGCGAAATGAAATTTCTTTACACCCAGCTAAGAGTGTACGTATTAATAGGATCAGCTCAAGTGGCGCGCCGTCCTTCTGCAACCGAGAATTGAGTCGTTTCATAAGACTGTATGTCCTTTATAAAGAGTGTAGGGGCTTGACTGGTTAAGTCTTTAATAAGTGTAGCGAAAAAAGCACCGTTTGTTAAATTGAGGGTGCGTTGGGGCTGCAAAATCTGCTAAAGTATTAGGATATTAACATTAATAAGAACCTTACATGCACGTACATATTCTCGGTATTTGTGGCAGTTTTATGGGAGGCATTGCGGCGCTTGCCAAATCCCTTGGCCACACGGTGACGGGCTCCGATCGCAACGTTTATCCCCCGATGTCCACTCAGCTTGAAGAACTTGGTATCACGCTCACCGAAGGGTATGACGTCAGTCAGTTTACGCCAGAGCCAGATATGGTCATTATTGGCAATGCGATGTCGCGGGGCAACCCGGCGGTGGAATACGTGCTTAACCGCGGTTTGCCCTACACGTCAGGGCCGCAGTGGTTGTTGGATAATTTGCTCAAAGATCGCTGGGTGCTGGGTGTGGCCGGTACGCATGGCAAAACCTCAACTTCTTCGATGCTCGCTTGGATTTTGGAAGATACTGGTTATGCGCCGGGTTTTTTGATTGGCGGAGTGCCGGAGAACTTCGGGGTATCTGCGCGCGTAGGTGAGAGCAATTTTTTTGTGATCGAGGCGGATGAGTACGACAGTGCGTTTTTTGATAAACGCTCAAAGTTTGTGCACTATCGCCCTCGCACCTTAGTACTGAACAATCTAGAGTTTGACCACGCTGATATTTTTGACGATCTCAACGCCATCAAAAAACAGTTCCATCACTTAGTGCGCTCAGTACCAGCGAACGGCTTAATTTTGTCTGAAAAACACGATCACAACATGCAGGACGTGTTGGAAATGGGCTGCTGGTCAGAACAAGAGTTTTTGTCGCGCGATTGGGCGGCAGAGAAGCTCAGCGATGACGGTTCCCATTTTGCGGTCTACTATCACGGCGAAAAACAAGGCGAAGTGAACTGGTCCTTGATTGGCGATCACAATGTGCACAATGGTCTCATGGCGATTGCCGCTGCGCATCATGTAGGCGTGACCTGTGCTTTGGCCATCGAGGCTTTGGCGAGTTTTGTCAATGTGAAACGCCGCATGGAAATCAAAGGCGTGGTGAATAACGTCACAGTGTATGACGATTTTGCGCACCACCCTACGGCGATTACCACCACCGTCAAAGGTCTGAAAGCCAAAGTCGGTGTGCAGCGTATTTTAGCGGTATTGGAGCCGCGCTCAAACACCATGAAACAGGGCGTACATAAAGATGCGCTGGCTAGCTGTTGGGCCGATGCCGATGAGGTGTTTTTGTTTGAGCCTGCCAATTTGGGCTGGTCGATGCACGAGGTGGCCAACGCCAGTACTGTGCCGGTGCACCCCTATCAAGATGTCGATAAGCTAGTCGCGGCGATTGTTGCCGAAGCCCAGCCATCGGATCACGTGCTGGTGATGAGCAACGGCGGTTTCGCCGGGATCCACGGCAAGTTACTCACCGCACTTGAGGGCAAGTTTGCCAAATAGTCCAAAGTTCAAATACTTAAGTATAAATATTACTAATTGACCCAAATCGAGTGAACACACCATGACAACAACGCCCGTCCGCCCCCTCCCCGCCAAACGCATTACGCTAGCGATCACCGGGGCCTCTGGCGCGCCTTATGCCTTGCGTTTATTAGAAATGCTCATCAAAGCCGACTATCAAGTCTACGTTTTGATCTCTAGCGCGGCAAAAGTCGTGTTTGCCACCGAAGAAGGGCTAAAATTACCCAGTGGAAAAGAGCCATTAGCAGCTTATTTCACAGAGCGCTTTGGCGCGCAGCCAGAGCAAATTATCGTATGCGGCAAAGACGAATGGTTTTCACCTGTGGCGTCAGGCTCTGCAGCGCCCAAACAAATGGTTGTCTGTCCGTGTTCAACCGGCACGCTTTCGGCCATCGCGCATGGCGCTTCGGATAACTTGATTGAACGCGGGGCTGATGTCGTGCTCAAGGAACGCGGTCAGCTGATATTGGTACCGCGCGAAATGCCGTTTTCGAGTATTCACTTAGAAAACATGCTCAAGCTTACTAACATGGGCGCGACCATCATGCCGGCAGCGCCAGGGTTTTATCACGAGCCTAAATCCATTCAAGATTTGGTGGATTTTGTGGTTGCGCGGATCCTCGATCATATCGGCGTGGAGCAGGATATCATGCAGCGTTGGGGCTATAGTGCGGATTAGATCCCCAAAATTTATGCCTAATCTGTAATAATACCTTCTATAAACTGTCACCAAATAGTCATACGCATTCTATAAGGTAAGCCAATCAGCTTGAGACTGGCTTAAATTATGCGTTTATCTGTAATTACTCAACTTGACCACGTTGTGATGAACTGGCTGTATCAATACACCCAGCATCGTCAGTGTCGCCGTATTGTGATGATATCGCGCACAGGTGACGGTCATCTGTACTTACTGATAGGGATATTATTATGGTTGTTCGAACCCGAACACGGCAAAGTATTCTTGTATACCGCGTTAATGGCGTATGCGTTGGAGATCCCCGTTTTTTTGTTACTCAAAAAACTCTTCAAACGCGCGCGACCAGCAGATTTGTTACATAACTTCAAAGCGCATATTAAGCCCTCAGATAAATTTAGCTTGCCAAGTGGACACACCGCAGCAGCGTTCTTAATGGCCTCGATGCTCAGTCATTTTTACCCGTTAATTACGCCGTTGGCGTACGGATGGGCAATGAGTATAGGCTGTTCTCGCGTCATTCTCGGCGTGCATTATCCCACCGATGTGGTACTCGGTGCGATGTTAGGAACGATGATCGGGATGATCAGTTTGCTAGGAATTTGAGAATAATGAAAATATGTTATGGAGTGCAAGGCACCGGCAACGGACATATTGCGCGTGCCCGCATTATGGCAAAAGCCTTTGCTGAGCGCGCAGAAAACTTCGGTGATGTGCAAGTCGATTTTATTTTTTCTGGTCGCGATGCGGGTGCGTATTTTGACATGGAGGTGTTTGGCGATTACCAAACCCGCCGCGGATTGACCTTTATTGCAGATAAAGGGCGGATTGATCACTGGCAAACCACTACCCACAACTCCTTAACCCAATTGCGTCGCGATATCAAAGCACTGGATCTCTCAAGCTATGATTTGGTGCTCAATGACTTTGAGCCGATTACCGCATGGGCCGCACGCAAGCAAAAAATTCCATCAATCAGCATCTCACACCAAGCGGCGTTTTGTTATCCTGTGCCCCAAGCTGATAAAAGCTTACTTGATCGTTTTATTATGCGCTGGTTTGCGCCATGCCAAGTTAACCTTGGCGTGCACTGGTATCATTTTAATTCGCCGATTTTGCCGCCGTTTATCGATGAAGAGCCCGTGGTTGAGCCACATGGCAACGAGATTTTGGTGTACTTGCCGTTTGAAGATTATCAAGATGTATTAGAGGCGCTGTTACCGCTCTCCGAACAAAATTTCGTGTTGTTTCACCCGGCCATTAAACGCTCTGGTGTGGAAGAAAACGTGCGTTTAGAGCCGTTGTCCAAACCACGCTTTAAATACAGTTTACAGCACTGCGCCGGCGTGATTGCCAACGCGGGTTTTGAGCTGTCGAGTGAAGCGCTGCGTTTGGGCAAAAAAATCTTATTAAAACCACTGAACGGTCAGTTTGAACAGGCCTCAAATGTCAAAACCCTGCGCATGCTTGGGTTATGCGACGACATGGCGGATCTGAGCAGTGAAGTTATCGAAGAGTGGCTCGAGACCCAATCCAACCCCATCATTGCTTACCCAAAACAGCCAGATGTCTTGCTTGAGTGGATTTTGGCCAGGAACTGGCACGATACCCAAACACTTTGCGATACCCTTTGGAAACAGGTCAAATTTCCGCAAGAAGTATTAGCTCGGGCGCGCCAGTTTTAAAAGCGCGCGTCACCTTCTTATCGCCAATAGTCGTATAGGCAACAAAAACCCACTCACAAGACCTGTTTTTGCTTGCTTTTTGTGACTCAGTTGCCGATCATGTGTGCATCGATTTTTTGTATGAATATTTATGCGCTTACGTTTTTCTGTTGTTGTTGCTGTTTGCCTGAGTGTGGTTATCTTAACTGGGTGTGGCCAGAAGGGGCCATTACGCCTGCCGCCTGAGCCTGCCAAGCCCAACCAAACTGAAACTACTACGATGGTCAGCCCATCTTTACAAACGCCTCAGCCAGTATCTCATACACCGCAATAAGCGACCCAACACCACGTATATTGAGCACCACTATGGATTATTTTTCTTATCAAAACGGCACTTTATTTGCCGAAGACGTTCCTCTTGCCGACATCGCTGCTGAGTATGGCACGCCAACTTACGTGTATTCGCGCAAAACGCTTGAACGCCACTGGCTTGCTTTTGACCGAGCGTTGGGCGAGCACCCGCATTTAATTTGTTATGCGGTAAAAGCCAATTCCAACATTGGTGTCTTAAGTGTCCTAGCCAAACTCGGTGCGGGTTTTGATATTGTCTCAGGTGGAGAGCTTGCGCGAGTAATCGCTGCAGGTGGCGATCCGCGCAAAGTCGTGTTCTCTGGCGTGGCCAAAACCCATGAAGAAATTCGCTTTGCGCTAGAGCAGCAGATTTTGTGTTTTAATGTCGAGTCGTTTGCTGAACTCGATCGCATCAATGAAGTTGCCTTGGCAATGGACGTTCAAGCGCCTATTTCACTGCGTATCAATCCCGATGTGGATGCACAAACGCATCCCTATATCTCCACGGGTCTTAAAGCCAATAAGTTTGGGATCCCGCACCAAGAAGCGCTGGCTACTTATGAATACGCTGCGTCACTGAGTCACCTGTCGATTCAGGGAATGGATTGTCATATTGGCTCGCAGCTCACCGAGACGGCGCCGTTTGTCGATGCGCTTGACCGCCTATTGGGCTTGATTGACCAGCTGGCAGCTAAGGGCATTACTATTTCGCATCTCGATGTTGGTGGTGGTCTGGGTGTGACTTACAAAGACGAGCAGCCTCCGCATCCAAATGACTATGCGTTTGCCATTGCTGATCGTATGCAGGGTCGCGAACAACTCAAACTCGTGATGGAGCCGGGCCGGGCTATTGCTGCAAATGCGGGGGTGTTATTGACCAAGGTCGAGTATCTCAAACAAAACGAAGACAAGCACTTTGCCATTATTGATGCGGCGATGAACGACTTGTTGCGCCCTGCCCTGTACAGCGCTTGGCAAGACATTGTCGCGGTTACGCCAAGGGAAGATGACACGCCAGTAGAAAGCTACGATGTCGTTGGTCCAGTGTGTGAAACGGGTGATTTTTTAGGGAAAGACCGTTCGCTAAAAATCGCCTCTGGTGATATTTTGGCAGTTAAAAGCGCAGGAGCATATGGCTTTGTGATGTCTTCTAATTACAATACGCGCGCCCGTGCTGCTGAAATTATGGTGGACGATGCTGCAGTACACGTCGTGCGCAAACGCGAGACGGTTGCCGATTTGTGGGCCTTAGAAAGCACTGTTGATTAACCGCGTAGGACACTCATTGAATAATAAACATCACCCCAAAAACACGTTAGAATTTACCAAGATGCACGGCTGTGGTAACGACTTTATGGTCGTGGACAACGTCACTCAGAACATGTTTTTGTCAAATGAAAAAATTAAGCAGCTGGCAGACCGCAACTTCGGCGTGGGCTTTGATCAGCTGTTGGTTGTGGAGCCTCCGTATGATCCTGAGCAGGATTTTCACTATCGGATCTTTAATGCTGACGGCACCGAGGTTGAACAGTGCGGTAACGGCGCGCGCTGTTTTGCGCGTTTTGTCAAACATAAAGGCTTGATCCACAAAAACAAAATTGCCGTAAGCACCAAGTCCGGCAATATCGTGCTGTATATCGAGCGCGACGGCCAAGTGACTGTCAACATGGGCCGTCCGCGACTGCAGCCCGATGCTATTCCGCTTCAGGCTAACAAGCAAGAAAAAACCTACATTGTGCGGGCGACGGTTGCCGAACAGGAGCGCACGTTTTTTTGTGGCGCGGTGTCGATGGGCAATCCGCATTGTGTGATCACTGTGGACGATATTGATACGTTTGATGTGCTCGACGTTGGGCCGGTACTTGAATCACACGAACGCTTCCCACAGCGCGTTAATGTGGGTTTTATGCAAATTATGTCTCAAAAGCATGTCAAGCTACGCGTCTATGAACGCGGTGTTGGTGAAACTCTTGCTTGCGGTACGGGCGCATGTGCGGCAATGGTGGTGGGGCATTTGCAGGACAAACTCGATAAAGAAGTCAAAGTCAGCTTGCCCGGCGGCGATCTGATGATCAGATGGCCGCACCCTGATCAAGCGGTGAAAATGACGGGCCCCGCGGAAATCGTATTTGACGGCAAAATCCAAGTTTAAATCCAAATACAATCACAGACAGCAACCCAAATTATACAAGGAAACACTATGACAACGTCGGCGTTAACCGCGGAGCAAGTGGCCGCTTTTTTATTGCAGCATCCCGACTTTTTTGTGGAGCATCCCGACGTATTACCCGAGGTTAAGTTACCGCACTTGCATAAGGGCACGGTTTCACTGGTAGAGCTGCAAACCGATCAGCTCCGTGCTCAGCTCCATCAACAGCGACAAGAACTCGCGCAGCTGATCAGCCATGCCGATCACAACGAACAGCTCTATCACGTCTATTCGCACCTGTTGCTGGCACTGTATCAGTGTGACAGCCTCACCAGTGTCGAAGAAGCCTTGACGGCTTCCTTTAACGGCGAGTTATCCTTCGTTAATCTGGCCCTGCAAATTTTCGTAAAGCGCCCTGATCTGGCCGATTTTCAACATCACAAACTCATCGACAAACGCTTCAAAAACAGCGACTTTTTCTTTGGCCGCTTATCACAAAACGAAACTAAGCAAATCTTTAACGACACCAACGTGGCCTCATGTGCTTTGATTTTGTTGGGAGAGAGCGCAGGGTTGCTAGCGGTGGGCTCCGATGATCCCGCGCATTTTCATCCACAAATGGATACCCTGTTTTTGTTACCGCTCAAAAAATTGCTTGAGCACGTATTACAAAAAGTCAGTCAACAAGGTAATTAGTTATGAAGGTGTATCGCCCCTTTGCCACGCCACAGGCCATGACGTTTGATTTGGATGACACCTTCTATGATAACTGGCCGTATATTTTACAAGCCGAACAGCGACTACAGGCATTTATCCAGGCGGAGTTCCCCTTAGCGGCCGATCTCACGAGTGCGCAATGGCTCAGCTTTAAGGCGCAAGCCCTGCATGACTTTCCTGAAATCCGCTTTGATATGGGCAAGTTACGCCTGGCAACGCTGCGCTTAGGGCTTGCCTCAGTTGGCTACCGCGATACAGAACTGAGCGATGCCGCTCAGGCATGTTTTTTGCACTTTTATGCCGCGCGCAGTGATTTTACCGTACCGCCTGCAGTGTGTGATGTTCTGCAACGGCTCAGCAGCAGTATCCCCCTGATTGCTATCACCAACGGCAATGTCGATGTGGACAGAATTGGCATTGGCCAGTATTTTAGCGCGGTCTTTCATGCTAATATTAAGATGCGTGCCAAGCCTCATCCGGATATGTTTGAAGCGGCATTAAGACAACTTGCACTGCCGGCCGCGCGCGTGATGCACGTTGGTGACAACGCATTTAACGACGTATGGGGCGCGCAGAAGTTGGGGATGAGTACTGCATGGTTCGCCGCCGATCGCTCTATGCAGATAAATCGTGAACCGTTTCGTGCGTTGCCCAATATACAATTAACACAATTACAAGAATTAACGACGCTAATATAACTATGGATGTATCTGAGTTACTCGACGGCCTCAATGATAAACAGCGTGAAGCTGTCGCCGCGCCTACCCAAAACCAACTCGTGCTGGCCGGTGCCGGCAGCGGCAAAACCCGAGTCTTGGTGCATCGAATCGCCTGGCTGATGGCGGTTGAAAATTACTCGGCCTTATCCATATTAGCCGTGACCTTTACCAACAAAGCCGCCCGTGAAATGCGCGGCCGCATTGAAGCGTTGCAAGGCCAGCCGCTGCCCAATATGTGGATGGGCACCTTTCACGGCATTGCGCATCGACTGTTACGCAAACACGCCAGTGAAGCAGGTTTGCCAGATGGCTTTACCGTGCTTGATTCAGACGATCAGCTGCGTTTGGTCAAACGCACCATCAAAGCGCTGAATTTAGATGAGAAGCTGTGGCCAGCCAAAGGCGCACAGTGGTTTATCAATGGCAACAAAGACGAAGGCTTACGCGCCAAAGATGTCGAAACCTTTGGCGACCCCAACCAACAAACGCTCAAACAAATCTACGAGGCTTATCAACAAACCTGCGAGCGCTCTGGTTTAGTCGATTTTGGCGAGCTGTTGTTGCGTGCGTTTGAGTTATTACGCGACAACCACGCCCTGCTGCATCACTATCAGCGCCGCTTTGCAGCGATCTTAGTGGACGAGTTTCAAGATACCAACAATATTCAATACGCTTGGCTGCGCCTGCTCAAAGCCGATAGTAACCATACCATGATCGTAGGAGATGACGATCAGTCTATTTATGGCTGGCGTGGTGCCAACGTCAACAATATCAATAAGTTCATCAAAGACTATCACGCCGACAAAATCAAGCTAGAGCAGAACTACCGCTCCTCGGCCAATATCCTCAACGCCGCCAATGCCGTAATCGCCAATAACCAAGGGCGTTTAGGCAAAAACCTTTGGACCGAAGATGCTGACGGTGAAAAAATCAGTCTCTACACCGGCTTTAATGAGCTTGATGAAGCGCGTTTTATTGTATCTAAGATCAAAGAATGGTTTGAGCATGGCAACCCGCTCAAAGACAGCGCGATTTTGTATCGCAATAACGCGCAATCTCGGGTGCTTGAAGAAGCGTTGTTGCATGAACGTTTACCATACCGTATCTACGGCGGCTTGCGCTTTTTTGAACGCCAAGAGATTAAGGATGCGCTGTCTTATCTGCGATTGATCAACAACAGTGATGATGACGCGGCGTTTGAGCGGGTCGTTAACACTCCTGCGCGAGGCTTAGGGGATAAGACCCTGAGCCTTATTCGCGATTTTGCCAAGCAGCACGACACTAGCATGTGGCAAGCCAGTCAGCAGCTCTTGGCACAAAAAGGTTTAAGTCCACGAGCTGGTACTTCTTTGCAAACCTTCATTACTATGGTGACGAATATTGGCGCGCATATCAGTGAGCTGCCCTTGGAAGAAAAAGCCGATTATACGATGAAGGCATCGGGGATCTTTGCCATGTATCAGGCTGAAAAAGGTGAAAAAGCGCAGGCACGTGTCGAAAACCTCGAAGAGCTGGTGACCGCGTGTAAAACCTTCGAGCCGCCGATGGAAGCCGAGGATATGACGGAGCTGAGTGCGTTTTTGGCACATGCCTCGCTAGAAGCTGGTGATAATCAAGCCGACAAAGATCAAGACGCAGTTCAGCTCATGACAGTCCACACGGCCAAAGGACTTGAGTTTGGTTTGGTGTTTTTAGCCGGGGTCGAAGAGGGCATGTTCCCATCCAATCAGTCCAACGACGAGCCAGGGCGTTTGGAAGAAGAGCGCCGCTTGTGCTATGTCGGCATGACGCGCGCCATGGAAAAACTCTACATCACGCATGCCGAGAGTCGCCGCCTGTACGGGCAAGACAAATTTCATACCGCCTCGCGTTTCATTCGCGAGATCCCCAGTGATTTTGTTGAAGAAATTCGCTTGCGCCAGTCGGTATCCACGCCGGTGTACAATCGCTTTAGTGCTTCTGCCACGCACGAAGCGTTTGCCGAAACCGGTTTTAACCTCGGCATGCGAGTCAACCATGCAAAGTTTGGTGATGGCACTGTACTCAACTACGAAGGCTCAGGTGAAACCGCGCGGGTGCAGGTCAACTTTGATAATTTTGGCAGCAAATGGCTGGTGCTGGGTTTTGCCAAACTAACCCCGTTATAAATTTTACAAGCTATTGTTTTTTCGTCAGTTAAAGTACTTGCCAACGGTACAAAAAAAGCGCCAAATAACGCACTTTTTGACTAGTTTTGATGAAAAAATGTTCAAGACCATCATCGTGGTGGAAGAACCTGATTCGGTTCCCGATTTGGGGACGGAAACCCTTTCGCTCGAGACTTATTTACAGCAGTATCCCAAGCAGCGCGAAGGCAAAATTCGCGTCGTTAACTTATGCGCCAGCAGTGAGTATCTCAGCGCCGGGTACTATTGTTCGTTGCTCGCCGAAGCGCGCAAGCATATTGTTTACCCTAGCGTCAAAATGCTTGCTGACCTTAATGACAGTAAAACCCAAGCGCTATACTTGCCTTTTGGTAATGATATCTCGTTATCTGGCGAGTATGTCGTGGTGTTTGGACGTTGTGATGCGCTGCCGGAAGCGATTGCGCAGCAGCTGTTTGCGCGCATGCGCTTTCCCGTAATGAAGTGGGCCATCCAGCACCGCGAAGGCGTGTTGAAGTGTAATTTGATCACGACCCATGTGTCGCGCTTAAGTAGTGATGAGCAAACATTTGTTTGGCATAACATTGCCCAGCTTGCGCAGCATACCCACTGGTCGCGCACCCCTAAGGTCAAGCAGTACCGTTGGAAACTGGCTATTTTGCACGATCCAGATGAAGCTCAGCCACCTTCAAACAAAGCGGCTTTGAAGCGTTTTGTGCGCGCCGGTCAACTGCAAGGGGTCGAGGTTGAGCTCGTGACGGCCAATTCCCTGCATGATTTGGAAGCTTATGATGGATTGTTTATTCGTGAAACTACCGCCATCAACCATCATACCTATCGCTTAGCGGCGGCCGCTGAAAGCTTGGGACTAGTGGTCATCGATGACACTCAGTCGATTTTGCGCTGTTGTAACAAGGTGTTTTTGCACGATGCGTTTAGCTACCAGGACGTGCCGACTTTGCCTACGCGGATCCTCTCCAAAGTTGAAGCCGATCCGGTGGCGAGTTTAGAAGCCCAATTTGACTATCCCATGGTACTTAAGCTGCCAGAGAGTGCTTTTTCTAAGGGTGTATATAAGGTTGAAGATCGCTTATCGCTACGCCGGCGTTTGGAGGAGCTATTTGTTACTTCAGCGCTGATTATTGTACAGGCGTACTTTAAAACTGACTTTGATTGGCGCATTGGGGTGCTTAACGGGCGTGCGATTTATGCTTGTCAGTATCGCATGGCGCGTGGCCATTGGCAGATCTACAATCACCAAAGCCAACGCTTTAGCGAAGGCGGGTTTAGCGCAATGGCGACCTTTGAAGTGCCCAAGCGCATTTTGAATGCGGCGATCAAAGCGGCCAATGTGGTGGGCAAGGGCTTGTACGGTGTCGATATCAAAGAAGATGCGGGCAAAGCGTATGTGCTCGAGGTGAACGATAATCCAAGTATTGAGCACGGGGTGGAAGATGCGTATTTGGGCAATGAGCTCTACATGCTGATTATGAGTGAGTTTTTACGCCGCTTTGAAGAGCGAGGGAAGCGATGAAAAAAGCGGCAGTCGAATTAGCCAGTCGCGCCGACATTGATGCTCTGGTTGCGTTGGAACACACAAGCTTTGACAGCGATCGGTTGTCGCGTCCTCAGCTGTTGCGCTTTATTGCCAAGCAGCAGCTGTTCGTGTTGCGGGAGCAGTCGTTACTGGTGGGTTACGCGGTATTGTTGATGCGCAAAAATTCGCACAAAGCACGCTTATACAGTCTCGCAGTCGCGCCGCAGCTGCGGGGACAAGGGTGGGGCGCTTGGTTTTTGCAGGCCTTGTGCGCTCAGGTGCAGTCGCGCTATCAAGCCATGACGTTGGAGGTCGATCCGACGAATACTGCCGCAGTCAAAGTGTATCAACACGTGGGGTTTGTGTATGTCAAAACGCTGCCTAGCTATTATGAAAATGGCAACAGCGCCTGGCAAATGATCAAGCGCTGGTCATGCGCCGATGCGCGAGCCACGCATCATACGCAAACACCGCAAGCGCCACCCAAACAAAGGCAAAAGTCACCATCCGATCTAGGGTAAACGGTTCGTGGTAGATGAATACGGCGAGGCAGAACATGAGACTTGGACCTATGTACTGGAAAAATCCCAGCGTAGAGTAGCGAATGCGCTTGGCTGCGGCTGTAAAACACAATAACGGCGCAGTGGTGACCACTCCGGCACATATCAACAAGACATTGAGCGAGGCGGTATTGGCAAAAAAGTCACTGGTGGGGCTATCTAGGAGCAGCCAATACCCCAATGCGATGGGCATCAATAACATGGTCTCGATAAACAAACCGGGGATGGCATCGACGGCGATTTTTTTGCGCATCAAGCCATACACACTAAAAGATAGCGCAAGGGTCAGCGCGATATAGGGAATATCGCCAAAGCTAATGATCAGAATAGCGACCCCGATGATGGCGAGACCAACCGCGACTTTTTGTAAGCGCCGAAAACGCTCTCCCAAAAATAAAAAGCCAAACAGCACATTAAACAGCGGGTTGATGTAATAGCCCAAACTTGCCTCAAGTAAGTGATCGTGGTTGACCGCCCAGATAAACAGCCACCAGTTGCCACCCAACAACACACCGCTGACACCTAACCACAGCATGGTTGATGGCGACTGTATCGCTGCTCGTACTTTGGGTAACTGACCGAATACCACTAACAGCCCTAGCAATATCAACCCAGACCACACCACGCGGTGCATGAGGATCTCGCTGGCGGCAACCGTGAGTAATTGCTTAAAATAAATAGGTGCAAAGCCCCACATAAAGTAAGCCGCAAACGCAAATAATGCTCCGCTCTGGGCCATGGTTTGGGGGCGCTTGATGTTCAACATAAAATCGTCAACATGAATAGAACAACTCGTGGCATAAGTGTTGCACAAAAGTGTTGTAATAAAGGCGCGAATTGTTGTCCAAAAACTGGGCGTTTGCAAGCGGATTCGTGGCAGATGAACGCCGCTATGCTAGAATTCATCTCACTTATTGTTAACGCACAGTTAGGCAAGGCCAAGGTTGCAGACTCCACACCTACACGCAGACTCACTCAAAGAGACGCTTAAAACGCATTTTGGCTATAGCGATTTTCGCCCTGGCCAGAGTGCGGTCTTAGACGCTGCTTTGCAAGGGCGTGATGTACTGGTATTGATGCCCACTGGCGGTGGCAAATCCATGTGCTATCAGTTGCCTTCATTGGTCCTAGATAGTCTGGTGTTAGTTGTCTCTCCGCTCATCTCGTTGATGCAAGATCAGGTTGCCCAATGCCAAGGGGTGGGGATCCGCGCTGCGCTGATTAACTCCGCTCAAGCGCCAGAGACAACCGCACAGGTATATCAAGCGCTGCATCGAGAAGAGCTCGATATTTTGTTTGTCGCGCCGGAGCGGTTATTACAACACGATTTTGTGGCGCGCTTACAAGAGCTGCGCATTGGCTTGATTGCCGTTGACGAGGCACACTGCGTATCGCAGTGGGGGCATGATTTTCGTCAGGACTATCGGCGTTTACATCGCTTGCGTGAGATCCTGCCAAACGTGCCGATGATGGCGCTGACCGCGACAGCCGATTTGACTACCCGTGCGGATATTGAGGCGCAGCTGGGTTTGGTCCAGCCGTTTATTCAGCTGTCGAGTTTTGACAGGCCCAACATTCGCTACTCGGTAATCAACAAATACAAACCGCTGGATCAGGTCAAAGCGTTTTTGCGAGGCCAAGACGGCAGCGGCATTATTTATTGCAACAGTCGTAAGCGCGTGGAAGAAGTCAGTGCCAAACTGCGTGAGCACGGTGTTCGATGCGCGCCGTATCATGCCGGTATGGAGGCATTTGATCGCGAGTATTCCCAGCGCTTATTTCAGAACGATGACATTGAGGTGATTGTCGCCACAGTTGCCTTTGGTATGGGGATCAACAAATCCAACGTGCGCTTTGTGATCCACTATGATTTGCCGCGCAGCATTGAAGGCTATTATCAGGAGATTGGTCGTGCCGGGCGTGACGGACTCCCAGCTGAAGCGCTGTTGTTGTTTAGCGAAAAAGACGCCGCTAGGATGCAAGACTGGATTGCTACCTCTGATTCAAGCCGTGCCGAGGTCGAGTTAGAAAAGTTCAATGCGATGCATCGCTTTGCCGAAGCGCAAACCTGTCGTCGTCAGATCCTGCTCAATTATTTTGCCGAGTTTAGTGAAGACAAATGCGGCAACTGTGATGTGTGTCTCGATCCCCCCTCGCACTTTCCCGCCCTAGAAGTTGCCCAAAAAGTGCTCTCGTGTGTGTATCGCATGAAGATGCAGGGCACCGCTAATCAAGTTGTGGACGTGCTCAAAGGGCGCGGCGGCCAAAAAGCCATCGAACAAGGCGTGGCCGAGTTATCGACCTTTGGGATCGGCAAAGACAAATCCGATGAATATTGGCACAACATCATTCAGCAGCTCATCCATCTAGGTTACCTGCGCGTGGACATCGCGCAGTTTGGCAACCTCAAACTGACCGAGCCGAGCAAACAAGTGCTTACCGGTGCAATTAAGCTCGAGCTTGCGGTGCCGCGTACCAGCGTTACTCGCAAAAAGCCTGCGACCACGCAAGCGTACGACAAGGCGCTGTTTGCCAAACTCAAATTCTTGCGCAAACAAATCGCGGACCAAAACGACACCGCGCCGTATGTGGTCTTCTCCGATGCTTCTTTGGTGGATATGTGTCAGCAGTTACCGACTAATGCCTATGACTTTTTGCAGGTATCGGGAGTGGGGCAAGTAAAACTAGAGCGCTATGGAGAGGCGTTTTTACACCTTATCAGTGAGCACATCGCGCAAGCGTAAAGTGGATTACGTGTGCCTGCGCGATTGATTTTTGCAGTTCTTAAGCGGCGCGTGACGGGCCAAATTGATAGTCCCCGCCTTTATCCAAGGCACTTAAATAAGCCGGTCTAGCTTGCATCGTTTGAACGTATTGACGAATGGCACTGGGCGTTTGTGCACCGAGCGTGGCAACAATTGCTTCTAGTGGGAACAGCATCATGATATCGATAATCGTAAAGCGATCGGCGATAAAGAAGCTCGAGCTGTTGTCAAAGTTGCGCTGTAGGTGACGCTCAACAAAGTCCAAATTGGCCTTGCCGTTAGGGCGATAATACGCATCCATGATGGCGTCGATTAACTTGTCGGCAATGGCGCTAACAAAGAAAGGTTTCTTTTTGGCTTTGGCCTTGTTCATGACCAACTCTGCGATTAGAGGCGGCATTAAGGTGCCTTCACTAAAATGTAGCCAGTAGAGAAAATCAGCAAACTCAGGATCATCAGCCGCCACACGTAAGTCCTTGTCACCATAATGAATGGCTAGATACTCTACGATTGCGCCACTCTCAGCTAACGTGACCGGAGGCATGTCATCGGTTTCGATAGTGACGACTGGTGAGCGACCAAGCGGAAATACCTCACGCATGCTTTGTGGGGCAAGCTGTGTCTTTGGGTCGCGAAGGTGCGTCACGATGTCGTAGGTCACTCCCAGTTCCTCAAGGAACCATAAGATGCGTTGTGATCTGGAGTGGTTTAAGTGGTGGAGCGTAATCATAAAAAATCCTCAAAATTGCCTTTTTATATACGCATTGCATGGGTAGAATGGATTAAAATCGTAAAAATAATAAGCAAAATATGTTCTTATGAGTGCACATTTTACCTACACTTATGCCAATGAGCTAGCCGCTTGTGCACCTGAAGTAGCACCAACCCCCTTGTATCGGCCGCAGCTGCAAATTGTCAATTCCCCCCTCTGGGAGCATTTGCAGTTACCGGCAAGCTGGCTAGCAGATAATGAGTTGTCACGCGTATTATTCACGCCTGATACACCCTTGACCAAACAATCTGTGGCGCAAAAATACGGCGGCCACCAGTTTGGACAGTGGAATCCGCTATTAGGTGATGGGCGCGGTTTGTTGCTAGCTGAGGTAATTGATCGCAACGGGCAGAAGGTGGATTTGCATCTCAAAGGTGCCGGGCAGACGCCTTGGTCGCGTCATGCTGACGGACGGGCGGTATTGCGCTCCACCATTCGAGAGTATTTGGCCAGTGAATACATGCACGCACTGGGGATCCCAACTTCTCGCGCACTGGCCTTATTTACCACCGACGAGCCGGTGTATCGAGAACAGCAAGAACGGGCTGCCATGCTGATCCGCACAGCTCCTAGTCATTTGCGCTTTGGGCAGTTTGAGTATTACCACCACAGCGACGATCACGCTAACCTCGATGCGCTGTTTGCTTATGCCTTTAAATACTATTTTGTCGCGGAAGCACAGGCGCCGCAACCGCACCTTGCAATGCTTGCCTCAATTGTGTCTGCGACCGCTAAAATGATCGCCCAATGGCAAGTGATGGGTTTTAATCACGGCGTGATGAATACCGATAACATGTCCGTACACGGTATTACGTTTGACTATGGCCCGTATGCGTTTTTTGATAATTTTGATCCGCATTTTGTGTGCAACCGCTCAGATCACAAGGGGCGCTATCGCTTCTCCGCGCAGCCCAGTGTCGGTTTGTGGAATCTTAACGCGCTTGGTCAGGCGTTTCGCCGCTATGCCACTGTCGAGCAAATCACCGAGGTGTTAGACGGCTACGAAGCGGTATTTGTGCAAACATATCAGCAACTTCTGTGTGCGCGGTTAGCATTGGCTGATACGCCTGAGGCGAGAGAGATTGCGAACGAATTCATTACATTATTGCAGCAGCCGGCGCGTGATTATCACTTGAGTTTTCGTGCGTTAGCCGAGTGTCAGGACTGGCGCGCAATCCGCCGTTTGCGCGATGATTATGCCGATCCTGTGCGCTTCACGCAGTGGGTAGATAAGTACCAAGCGCATGTGGGGCCCACGCCGTTTTTGGAATTCTCTATCCAGCTCGAAGCAGCAAACCCGGCGATTGTGCTGCGTAATCACCACGCACAGCAAGTGATCAGTGCAGCTGAGCAGGGCTATTTTAGTCCGTTTGAAAGTTATTTAGCAGCGTTGCAAAACCCCTTTTCACCGAGTTCTGAACAACGTCAGTGGGCGAGTCCGCCACCAGCGGATAACAAGGCGGTGCCATTGTCGTGTTCAAGCTAACATAAATGCTTATTTTATTGCTCCTATCGCCATTGGGGATAAAAAAGAGTAAAATGCCTGTTTTTTACAACCTATCACTATCTGCACCGAGTGTTCATGAGCAAATATCAGTTTGTTAGTACGTGCCGTTTACCTACCCGCAAAGGCGAGTTTGCGCTGCACGGGTTTGTCGAAGTCGCGACCCAACAAGAACACGTAGCACTGAGTTATGGCAAGTGGTCTAGCGATGATATCGTGCCGATCCGCGTTCACAGCGAGTGCTTGACGGGCGATGCACTCTTTTCGACCCGCTGCGACTGCGGTTTTCAGCTCGAAAAAGCGATGGAAAATGTCGTCGAAAACGGCGTTGGTGTGATTTTGTATCTACGCCAAGAAGGTCGCGGCATTGGCCTCATCAACAAAATTCGCGCCTATAACTTGCAAGACGCAGGTTTAGATACGGTAGAGGCGAATGAACATTTGGGCTTTGATGCGGATTTGCGCGAGTACGATATGTGTCAATACATGCTGGCGCATTTGGGGATCTCGCGCGTGCAGCTAATGACCAACAATCCTAAAAAGGTCAAAGCACTGACTGATTTGGGAATTGATGTGGTTGAGCGAAAACCCATTGATCACGGTTTAACCGATGACAATCGCGGCTATCTAAAAACCAAAACCGAAAAACTCGGTCATGCGTTTGACCCGCACTTATTTTCTGACAAATAAGCCAGCGTTGCCGCCACGAAGCGCTGTGGTGAAGTTTCATCCATATTAAAATACAGTGACGGCTCGATTAGCTCGACTTCCATTAGCTGCCACTGGCCCTGATTGTCAACTAAATCGATACGCGAATACAGGCACGGCATCGGCAGAGCGCCAAGCACTTGCTCTGCAATCTGCTGTTGCTCCACGGTTGGTTCTACAGAGTAAAGCTGTCCGCCGTGCTCTTCTTGCACCCTAAAATCACCCGCTTTGGGGACTTTTTTGATGGTATGCGAATAAATACTGTTAAAGTAAAATAATGAAAACTCGCCTTGCGCCAAGACACTGCCGATAAACGGCTGCACCATGCATTCAGTGTGTGCAAAAATTCGCTGTAACGCGCCTGCTTGATTATGTAATGAGCCTTTATCAAGACGAAAAGTATTGTCGGAGTTGGCGCTGACTAGGGGTTTGACGATGATTTCGTCAGTGCCAAAATGAGCAAAATAGTTCTCAAGCTCTATCCCCTGCAGATTTGCTAAAAACACACTGGGAATGATCGGCACGCATTGCTGATGAAGACCCTGTAAGTAGGCTTTGTTCACATTCCAGTTGAGCACCTCTAGTGGATTGATCAGGCGCGTTTGCTCGGCAATCTCAGCAAGCACCTGTGCAAACGCAAGCGCATCGTCCTGATAATCCCACGTACTGCGCACAATGACCGCTTCATATTGCGACCATGCGTGGTCATGGGCATGCCAAGAGACCGTGCTAACTTTGATACCGGCGCTGGCGAAAGGCGCAATAAGCAAATCATCCCAAACAAAAAAATCCTCGAGATCATCGGTTGATAAAAAACAAATATGGCGCATTTTAACGTCCTTTGGGGAGGTTGCCGGGGTGCTTGCTGAGAAAACTAACATCAACTTAGCACAATTACTGGTACCTGAAAACATCATAATGGTGCATGTTCTGGTTTGTGCAATTATGGTGATTATTGCACCAAATTGTGACTTCGCGATCATTTCCTATCATTAAATATTAATAAATTACAAATAAAAACAGTAATTTATATTTTTTGCTATTTGTTTTTTATAGCGGAACATTTCTTGCTTACATACCACCACAATAAAAATAATGCGTCTTTGCACGCACTACAATAGTTCAAGTTTGCTAACGGATGGTGCACTTGGATAGCAAGTCACACTTAGTTAGAGGTAGTATTTCAATGGATACAGTCAACAGCGCAGTAGAAACGTTACTGCTCAGCGCCAACACCATGTTTATTTTGTTAGGCGCCATCATGGTATTTGCCATGCACGCCGGTTTTGCATTTTTGGAAGTCGGTACCGTTCGTCACAAAAACCAAGTCAACGCCCTTATTAAAATCATGACGGATTTTGGTGTCTCGTGTTTATGTTATTTTTTCATCGGATATTTTATCGCTTATGACACCACATTTTTTGCCAGCGCCGCGAGTTTAAGCGAAAACAGCGGCTATGATTTGGTGAAGTTTTTCTTCCTAATGACCTTCGCCGCCGCTATTCCTGCAATTGTGTCTGGTGGTATCGCCGAACGTGCCAAATTTTATCCATTTTTGTTCGCCTCAGGCCTTACCGTCGCTTTTGTTTATCCGTTTTTTGAAGGAATTATCTGGAACGGTAACTATGGCTTCCAAAGCTGGTTAGAGGCAACTTTTGGTGCTAGCTTCCACGATTTTGCTGGCTCTGTAGTAGTACATGGCATGGGCGGTTGGTTAGCGCTCGTAGCGGTAGTGATGCTCGGTATGCGCGATGGGCGAATTAAAGGCGGCAAAGTCACTGCATTTGCACCGTCAAACATTCCTTTCTTAGCGCTAGGCGCGTGGATTTTATGTATTGGCTGGTTTGGTTTTAACGTCATGTCTGCCCAGACCCTTGACGGTATTAGCGGATTAGTCGCCGTTAACTCTTTAATGGCGATGGTCGGCGGTATCTTGACTGCACTATGGTTCGGCAAAAATGACCCCGGCTTTATTCACAACGGTCCCCTCGCTGGACTGGTTGCTGTGTGTGCCGGTTCTGATGTGATGCACCCAATGGGATCATTAGTGGTAGGTGGTGTTGCTGGTGCTATTTTTGTGCTGTCATTTACGTGGATGCAAAACAAAACCAAGATTGACGACGTTTTGGGCGTCTGGCCACTGCACGGCATTTGTGGTGTATGGGGCGGTTTGGCGTGCGGTATCTTTGGCCTGGAGTCATTTGGTGGCCTTGGCGGCGTCTCGTTTATGTCACAACTGGTAGGTTCAATTGCGGGTGTCAGCGTAGCACTGATTGGAGGCGCACTGGTCTATGGCGGTGTGAAAGCAGTATCAGGTCTGCGTTTAAGCCAGGATGAAGAGTACCAAGGCGCTGACTTGAGTATTCACCGCATTGGCGCCACCAATCAAGAAGAGTATTAAATTATTCGCGACCAAAGTCGCCGTGAACAATGTTACTTCTCTGCTCTGCTGGGCGATACACTAACCGCGCTTTTCCGAGGCGTTTGGCATCTGCCAACGCCTTTTCCGCACGTTCATACAATTCATTAAATTCACTATGAATAGTTGGGATAATATCTGCGCAGCCGATACTGGCCGACTCAGCGGTTTGCTCTCCTGCACTGACACTGTGCATTGAAAGCGATGATTGCGACAGATTATCGAGGATGTTATTGCCAATTTCTTGGGCAATGTGAGCTTCGCAGTGGTTGAGTAAAATAGCGAATTTGTTGGCACCGAGCCGACATGTTGCATCAGTGGCGCGTGGTGAAAATTTTGATAGTACGTTGGCAAAGCTGATCAGCAGCTGATCACCTGCATGATATCCAAACAAGTGGTTAAAGACGCGCAGGTCATCAATATCAATAAGTAACAAACTTAAGTTGCTAGATTGGCGCAAGCTCATAGCCCAACTGACTTTTGCCATGGTTTGAAAATGCTCAAAATTGCCCAATCCAGTAAGCGGGTCAACCTGAGACTGTTGGTCTAAGACGCGTTTCAATGCCACACTGTTAATCCGGATGTTCATCCGTTCAAATAATTCTAAGATACTGGTTGATTTTGGGATGATGTCGTTAAGGCCTGATTGTAACCCAAAGATTTTGTCCGCGGTCGAAATACAATCATCCATCACCACGATATCAAAATGTGACATACGTACTCGTTTGGACACTTGACGGATAAATTGCTGCAGCTGTGGCTTGGCAAACATTCTCCCAATAACCAGGATATCGACACTTTGTGCACCAATGACCGCTAGCGCTTGGTCGAGTTCTTCAACAACAACAACAGTGGCCAATAGCGAAATGGTCTCGTTAAAATTAACTTTGTTTTCTTTGTCATAGTCTACAAGCAATATGCAAAAACTACTTCGGTCAGCGCGCAAACGGTGCAGTAATGATGACTTTAGTGGCATTGTAGTCTTCCTTGTCTGTCTAAAGTAACTAAATGATAAGTTCAATAGAACGCTGCGACGATGTCAGACTGAAGAGGTGTTTTCTAACAGGAAGGCATCATTTATGAATTAATATAAATTTATCTAAATTAAGTATAGTTCGATTTTGATTGTGTCGGAGATTTTGTTGTGCTGAAATTGTTGTAAGCCAAGCTATATTTTTTGTAGGGACTTATGCAGTTAGAGAGTGTGAATAAGTTGAGATACCGCAGGCATCTTAATATCGTTATTGTGGCGAGCATTGCCGTATTTGCGTCCGCTAGTCTTGGGCTGGGGCAGGTGCTTATTGCACTATTTCCCGATCCCGATGGGAGTCATTTTCACTGGAATCTGCTCGGTGTTATCATCAGCGCGCTAATCGTTGGTAGCGTGCTAAAAAGCCTCAAGCACCATCCGTTTATGACAGAGGTGACTTATATATGGGAGCTTAAACAAACCCTCAACAAAATCACGCGTAAAATGCGCAAACTAGAGGCTGCAGCGGCCGATGGCGATGTGGCGGCGATGCAAGCGATGCAGTTTAGCTACTCGGGCTCGCGCTTGCTGTGGGAATTGGATGACAACACCCTAGTGATGGAAGAGCTGTCAGTGGCGCAGGCAAAGCTTGATGCGCTCGCTGCGCAATATAACGTCACGCTGGACCCGGAACAGTTTTCACTGGAAAGTTTGCGGCGCTGGTAGTGAATTGATTGGGGAATTTTTGGATCTGAGTAAAAAGGTGGCTATCTACGGATTGCGGACGTTCAAGTGTTTCTCTGGAAGCTGAGATTGCCCCAAAACTGCTGCCACTAATATGAATCCATCTTCTTTCATAAAGTAAATGGTATGTTTTCCGATTGGGAAGAAGAAGCCAGTTGGGTATATAGCATCACAACCTATTCCCAAATCAGGATTATCAGCCAACATTTGAAATCCTGATAGCAATGTATTTTTATACCTTTGCCACTGTAACTCAGAAAAGTTTTCAACGGTGTAGTTCTTTATTTTATGCAAATGTGATTGCGCTAAATTACTTAGCTTATATTTGTTATTCTGCATGATTGAACTATAAAGATTTTATAAAACTTTCCCCATCAACAATGTTTTCACTCTTTAAGTCTTTTTCGGCTGATTTAAAGCAATGTTTGAGATACTCAACTTTTAAAGCTTCTATTTCTTCATAATCTCGGATAGACATTACAACGACAGCATCTTTACTGTTTTTGCTGATTTTCACAGGTTCGCGTTGTGCGCTTAAGAGTAATTCACCAAAATTTCGTTTGGCATCATTAGCTGTTAATGTGTGCATAAAGTAGGCTATCTCCAAGTCTAAAGTCAGTTTTAAGTGTAACACATCACACAGAATGTGCTAATCAATCATTTCGTGCGATTCAATTGATTTTTCTGTGCGGATACGACTTCATAGCCAAACTAACGAGGAAACCTTAAGTGGTTCCTTTGCACGATAAGCGGCACTCTTTCAATCGTTTCTAATTTTGGCCAACTTTATTTATATTTCCCACAAATCAGCAGTCCATCCCCGCCACATAACCACTCGACCATGCCCACTGGAAATTATAGCCACCTAGCCAGCCGGTGACATCGAGCACTTCGCCGATAAAATAAAGGCCGGGGTGGTCTTTAGCCATCATGGTTTTGGACGAGAAGTGATCGGTGTTGACCCCGCCAAGCGTCACTTCTGCGGTGCGATAGCCTTCAGTACCGTTGGGCTTGAGCTGCCACTGATGCAATGCTTGGGCAACCTGTTCTAGCTGTTTGCCTTGGTATTG
Source organism: uncultured Glaciecola sp. (assembly GCA_964559075.1). GTDB lineage: Bacteria > Pseudomonadota > Gammaproteobacteria > Enterobacterales > Alteromonadaceae > Opacimonas. The sequence continues at coordinate 27,803 of CAZLGJ010000018.1, forward strand.
TTTTAGCGGTTTGTTGTCGATGTTGAGATACGGCAATAACACGGCTGACAAGCGCTTGGCAAAAAACGGGCTCAATACTGTCGCTAGCTGCGCATTGGGCTGTTCAGTTTGCCCGCTGAGTAAATGCGCAAGTAAGTCATCGTTAGGGACAAGGTCAATTTCGACCACGTCGCCTGCCTCCCAGTAAGATGAGATTTGAAGTACGGCAGGGCCAGAGAGGCCGCGGTGCGTAAACAATATATTTTCGTTAAAAGCAGTATCCTGACATGCTGTTGAGGCTGCGACGCTGATCCCGCTGAGCTCGCTCAATACTTCTTTATCTTCAGGCTGCAGGGTAAACGGTACCAGCGCTGCACGCGTCGGCAACACCTCCATGCCAAATTGTTCTGCTAATTGATAACCTAATGGTGATGCGCCTAGTTTGGGCATGGACAGGCCACCAGTGGCCACAATCAGCGATTCACATTGATAAGTGCCAGCAGATGTCGCCACTCGATAGCCAGGCTCAGTTGGCGTGACTTGCAGCACTTCTACTGCGGTGCGAACCTTTACGCCGCCTTTATCGCACTCGTCCAATAAGAGTTTGACAATGTCTTTGGCGCTATCGTCACAAAACAGCTGACCGAGGGTTTTTTCGTGATAGGCAATGCTGTGGCGATTGACCAAGTCAATAAAATCCCACTGTGTGTACTGGTTGAGAGCGGATTTGCAAAAATGCGGGTTGTCACACAAAAACTGCTCATGTGAGGCGTACATATTGGTAAAGTTGCAGCGACCGCCGCCCGACATCAAGATCTTGCGTCCGACTTTTTTGGCGTGATCAATGACGACCACTTTGCGACCGCGCTGACCCGCAGTAGCCGCGGCAAACAGCCCAGCAGCACCTGCGCCGATAACAAGAACATCGGTAGGGATTGAGGATTCGGACGAAGACATAAAAAAAGACCTGCTATTAAACAGGTCTCATTTTAACATCAATAAACTAACATTATACAGGGGCGTGTTAATGGATGTTATCGAATAGGGTCAAAAAACGGCGTTACGCGTCCACACTGCCGCAGAAGCGGTAGCCTTCACCGTGAATAGTAACAATCAGTTCAATCTCACCTGGCTCTGACTCAAAGTGCTTACGAATACGACGAATAGTCACGTCAACAGTACGGTCATTGGGGCGTAATTCGCGGCCCGTCATTTCCATAATCAGTTGTTCACGCGTTAAGATCTTACCTGGATTGGATAAGAACAAGTGTAGAGCACGGAACTCACTGCGCGGTAAACGAAACTCATTGGCAGCCGGAGACACTAGGCAACGGCTGTCACCATCTAAGGTCCAGCCATTGAAGTTGACCTTGCTTGGCAAGTCATCGTCGTCTGCAGTGTTGGTAGTACGAGATAATAAGTTACGCGCGCGGATAGTTAATTCACGCGGATTGAACGGCTTGGTTAGATAGTCGTCTGCGCCAATCTCTAAGCCCAAAATACGATCAACATCGTTATCGCGACCGGTTAGGAAGATCAGGCCAACATTTTTGCGATCGCGCACTTCACGGGCAAGGATCAGGCCATTTTTGCCAGGTAAGTTGATATCCATGATCACAAGGTTAATGTTGTTGTTGGCAAAAAACTCATGCATCTGTTCGCCGTCTTCTGCTTCATAGACATTGTAGCCTTCTGCTTCAAAAAGGCTTTTTAGTGTTGTACGAGTAACAACTTCGTCTTCAACAATTAAGATATTAGGCGTTTGCATTGAATATTCTCTTACAATAAATTTACACGATTCCTACGTGATTGATATATTAGCCTAAAATCTAACAAAAAAACATAGTTTGCTCAT
>CAZLGJ010000019.1:0-29328 GCA_964559075.1 uncultured Glaciecola sp.
TTCTGTCTTCCCACAGACAGGTTGTAACTGGGCAGGCGCAGGATTATACGCATCTTGGTACAAAAATCAAGCGCCCTTCCGGGTTAATCATCTAAAATCAATACCAAATGCTTATTTTGCCAATTTCTCATACATGCCAACGGCCTTGTTCATCTCTTTTAATAGCGGTAAGTTGAGCTTAGCGACGGTTTGTTTCATGCTAGCATCAACGCTACTAGCCGCACCTGAAGCATTGGCAAACACCGGTTTTGCCTCCCCCCAAAGGCCGCTGACAATATCCAATTGAGCATTGATGGCAGGGTCAGTGGTACCCGGTAACCCTAAGGTAGCATCGCCTTGCTTGAGGCCTATCAATGTTCTTTCAAACAACGAGTAGGTTTCTAACAAACTCAAGCGATTAGCATCAGCCTCATGTCCGTAGGCAACTAATAAAAATTCCTTGGCCATTTTTTGTGTCAGCATGCGCTGTTTGCCTGATAGATTAAGGGTTGCCGCCAACCCAGGATCGGCTGACAAGCCCCCTTTTGCCGCTTCTTTTTCATAGGCTCCTACTGCTTTATTCATTTCTTTGAGCAGTGGCAAATTCTGCGCTGCTAATGCAGTGACCTGCTCTGAGGTCACTGTGCCAGATTGCGTAATAGTTTGTATTACCGGATAAAATGATTGCCACAGTCCATCGACCTTGCCCAGTTGACGCAAAATGCGCTTGGACTGGGTTGCCGGTAAACCCAAATCAGCATCCCCCGATTGTAAGCCCGAAAGAGTTTTGTCAAACAGCGCTGCTGTTTTACTCAAATTCGCTAGATTAGCGGCTTTATCAATATCTAAGGCTACTAACATGACTTCCTTGGTCATTTTTTGGGTGAGCATGCGCACGCCAATACAGCCACAGCGCGAATTGAGAAATAGTTGTGATTCATAATATGTACTCGCTTGATTAGGTAAAGAGGGATAAATTAAATAACAAACTGTTTGAGCTGAGAGGCCATACGCTCACTCACCTGCTTAAGTGAAGAGCTTTGTGTGACGACATTCTCTGCCATGTTTTGCACCTGCTCGGTCTCATCTTTGATGAGCTGCATCCGCGACTGCACGTCTTTGGAGACTACCTCTTGCTGCTCACTTGCGACCACGACGGTATCGATCCGGGCGCGGATATCTGAGGCGCGTTCAGTAATCGCCCCAAATACGTGGTTGATCTTTTGGGCCTCTTCAGTAGTTTCTAACACGCCTTTTTCAGAATGTTTCATATAATCTACGGCCGTTTGCGAGGCGTGTTGCAACGACTGAATGATGGCGGTGATTTCGCCGGTACTACCTTGCGTGCGCAGCGCAAGCTGCCTAACTTCATCGGCGACCACAGCAAAGCCACGGCCCTGCTCGCCGGCACGCGCGGCCTCAATCGCCGCGTTGAGCGATAACAGGTTGATTTGTTCAGTGATTTCTTGGATCACTTCTAAGATCCGGACAATATCTGCGCTGTGTTGTTTAACATCAGTCACCACATTTGCCGCTTGGTTAAACTCAGCAGCTAAGGCATTGACCTTGTCGATATTATTTTTGACGATGGCAATGCCGTCTTTGGAAGCGGCATTGGTTTCATTGGATGAGGTTAAAGACTCATTGGTGGCATGAGAAACCGATTCTACCGTCAGCAGCATTTGTCGGGTGGCTTCGATCACTGAACTGATCTCGTCGCGCTCTTTTTGAATCGCTGCTTTCGTCGCCAGACTATTTTGTTCCATGGCGCTGGCAGTCTGCAGCAGATGCTCTGACTGGTGATTGACCTCTTGGATCATGCCTTTGGTTTTTTCGACCATGCGGTTCATCGCCAGCGATAGCTGGCCAAACTCATCGTTATTGAGCGCGTTGAATTTTGTCGTAAAATCGCCTTCAGACACTTTTTCAATGCCTTTTAGCAGGGTATCTAATGGCTTGGTCACACTAATGAAAATATACACATTGGCGGCAATCAGCAGCACTGCAATCACCACCATCCCCAGCCCCAAATACGACGATGAACTAGCTTGAAGATCGCTCGCGGCTGCGATGGTATCGATCGCACCGCGGTTGTTGGCAACATTTTGTTGATTGACTGCCAAGAGCTCAGTAAACGCAAGCGCAAACTCGGTATTTAGTGCGGATAATTCGCTAGATTTGGCCACTACTGCATCGGCAACGGCGTTATTCGCCTGTCCGGTAGTTTGAATATTTGCCGTCAATTCACGCGTGACTTCCGCCTGAATATCTTCTAGTTCATAGATAGCGTCTTCGGTATCAAACATGGCATCGCTGTCCTCGGGAAGCGTATCGAGCACAGCTTCTAATAAGCCTTTTAACTCATCCATACGGGCAACGATGCTGCTTGACTTACGCTCAACAATGGCGAGCCGCTGTTTGTTCTGCGTCAATGGAGTGATGACGGTGGCAAGCTCGGTCGCGATGGTATCGAGTTGCGTTTGCGTTTGTGTCAGAGTGGCTTCTGTACCGGCGCTTGATGATACCGCCTGAGTAGACAGTGATGAGGCATCAAGCAGTTGCTGCTGAACTAGGTGATTGGTATAAAAATAAACGCTGGTAAGTGCAAATAACAAACTGCTCACCGACAATGCGATGAGGATCAGCTTTTGTTTGACCTTCATGTGGGATGACCTTTGCGAAAATGATGATTAAACCCATAACATCCATTTACGCGCTGTCCATATCACCCTATCGACTTTGGTCGGTATTTCTGAATGACTTTTTTGACACAGATTTACATATTGTTAGTGCATCGCGCGACCAAATAAGGCATCACTGTGCAGCTTTTATTTCATCCCACAAGCCATCTAACACTTCAAGCTCTGCAGTCGCCATATTGATGCCTCTTGCTTGAGCAAGCTGCTCCACTGCATTAAAACGCAGGTTAAATTTGGCGTTTGCCTTGATCAGCGCAAGCTCACTATTGACCCCGGCATGGCGTGCCAAATTCACCACCGCAAATAACAAATCCCCTATTTCTTCCTCAACATGTGCCTGATCTTGTGCGACAACTGCCTGACTGACTTCCTCTAGCTCTTCTTTGACTTTGGCAAATACCGGAGCGATATCCGGCCAGTCGAAGCCTACCTTGGCACATTTGCGCTGAATTTTGTGTGCCCGGCTTAAAGGCGTTAACCCCTTGGGGACCGAGTCCAATAAGCGTGTCGGCTGCTGGGATTTTTCACTAACTTTAATCGCCTCCCACTGCTGGAGCACTTGCTCAGGAGACAACTGTGCAGTATCGGCAAACACATGCGGATGGCGGCGGATCAGTTTTTCACACATGCCTTGCGCAATATCAGCAAACTCAAACCAACCTTGCTCTTGGCCAAGCTGGGCATAAAACACTACTTGAAACAGCAAATCACCCAGTTCTTCTTGGATGTGTGCTGGATCCTCATTGACAATGGCATCGGCAACCTCATACGCCTCTTCAAGCGTATGCGGAATAATGGTTTGCATGGTCTGTTTAAGATCCCATGGGCAGCCGGTGAGCGGATCGCGTAGCTGTTGCATAATTGCCAATAAACCCTGAACAGGATCAGCGGCGACTTGGTGCTCAAACGCAGCCAGTTCGGTTGCTTTCATGAATATACTCCGGTGTTAATGCTCTTTTTTGTAGGCATCTTGAACCCCATCGATGGCGCGGAGTTTTTTGATGAGCTGTTGTAAGGCCGATAAATTTTTGACCTCTATCGTGATATCAATTTGACAGGTGCCGTTGTGCTGGTGACTTTGCGAGTTGATGGCCAACACTGGCACTTTATCATTGGACGTCAGCGTGGTGATATCGCGCATCAAACCTGTGCGATCTAAGCATTTTAGTGAGATTTGTGCACTAAAACCGCTATCGTTGGCGCCTGACCAATTGACTTCAATCGCACGTTCTGGATGCTGACGCAACAAATGCGCAAGCTGATCACACTCAGACTTATGCACACTCACCCCTCTGCCTTGGGTGATAAAGCCTGTTATTGGCTCGCCTGGTAGTGGCTGGCAGCAGTTTGCCATCACGGTCAGCAAGTTACCCACTCCTTCAATCTCGACTTTATCCGAGGGCGATCGGGTAGTTTTGGGACTGCTGATTTTGGGCTTGCTCGGCGCTTCAGGGCGCAGCGTTTGCTCGACAAAATGTACCACCGACATCACTCGCGCATCGCCAGCACCCACGGCGACAAAAAGATCGTCCACGTCGCTCACATTAAAGCGACTCAGATCCTGCGGGATATCTTTTAAAGTAAAGTGTATTTTGCTCAGTTCACGCTCAAGCAGCTCTTTGCCCGCTTGCAGATGCTGGTCGCGATCGAGCTTTTTAAAAAATGTGTGAATTTTGGCTCGGGCGCGAGATGAATAGACATAGCCGAGACCTGGGTGGAGCCAATCACGAGAGGGGTTGAGCTGTTTGCCCGTTAAAATTTCAACCTGATCACCGCTGCGCAGTTGGTAGGTAAAGGGCACAATGCGGTTGTCTACCTTGGCGCCAATACAGCGGTGCCCCACATTGGAATGGATGTAATAGGCAAAATCGAGCGGCGTTGAACCCACTGGCAAATCAATTACGTCGCCATTGGGGGTAAATACATACACGCGGTCATCGAACACCTGCGAGCGCAGTTCCTCGACCAAATCGCCAGACTCAGCCACCTCTTCCTGCCAGGCCAAAATTTTGCGCAGCCAGGCCACGCGCTCTTCTGCGGCATTGCCCTTGCTTTTGGCCTCTTCTTTGTATTTCCAGTGCGCGGCCACCCCAAGCTCTGCGTCCTCATGCATCTGCTGGGTACGTATTTGAATTTCGATGGTGCGATGTTCAGGGCCGCGGATCACCGTATGTATAGACTGATAACCATTGGCCTTAGGCGTGGCAATATAATCGTCAAACTCACTGACGAGGTGGTGCCACTTGCTGTGCACCGTGCCTAATGCTGCGTAACAATCCGGCAAGGTGTTAGCAATGATCCGCACCGCTCGAATATCAAATAGCTGGGAAAAATCGAGGCCTTTTTTCTGCATTTTTTTGTAAATGCTGTAAATATGTTTGGGTCGACCATAGACGTGTGCTTTGATCCCTTGGTCAGCCAACAACGCCTCGATCTGGCTCACAAAATCATCAATGTAAAGTGAGCGTTCACTGCGCTTTTCATCAAGCCATGATGCGATTTGCTTGTATCGCTGGGGATGCAAATAGCGAAAAGCAAGGTCTTCCAATTCCCATTTGAGTTGTCCGATCCCCAACCGGTTCGCCAATGGCGCGTATACCGTGGCACATTCTCTGGCAACTAATACCCGTGTTTCTTCGTCTTCGTGTTTGATTCGCTGGAGGGTACAAATGCGTTCGGCCATTTTAATGACGACCGCGCGCACATCTTCGACCATTGCCAATAACATTTTGCGAATATTATCGACTTGCACCTCATCTTGCTGGTGCTTGGTGTGAAGGGTTTTAATCGCGTCCATTTTGCGCACGCCACCAATGAGATCAGCCACCTTAGCGCCAAATTCACTTTCGATACTCTCTAAAGAAAGCTGGTTGAGTTCACAGTAGGGAAACACTAATGCCGCCATCAGCGTATCATCGTCCATGTGCAGCTCCGTGAGGATCTCCACCATTTCTTGGCCGATCAACAGTTTTTGCGGTTCATTAAAGATATCAGTGAGCTTGAGCTTGGTGGGTTCGCTCAAGTCTAGTTGTGCGAGCCACTCTTCAAAAACGGGGCGTTGTGGTTGATGAACACTGCGTACAGATACCAAAGCGTGCTCCTTGCACTAGCGGTCAGTCGAATTGCATTAGCTATAAACATACTGACAATACGCCAAAAATTCAAGGTAAAAGGCGTATCAACTAGCGTCGCCACACGCTGATAAGCTCGCTGTGATGAGTATAGCGGAACATGTCCAACAGCCGCACCTGCTGCAATTGTAGACCAGCATCGAGCAGATACTGACTATCGCGCAACCAGCTATGGGCATGACAACTGACATAGACCACATGCGTTATACCGCTCAGGTCTAGATGTTGCAAAATAAAGTCGGCTCCCGCACGCGCTGGATCCAACAATAGTTTATTGGCACCCAGATCAGATAATCTCTCCGCCATAGTAGGCGAGGACAAATCGCCTGCTAGCCATTGGATATTGGTCAGTCCCTGGAGGCGCGCCGAGGCTTGCGCCTGCGCCACAACTGACTCAACTCCTTCAACTGCAACCACACTTGCTGCTCTGCGCGCCAGTGGCAGGGAGAAATTACCTGCACCGGCAAATAAATCCAACACAATGTCTTCGTCACTGAGCTCTAGCCAGGCTAAAGCTTGCTTGACCATCTGCGTATTCACATCAGCATTGACCTGCACAAATGCATCCATGCTGGTGACAACGGTATCGTCATCCACTGTGCGTAGCGTTAACTGCGGTGAAAGACAGCTGTGATCAGCTTCCAGCAGCCCATAGTCCTCAACAGATAACCAGTGAGTCTCGTCAGCTACTGCCTTTTGCGACACAAGGCACTGCACCTCATGCTCTTGAGCAAAGTCAACCATGGCCTCAAGTGCTTGGCAAGGTAGCTGACGCACTGCTTTAAAGGCGATATTAACGCCTTGCTCGGTGGTCAAGATACTGATGTGGCCGACGTGTTTGAGCCACGGCCACTGCTGACAAGCTGACAATAGCGGTGCTAACACCCGCTGTAAGTTTGGCTCGCACACCACACAGTTCGTAATTGGCACTACCTGTTTGCCAGTGATGCGCCTAAAACCGACTTTAATTGCCTGAGGGTCGCGTGCATCGACCGCTAAACGAATTTTGCGACGATACTGTGCTGTACTGGTAATCGGGTCAAGCCAGACCATATCACTGATGCCATAACGCTGCGCTAGATGAGCTTGAATCGGGGCTTGTTTTAAGGTTAATAAGTCTTGTGGGTCACAGAATCCCCAGCTACAGCCGCCGCAAGCGCGCTCGGCGTGAGCTAAAGCGGCAGCGCCTAGGGCATACGGACAGTGAGCCTCCCGGCGCAGTGGGGAAGCGGTGGTTACCCGTTTGGTAATTGCTGTGGCACTGTGCGCCCCCTGCTCGACGACGCTTGCGTCGATCACTTCATTTGGCAACGCGCCTTTTACGAAGACGCCAGACGTATCACGCAGGCGCACCTGTCCTTGCAATGTCAACTCTGTAGTATGTTGATTAGCCAGTACGCGCTTAGCGTTTCCGCGAGTGTTACCAGTGGCCGTACGTTTTGAGTTCTTTTTGGGGGCTTTAAAAAATTGCACCATAAGGAGTCTTCAACTTTGTTTGAGGAGTCTTCACTTAATGAGTTCGCATGGCTACTTAATCCGAGCTAAGTATGACAGTGGCTGTGGCATAATCGCGTTCGTCAGAAATCGAAACATGTGCGTTGGTCACACCTAATGCCGTTGCGAGTTCGGCAAAGCGTCCGTTGTATTGCAGCAACGGCTGCCCCAATTCAGTATGGGTCACCCATACATCTTGCATGCTCACCCCATTGGCAACACCAGTACCGAGCGCTTTCACGGCGGCTTCTTTGAGTGCAAAACGCTTCGCTAAAAATCGTTCTGGCGCGCGATGAGCTTGGTACTCAGTTAGCTCAGTGGCATTTAGAATGCGCTCGGCAAGCGCTGGACTTGCCGGCGTGTGACGGTCAAATCTGCGAATGTCCACAATATCCGTGCCCAGTCCTACAATAGCCATATAGGTTTATACTCAACTAACTTATTTGCTGCTAAGCGAGTGCTGAGCATACGCCTGCATACGCCCCTCTTGCATCAGCTGGCGCATATCGCGTACGGCAACCTCTAGACCGTCGAACATGGCGCGGGCCATGATGGCATGGCCAATATTGAGCTCTTCGATCTCAGGTAGCGCAGCGATTGGCTTCACGTTGTGATAATGCAGGCCGTGCCCAGCATTGACGCGCAACCCTTGTCGCGCGGCATAGCTAACTCCGTGTTGTAGTTTCGCTAACTCAGCTTCAGCAGCCACATGATGCGGCGCTTCTGCGTATTGCCCGGTATGAATTTCAATGTAGGGAGCGCCACAAGCAACTGCCGCATCTATTTGTGCTTCAATGGCATCAATAAATAGCGACACCATAATGCCGGCATCACCAAGCACTTTGCAAGCATGCGCCACTTTATCAAACTGCCCCACGACATCTAGACCGCCTTCGGTGGTTAGCTCTTCGCGTTTTTCTGGGACAAGACAGCAATAAGCTGGTTGCGTGGCCAACGCAATCTTTAGCATCTCATCGGTGACTGCCATTTCGAGGTTGAGGCGAGTGTTGATAGTGCGCGCAAGGATCTCAACGTCACGGTCGTGAATATGACGACGATCTTCGCGCAAATGCACCGTGATCCCATCTGCACCGGCGCGCTCGGCCACATCTGCAGCATGCACAGGGTCGGGGTAATGCGTACCGCGTGCGTTGCGTAAGGTGGCGATGTGATCGATATTGACACCCAACAAAATCGGTGAAAATTCAGTACTTTGGCTCATACATGGTTCCGCTATCAACAAATTTACAATGATATGCGATTGTACACCATTGATAGCAAAGCACCAGTGCCTCGGGACTTAGCGCAGAAAAAGCTCGCGGCTTTTGAGTGGTTTATCGCCCAATAAGGGCGCGATGGTAGTGCGACAAATATACTTAGCAAGGCGCTGCGACTCGCTATCCCACTGTTGCTTTTGTACCCGTTCACATACTGCTCTGGCAAAGGCGCCACTGTCGTGAGCTAAACACGGGACAAACCCTTGCTGCGGGTAGTAGCGAAAATGCGTACTGTCCGCGTCGAGGGACAAATCAGGTAGCACCCCAATATGACTCAATAAATACAGCTCAAACTCGCGCAAAATCAATGCTTGTTCGTCTGTTGAGACCTGCCCTAAATGTGCTATCGTCGTGGCATAAGCACGGAACAACTCAGGATCAGCCTCATCAGAAATACAGATCCGCAGCACTAACTCGTTTAAATACATCCCACAAAACAGTGCTTGCCCTTTCAAATGTAGCGATGGTGCCGCGACATCCACTTGCGTTAGTGACAGCAAGTCACCGCGTCCCGAGACCTGGCAATGCAGTGGAATAAAGGGCTGTAGCAGCGCAAATTTATTGTTTTTAGCGCTTTTTGCGCCGCGCACCACACAGCGAACTTTACCGCGCTGCTCGGTCAACAGGTCAATCAGCAGACTCGTTTCCCGATAGGCGCGGGAATGCAATACAAAGCCTGCGAGGGTCGTTTGATGATGGCGCATATTACACCGCTGAGAACGTATGCAACAAACACTGCACCGATTCGCGATTGCGAAACTCGTTGACTTGTAGACTGTAGGCCGCGTGGATCTGCTGGCAGTTCAGGTTAGGCCACAGTGCAGTATCCACATTAAACGCAATCGCATCCACGGTCTGTCCATCTAAAGATAGTACCAGCTTAAGATGTTTTTCGCCGACAATACGCTGACTAATGACATCGAAGGTATTGTCAAACACCGGCGCTGGACAGCCCTGCCCCCAAACGCATAAGTGTTCGAGTTGATGCGCTAGCTGCAGATCCAAATCAGTCGCACGCAAACTGCCGTCGGTTTCAATCTGAGCACAATCGGGTAATGCACGACCAAGTTCAGCGACTGCGTCAATAAACGCTTGTTCAAATAACGCCAAGTGCTCCTGGGCAATCGTCAAACCGGCCGCCATCGCGTGTCCACCAAATTTTTTAATCACTTTGGGGTGGCGAGTATTGACTAGCTCTAATGCATCGCGAATGTGCAGACCGGGAATAGAACGCGCCGAGCCCTTGAGCTCGCGCGACGGCTCTGAGGAGGACTCTGCCCCATCACTACTGGCAAACACTACCGTTGGCCGGTAACACTGCTCCTTAATGCGCCCGGCGACAATCCCAATGACGCCTTCATGGAAAGAGTCGCGATGGAGGACTAGCGCCGCTGGCAATGATTCGGTGTGCAGCTGCAGCTCATCCAAATGTGCTTGCGCATCATCGCGCATAGTTTGTTCAATAGCTTTGCGGTTGCGATTATAGTCGTCTAATTGTCGCGCCAGATCTTTGGCTAGCAGGTGATCATCGGTTAACAGGCACATGATGCCAACGCTCATGTCATCAAGACGACCGGCTGCGTTTAAACGCGGCCCAAGGATAAATCCAAGGTCACTGACGTTGAGCTTTTCCGGTACTTTGCCAGCAACCTCAAGCAAGGCCAAAATACCTGGGCGACACAAACGTCGGCGGATACGGCTGATCCCTTGATAGACCAAAATACGGTTATTGTGATCCAGCGGCACCACATCGGCAACGGTGCCGAGCGCGACAATATCCAGCCACTCAGCTAGGTTGGGCATGGGACGCTGCGCATCAAACCACCCCTGTTGTTGCAAGGCTGCACGCACGGCGCTGAGCACATAAAAGGCTACCCCTACCCCAGCGCTGTTTTTGCCCATAAACGCACAGTCGGCTTGATTGGGATTCACAATCGCAGCGGCATTTGGCACCTGCTCCCCTGGCAAGTGATGATCGGTGATCACAACTTGCATTCCAAGTTCGTTCGCGCGCGCCACACCGTCAATCGCACTGATCCCGTTGTCGACTGTCAGCAATACATCGGCCTGCATTTGTGCATGCGCAATATCTACCAAAGATGGCGATAAACCATAACCAAAATCAAAACGGTTGGGCACCAAAAAATCCACATTAGCGAGTCCAAAACCGCGCAGTGCCAACATGCACAACGCCGTACTGGTAGCACCGTCAGCATCAAAATCTCCGACAATCACGACCCGCTGTTGCTGGGTGATAGCGCGACACAAAATCGCCACCGCCGCATCAAGCCCGCGCAGCGTTTGGTAGTGTAATAAACCTTTAAGCTGGTTAGATAGCGCCTCTAGCTCAGTGATGTTGCGCGCCGCCAAAATACGACTAAATAGCCCTGCATGCTGTGGATAAACGGTAGCAACCGCCGCTTTCCATTGGGCATCGGGTATGACGTCACGTGGGACAATTTGCATGTTGGTCATGCGCTACGTCACTCTCTGTTATTGTAATTTTTGTTCAATACGGGCAAGCATAGCCGGCGCCGCTACATATCCACCAATCAAGGCACCATTGGCTAGCACAATATTGGGTGTACCGTTGACGCCAATTTGTGAACCCGTGCGAAAATGTGCAGCGACTTGATTATCACAAGTAGCAGCAGATACATCGCTGCCCGCTTTGGCTTTCGTCATGGCTTGTTGCTGATCATCGGCACACCAAATCGACACCATATCACGATAAGACTGTCCCGATAATCCAGCGCGCGGATATGCCAAGTAACGAACGCTGATCCCCAAATCCAGATAGTCTTGGATTTCGCGATGAAACTTGCGACAGTAACCACAGGTAATGTCGGTAAAAACGGTAATCATGTGTTTTTCATCTTTGGCTTTAAACACAATCCCAGAATCCAGCAATGGCGCAATTGCATTAGTGCGCACCGCGTGCATCGCCAGTTCAGTTTCGTTGCGCATGCCGTTGCTCAAATCAAACAAATTGCCAGCAAACACAAACTGCCCATCTTGCGACAAATACAGGATCCCCGCCGGCGTCGTTAACTGCACAAAGCCTGCGATTGGCGCCGGTGCCACACTTTGCACGGGAATATTGGTAGTTTTGGTAAACTTATCCAGCGCTTCATCAGCAATCAACACTTGCGCAAAAGCTGCACTCGAGGTCAATATCGTTCCAGATATCAGTAGGCAGCACACCGCACTTATCAACACATTTCTTTTCATAGTTATTCCTAGTAAAAACATCTCTATTGTATGAGCTTGCGCAGCAAATTCATAGCCCGCAATCCCCTACAAATATTAGGTCGTGAGCGAACGCTCTTTTTTGATGAGCTCATAAGCAGCTTGAATATCTTGCGCTTTAGCTTTGGCTTTTTCTAGCGCAGCTGGCGGTAACCCCTTGCTGGCGAGCTTGTCAGGATGATGAGCGGTCATCGCGCGTTTATAGGCTTTTTTGAGCGTGCGCTCGTCTGCATTGGGTGCAACGTCCAAAATTTGATAAGCATCTGCTAGGCGCTGCTTATCGTCGTACCGCGGGTTATAGTATCGATTATGCGACTGTGATTGTCCGCCTCCGTCAGAATGAGACTGTCGCGCCCGCTCATACGCCTGTTGACGAAATGCCTCCGCCTGGGCTTGCGCTCGTTGCTTCGCTTCTTGACGCGCTTGGGCAAATGCTTCTTTGCGCTGTCTAAAGCGCATTTCAGCTTCAAACTGCTTGATGCGCGTGTGCAGCTCTTTGTCGGTAAAACCCAAAATACCAGCGATTTTTGTCAATAACTGCATTTCATTGATGGATAACTCACCATCGGCAAAGGTCGCCTCGATTAAAATTTCGAGGAAAACATTAAGCACATCTTTGCGGTTTTGCACATCTTTAATGAGGTCTTGCAGCTGATCTTCGAGCGGAAAATGCGGATCTTTGCCTTCGCGAAACGCGTCTTGCGCTTCTTTGCGCACCGCGCCAGTCAACTGCATATCGTCCATCAGGCGATTGGCAATCGCAATTTCGCCTTTGGTGACGGTACCATCGGCCTTGGCAATATGACCCAAACAACCAAACAGTGAATGAAAAAAGATGGCGCTGGAGGTGAGTTCGTTTTTGTCCGAAAAAAACGAGGCAAATGAGCCATTCCCTGAAAAGTCTTTTTTTAGCCCAGTATCAAAGTACCAGCCAATAATAAACCCAACGATTGCACCGGGTATTTTACCGACCATGGCACCAAAGACTACGCCTAAAATTTTGCCTATATGTCCTTGCATGTATGCATTATCCGAGGTGAGTGTTTTGACTAATATACTGCATTTTAAACGCCTGAGTACAAAAACCATGAAAAATACCTACGGATTAATGAAATATTCATGAATACCACGTACAATGCGCCAGTTAATTAAGCAAGGTTGTATGCATGGGCAAAGGTATTATTTCAGCACTGTTGGGTTTAGTGAGCGCCAGTGCGGTAGCCCAGCAATGCATGAACCCGCCTCTGCTGACAAGCTCAGCCCCAGACATATCCTTTACCGATAAGCAAGTCGTGATACTGGCCTCCGATGCGCGCATAGCGGGCGCTGAAAAAGGGGTGTTCAATGGCAATGTGCACATTCTCAACACACTTGCACAAATCCGTGCAGATCAAGCCCAAGTAAGCGCAGCAGGACAACAGGTTAGCGCCTCGGGCAACATTGAGTTTCAGCACCCTCAGATCGACGTCCTCAGCGATTTAATTGAGCTGGACAACGCCCAAAGCGCCTTTGTGATGCAAGACACCCGCTACCGGCTCAACGCAGCCAATGCCCAAGGGCAAGCCGCCCAGATTACACTCTCCACCGCAGCAGGCCTAGCCCTGAATGATGTCACGTTTAGCACCTGTCCGTTAACCCAACAAGATTGGCTCATCAAAGCATCAACGATCACTGTGCAGCCAGGCAATAGCTTTGGGGAGGCGATCAACACCCGGTTTTATGTTGGGGGCGTGCCAGTATTTTACCTGCCTTACTTCGCCTTTCCCGTCACGAGTGAGCGACAGTCCGGGTTATTGTTCCCGAAATTATCAAGCTCCAGTGAGAATGGTATCGACTTGGCCGTTCCCTACTACTGGAATATCGCACCTAATATGGACGCCACCATCTCGCCACGCCTGTTAACGAGCCGAGGCCTAATGCTCACCTCGGAATTACGCTATTTGCAAGCCCAGCATAGTGGTCAAATCAATGTTGAGTATTTGCCCAGTGATAGTGGTGCACAAATTGATGATGCGCGCCATTTTGTGCGCTGGCAGCAACGCGGTCACCTCCATCCAGCATGGACTTACCAAATCGACTTCAATGATATCAGTGACGCCAATCATATTATTGACTTTGGTTCTGACTTTTATAACCGTGCAGATACGTCACTTAACCGCTATCTTGGCGTGACGTATCAAGGTAGTCACACGCGCTTAGACATCGAGCTACAAGATTTTACTATTCTTGGTGAACAAGCCGATAATTATCGCGCAATGCCGCGGATTTCCACCACCACCAATCTGCAACTCAATGATTATTGGTCGTTCCAACTCGACACCGAAATCACTGAATTTGATAATCAGAACCCAGCCATGCATGATGCAACGCGTTGGCACCTAGAACCAACCTTGGCATTTGCCTATCGCAATCCATGGTCTGAGTTTGATGCGCAAGTAAGTTACCTTGGCTCTCACTATACCCAAGATATTACTTCATTGCCTGCTGACACACTGCTTGCAGCACAAACCGATCGTCATATCGGTGAGCTTAAACTCAATGGCGCTTGGTTTTTTGAGCGACCGCAAACCCTGACAGGGGAAGGCTCTTTAGTCACATTAGAACCGCGTATACAATATCTTTTCACGAGCTTTGCCGATCAGGAACAAATTGGCATCTATGATACCTCACCGCTGTTAAGCACCTTGGATAATCTATTCCGCGGACGCTATTTTACCGGCATTGACCGCATCACCGATAATAACCAAATGACAGTAGCAATCACGTCTCGGCTGCTAACCGCTGCTGGTGAGCAGCGTGCGGCCTTTAGTCTTGGTCAAATATTTTATTTCGCCGACAGTGAAGTGCTGGCTATTGAGCGTGATTTGAGTCGCTCTTCCCTGGTGGCGGATATAGATTTTCGGCTGTCGCGTCGCTGGTTTGCCAAATCGCAAATACAGCTGGCATCGCAAAGCGACAAGGTTGAACGGTCATCCGCAACCCTAGAATACCGTCGTGACGCCAACAGTCTATTGCAGATCAGTCAACGTTACGTGCGCAACCTGTCCAATGAAACCATCAATCAACTCGGTGTGAGCGCCGCCTATCCGCTTAATCAGAACTGGCAGTGGGTAGGACGCTGGTATGTCGACCGCGAACAAAATCGAACTATTGAGACTTATACTGGTCTGCAATATGAATCATGCTGCTGGTCCATCCGTTTAGTTGCCCAACGCCAACTGCTTAATCGGTACAATTTAGATGGACAAAGAGATACCAATCAATTTGATTCAGGGGTAAGCTTGCAGTTTAGTTTTAAAGGTTTATCGACTGAACAACAAAATGCTAATATGCTGCGACAAGGTATGTTTGGCTACCGTCAGCCGTATTTCACTAATTAAAAAATCAAGAAATGAGAACTTATGCGTAAATTATCCATGCTAAAAATATCTACTTTAACCTGTTTGTTTTTTAGCCTTTTATTGAGCGTGACAGCCAATGCGCAACAACGTCTAGACAAAGTCGCCGTGATTGTGGATCAGGGCGTCATCTTAGAGAGCGAAATTAACGCGCTGGTCGAAACGGTCAAAGCCAATGCCGCCAAGAGCAATCAATCACTCCCTTCGGAGCGAGCCCTACGCACGCAGGCCATTGAACGTCTGATTTTAGAGAATTTGCAGATGCAAATGGCTGACCGCATGGGAGTGCGCGTATCGGATCCGCAGCTAGAGCAAACCATTGAAAATATTGCGCGCCAACAAAATTCAACGCTAGA
The DNA here is from genome assembly GCA_964559075.1 of uncultured Glaciecola sp. GTDB lineage: Bacteria > Pseudomonadota > Gammaproteobacteria > Enterobacterales > Alteromonadaceae > Opacimonas. The sequence continues at coordinate 15,584 of CAZLGJ010000019.1, forward strand.
CGCCCTTCGTGCCAGTATTGCCGCAAGTGGCTTGAGTTATGATGTCTATCGCGAGCAAGTGCGCAAAGAACTGATCACGGGCGAAGTGCGTCGTGCCAATGTACGCCGCCGTATTTATATTACTCCACAAGAAATTGCCGGCCTAGTAGAACTCATCAAAGAGCAAGGTAACGAGCAAGCAGAGTATCGGTTAGGGCATATTCTCATCGGTTTCCCACCTGAGCCTACCGATGCCGATATTGAAGCCGCACGCGAGCGTGCCGACAAGGTACTGGAACTCCTCACCAATGGGTCAGATTTTGCCAAAATCGCGATTGCCTCATCATCGGGTGCCAAAGCACTTGAAGGGGGCGACTTAGGCTGGCTTAACATTAACGCCATGCCGACACTGTTTGCTGAGGTCGTACAGGGTAGAACAGCGGACTCTCTAATTGGCCCAATTCGCAGCGGCGCTGGTTTCCACATCCTCAAAATCATGGAAACGCGCGGTATTGAAGTGGCGACGATCGAAGAAGTTAACGCCCGTCACATCTTAATTAAACCGTCAATTATTTTGAGTGAAGACAAAGCCAAAAGCATGCTTGAGGAATTTAAAGCGCAAATCATTGCCGGTGATAAAACCTTCGCAGAGTTAGCCAAAGAACACTCTGCTGACCCTGGCTCTGCCATTAAAGGCGGTGAGTTAGGCTTTGCTGATCCAAGTGCCTACGTCCCGGCATTTAGAGATGCGCTTGCACAGCTTGCCATTGGCGAAATTGGTGAACCAGTGCGGTCGGTACATGGATGGCATCTGATAGAATTACTGGACCGCCGTGTCGATGATGCCACCGATCGTCGTCAACAAGATAAAGCGTATCAGCTATTGTTTAATCGCAAGTTTGCCGAAGAATCCGAAGCATGGTTACGCGAACTCAGAGAAAAAGCTTATATTGAAGTATTAGATGATGGAACATCGTAATGAACAAAAGCCCCAAAATTGCCATAACCCCAGGTGAGCCTGCGGGGGTTGGCCCAGACTTAGTGCTTCACATGGCCCAGCAAGAATGGGCTGGGGTGTTAGTGGCATTTGCCGATCGCAACATGCTAGACGAGCGAGCCCGCTTACTGTCGCTTGACGTCCAGTTAATCGATTACGTAGGGCAAGCGCAACCGGCTCCAGTTGGCAGCTTATATGTGCAGCACATCCCCTGCGGGGCAGCGGTTGTGGCCGGTACACTCAATGCCGAAAACGGTCATTATGTGGTTGAGACACTACGTCAAGCCTGTGAGGCAAACATGCAGGGCGATTTTGACGCGGTAGTCACCGGGCCTGTCCACAAAGGAATTATCAACCAAGCAGGCATATCCTTTAGTGGTCATACTGAGTTTTTTGCGGCGCAATCTAACACTGCCGATGTGGTGATGATGTTAGCGACAGACGGACTGCGCGTGACCTTAGCCACGACGCACATACCTCTGGCCTATGTATCCAAAGCAATTACCCCAGAGCGCTTGCATAAAGTCATACATATTATCCATACCGACCTCAAGCTCAAGTTTGGCTTGGCTAAACCCAAAATTTTTGTGTGTGGACTCAACCCCCATGCCGGTGAAGACGGGCATTTGGGCCGAGAAGAAATCGATGTCATGATCCCGACTATGAATGCGCTTCGCGCTGAAGGGATTGATCTAACCGGCCCTTTACCCGCAGATACTATTTTTAATCCCAAATATTTAGCTGAGGCCGATACGATTTTAGCCATGTACCACGACCAAGGCTTACCAGTGCTAAAATATAAAGGCTTTGGTGAAGCAGTCAACATTACCTTGGGTTTGCCGTTTATCCGCACTTCAGTTGATCACGGGACGGCCATTGATCTCGCCGGCAAGCACGAAGCCAATCCCGGTAGTTTAGAAAAAGCAATCGCCAGCGCAATAGAGTTATCGACCACCTATGAGTAAATCCCATCAGGGCCACACAGCACGGAAACGCTTTGGTCAGAATTTTTTGCAAGACGCATTTATCATCGACCAAATCATTGCTGCCATTGCACCAAGCGATGACGCCACCATGCTAGAAATTGGCCCAGGTTTGGGCGCTTTAACTGAGCCGGTCTGTGAGCTAGTGGATAAGCTGCACGTGGTTGAGCTCGACCGCGATTTGGTCAAGCGTTTGGAAACACATCCTTTTATTAAGGACAAACTGACTATTCACTTTGCCGATGCGCTGCAATTTGACTTCAGCCAAGTAATCAGTGATAAACCATTAAAAGTGTTTGGAAACCTGCCCTACAATATCTCAACACCGCTGATGTTTCATTTATTTAGTTTTGCGCAGCATATTGAAGATATGCACTTTATGTTGCAAAAAGAAGTGGTATTGCGTTTGGCTGCAGGACCGGGGCACAAAAACTATGGTCGCTTATCAGTCATGGCCCAGTACTATTGTCAGGTAATGCCTGTGTTGGAAGTGCCGCCAGGCGCGTTTGTGCCGCCGCCCAAAGTAGACAGTGCCGTGGTCAGATTAATCCCACATGACGCGCCTCCGGTGGCGGTCAATGACGTAGCAGACCTTGCTAGAGTGACCGCCGAAGCATTTAACCAGCGGCGCAAAACGATTCGCAACAGTCTTAAGAACAGTATCAGTAGCGATGCACTTGAAGCACTGGGTATTAGACCTGATTTACGCGCCGAAAACTTATCACTTGCGGATTTTGCGTTGATTGCTAATAATATCCAACCAGATAAGCCAACAACTTAAGTTTTTTATGAATTTATCTGACGATGTACGCGTCTCGGTCATTAGCCAATACCTCGCAAACCAATCTGACCCTATCAATAACCGCTATGCATTTGCTTATTTTGTCAGGATCCGCAACCTTGGCCAGCACACGGTACAACTGCGCTATCGCTATTGGCTAATTACCAATGGCAACGGCGACGTTAAAGAGGTACAAGGTCCGGGTGTCGTTGGGGAAGAGCCGATTTTGGCCCCGGGCGATGAATATTCATACACCAGCGGCGCGGTCATCGAGACGCCGTTTGGTACCATGCAAGGCCACTACGAGTTTGATGGTCCACGAGGGCTACGTTTCAAAACCGAAATCCCGCTGTTTACCCTTAGCCAAGATAACATTATAAATTAGCGATGACTGATTATGTGGTTGGCGACATTCAAGGTTGCTATAAAGGTCTAAAACGCCTGCTCAAGAAAATTCAGTTTAACCCTAACCGCGATCGGCTGATTGCGGTCGGTGATTTAATTGCCCGTGGCGAGGATTCGCTATCTGTCCTGCAATTTTGCAATGACCTAGACGATCGCTTTATGACAGTGCTCGGTAATCACGATCTGCACTTATTGGCCATTAGCGTCGAGCTACGGCCCGCGAAACCCAGTGACCGCCTCGGTCCACTGTTACAATACGCAGGCCGCGACACACTTTATCGCTGGCTGCGCAATTTTCCTCTAGCGTGGCAATACGATGCAAACACGTTAATAAGTCATGCTGGTTTATACCCAGCATGGTCGTTTGCTGACGCAACCGCGCATAGTCAATTAGTCGAACATGCTTTGCAAGGAAATGACTACGCGACATTTTTGGCGCACATGTACGGCAACGACCCCGTCGCCTGGAGTAACGCCCACACCATTAAACAACAGCAGCGTTTTATCGTTAATGCCTTCACTAGAATGCGTTATGTTACTCGTCAAGGCGGTTTAGAATTTACCTGCAAAGTCGCACCACACAACGCCCCACAGCATTTACTCCCGTGGTTTCAGTTTTATAATCCTCACCTTGCACATAAACGCGTACTATTTGGCCATTGGGCAAGTTTACAAGGCCGGACAGGCTCACTCCAGCACATTGGACTCGACACTGGCTATGTGTGGGGCAATGCCATGAGCTGTCTCAACCTCGACACGCAAGAAATAATTCGAGTGACAGCATAAAGTTTACATTTCGCAAGCCGACACCTTTGGTGTAAGAGATTGATGATAATCTTTATCAGCGAAAGCTATTCAAGGAAGACATGATGAACATTAGTGTTGCACAGCGATTAATCGGCGGTTTTGGTTTAATTGGAGGACTGCTATTCATTATCAGTATCTCATCGCTGTATTTTCTCAATGCCATCGAAGGCGCCACCAGCGATTTAAAAGAAAACGCAATCCCCGCGGTAAGCACAAGCAAACAACTGCATATTAGTTTTTTGTTGATGAGTAAAATGGCTAACAGTTCAGTCGGCAGCGATACGCTTGCTAGCACCCGTGATTATGCCAAACAGTTCGATGCTCACCGAGAGGATTTTGCGGCACAGCTAGAGCAGTTACAGCAAGTCAGTCAAGCCTACCCCGAAATCAACAACCTGACAGCTTCGGTTGCTTTATCCTTTAGTCAGTACACACAATACACCCAGCAGTTATTTGATAACCATACAACTGGCTTGAAGCTGCGCAACCACAGTAATAAGTTATTTTCAGAACTCGAAATCAGTATTGATGCCGCAAGTGACCGCGCTTTCGATTTTGGCGACTCTGTCAGCGAGTATCGCGAACTTGCGACGCGTAGCAGCTCGATTGCCAATAGCCTGACGGCACTGATGCCTTACCTGTACGATATTCACAATGCGCGCAATGTTCAAGACATTCATAGTTTTGCCAACGATACCGGTGTCATCATCGACAATGCCAAGACCAATATAAGCCGGCTGAGAACCCTTGGTGAGGCTTCGCCATTTGCTGAGCAAATCAACCTCGATACTCAACACTATTTGGATCTTGTCCAGCGCTTTGCTGGCGCAATCGGACTGGTTGAAAGTAAAAAACTGACTTTAAACAAACTCACTGAAGCGCAATATGATGTGCAAAAAAGCGACGCCAAAATGGCTGAGGCTATTGCCCAGCTCGATCAGCTAGAAGACATTACCCAAACCATCATCGCTTCGTCAAATAAGCGCGTTGGTACCCAAGTGGCAATTGCCAACTGGCAGATCAGCCTGTTTTCAATTATCGCAATTGCGCTTGCTATTATCATTGCATTAACTAGTGTGACGAGTATTTTGCGCCCGCTGGGCAAAATCAATGCCCTGTTTACCAAAGTATCAAATGGCGACTTGACCTCCACCATTGAGATGAAAGGCAAAGATGAATTTGCCCAACTTTCGCAAAATGCCAATGGTGTTGTCGTGCATTTACGCGAGTTGATCAGCGGGATCGTCTCGCGTTCAGACCAGCTTGCTGTCGCTGCGCAACAAACCTCTGCGGTCACCAATCAAACAGCAAAAGCCGTTGACGAACAAAAAGCACATATTGCCCAGATTGCTCAGTCTACGGTTGAAGTACAAGACGGTGCCAATGGCGTCAAACTAAACGCGGAAAACACCCTTACCCAAATCCAATCGGCAAACGAGCAAGCGGCACAAATCCGCACTATATCGATAGCAAACCGCCAGACAATCGAAGTGTTGGCCAAAGATGTTGGAGAAGCGGCTGCAGTCATCAACCAGTTACATCGCGATAGCGCGAATATTACTGGGATCTTAGATGTCATTCGTGGCGTTGCAGAGCAAACCAATCTGCTCGCCCTGAATGCGGCTATTGAAGCGGCTCGTGCAGGTGAGCAAGGCCGTGGCTTTGCCGTAGTGGCGGATGAAGTGCGCACGTTAGCAAGCCGGACACAGCAATCAACTGAAGAAATTCACAGCATGCTGTCGGTATTGCAAAGCGCTGCAGAAAAAGCCGTGACGGTAATGAATCAAGGTAAAGCACAAACTGACCTATGTGTGGCACAAATTATCAAAGCCTCTGAGGCCGTTGATAACATCACCGAAGCAGTCGACCGCGCCCATGACGTCAGCGTGGCAATTCATACTTCAGCGCACAATAATTCGAGTGCGTCATCGGAGATCAGCAGCAAACTCGATATGATTGTTGGCATTGCACAAGAGACCAGTGTGGGCTCCTTACAAACAGCTGAGTCGACGCTAGCAGTGCAAAATTTGGCAGATGAGCTGCGTGACTCGATTAAGCTCTTTAAGGTGACCTAATAGAGGTCACCTTAGGCCCTCAGCAAGTTACTCGAACAAGGTGCGATGCAGTTGTTTGACGATATCACTACTGTGCTGTTCTTGTACCAAAAACGACATGTTGTGCGGGTTCGCGCCAAAACATATCATGCGTAGCTGATAATCTGTCACTGCGCTTAAAATTTTGCTACTCACCCCTGGAGCCGTTTGCATGTGATTGCCCACAACGGTTATCAAATCAAACCCTCGCTCCACAACGACATCACAAATCTCAGCCAAATCAGCAATGGTTTCTTTGTTTAAGCGCTCTGCTACCGAGTTGGGTGGGTTATCAAGCGTAAAGGACACCGAAATTTCGGAGGTCGTCACCAAATCCACGCTGAGCTCATGCTCTGCGATGATTTCAAATACCTTGGCCAAGAATCCTTGTGCATAGAGCATTTTAGGCGTTTTGACCGTGACCATGACCTGGTCTTTGCGACGCGTAATGGCTCGGTATGGTGGCTCCTCGACGCAGTCCCGTACAATGACGGTACCGCCTTTTTCTGGCTCTTTAGATGAACCCACAAATACTTTAATGTCCTGACGCAGCGCTGGCTCCATCGTAGCCGGATGCAATACTTTGGCGCCAAAAGTGGCCATTTCAGCCGCTTCTTCAAAGCTTAATTCGGCTAATGGACGAGCCGCCTCGGTAATCCGTGGGGCGGTCGTATAAACACCGATGACGTCTGTCCAGATTTGACATAGTTGCGCGCCAAGTGCTTCGGCAAGCAGCGCAGCAGTAAAGTCTGAACCACCGCGGCCCAAGGTCGTAGTGCGGCCTTCACTATCGGCACCCACAAAGCCTTGTGTAACCTGCACCTTGCTCGCTAAACGGGGAGCGAGATGCGTTTGTGAAAGCGTTTTAATGTCGGCCAGAATTGGTGCCGCTGCGCCAAAATGACTGTCGGTGCGCAGTACCTGTTTTACGTCAAACGGCTCAGCAGCTACACCCAGCTCATTCAATACATCGGCAAATAACAACGATGACATTCTTTCACCCATCGAGAGCACTTGTTCTTTAAGCTGATCGTTGGTGCGCAAGGAAGGTTGTTTAGCGAGTAGTTCAAGTTCGGTCAGCAAGGCAGTTAATGCACTGTTGCGCTGGTCACACGTGGGCAAGCACTCGTTGATATTGGTTTGTATCTTAGCGATAGCTGCGAGAATTGCTTCAATTTGCTCGGCGCTAAGCACATCGTGACATAACGAGACTAAGTAGTTGGTCACTCCAGCCGAGGCGCTAACTACCACCACTCGAGTATCTGCAGACTGTTGAATGATTTTGGCACAAGCGCGCATTGCCGTGTAGTCAGCAACAGAAGTTCCGCCAAATTTGGCGATTGTTAACGCGGTATTCATGGGCATCAATTCCTAAAATATTGTTGGTATTGTCTGTCGTTAGGATTGGTGCGAAAGCTTGTTATGGTTATTCTTGGCGCGGCTGCAGCGATAATATGGTGACCTTATCGCCAGCTGTAATTTGCTGCTTTGCAAACCACCCTTGCGGCATTTCTAAAGCGAACCTCACCGGTGCGTCAGAGGGGTGTGATTGTAATGTGTGCGGCTGCATTTGTCTAATATTTACAATGATGCCATCTTCGGTGAAGTAAGCCACGCTCAACGGAATAAACGTATCTTTCATCCACATGCCCACATACCGCGACTGTGTAAAATCGAACAACATCCCGCAATGACTACACAAGCTGTCGCGGAACATTAATCCTTGTGCACGCTGCGCATCGGTTGATGCAAGCTCCACGTTCAACACTCCGGGATAATCGCCAACCATAATTCGTGCAATACCAAAACTCACTTCATCGTCGTCGCTCGCCTGTAGAGGAAGGATTAATACTGCGCAGATCATACTTAATAGAATAATGAAACGCATATACTTTCCTTAGCTATCATGCTTGTGTAATCAGTCGAGTGAGTGCTTATTCGCTTGGCAATGGACTGAGCTTTAGTACTTGCCCATCTTCTCCATCGGTTAATAATAGTATATTGCCAGCGTTATCCATAGCAATATCACGTAGTCGTTGATCCCTATCAAGCTTGACAACGCTTTCCTTAAAGTTATCCAGCGGATTAATAACGTGGATTTGACGAGTTTTAAGGGTCGCAATTAGCAAGTGGTCTTGCCAGTGAGGAAATAGTTTGCCGCGATAATACACCATACTTGATGGGGCAATCGACGGGGTCCAATTGACCATTGGTTTTTCCATATTAGGGTACTCAGTCAGCACGGATATCACGGCACCCGAATAGTCTTTACCGCGCGTTACCGCCGGCCAGCCATAGTTGAGTCCCGGCTGGAGCAGGTTGATTTCGTCACCACCTGCTGGGCCGTGCTCGTGTTGCCAAATATTCCCTTTGGGCCCTAGTGCCAATCCCTGTTGATTGCGATGTCCGAGCGTAAAAACATAAGGCGCATCGAGAAACGGTGGATCTTTTACAGGCCGACCAGCTAAGTCCATGCGCAGTGTTTTACCTAGCTGAGATGTGATGACTTGCGCTTGTTCGCGATAGTCAAAGCCATCGCCACTACTGAGTAAAAACGTCTGGTCAGGCAACAACAGCATGCGTCCTGCAAAATGTACCGGTGTATCTTTATCCGTCTCAACTTTAAAGATCGTCGCTGACCGAACCACCTGCCAACCTGGTTCATCAAACACTAGCGTCACTGACTGTACAGCTAAACGATTTGCCTGTTCAGTACCCTGAGCATAGCTTAGCAGCAGCTCAATGCGGTCCTCACTCTGCGCGGTAATGACGAGATCAAGCAGCCCCCCTTGGCCTTTAGTGTAAAGCTGTGGTAGAGATAAGTTGACAATTTGACGGTCATTATTTGGCGTGACGATAAGTAACTTTCCGCTGCGCAATGTGACCCAATAGCGCCCTAGATCATCGATATCGAGTGACCACCCAGCTGGCACATTTGGCATGACAACTTGCGTTTGATAGTGGTGCTCATTGTGTATAGAAGTGGTGTCGGCGGATGCCCAACTGGACATTAGTAGCACTGGCAGCACAAATAGCGATATTACCTTGGGACAAACTTGCATTCTTTTTTGCTCTTTTTTATAGTATCAAGCCATTGAGGTTTATCATATCAAAGTCATCGCATGAAAAACATTTTCTCAGGCAACACCCTGCTCGCGTTTTTTTTAGCATGGCTTGCAGCCTTTACATGTGCCAGCTTAGCGCACTCGCTGATGGTCATATTAGGGCTACTTAACGTCGGCGTAGCCCTCAATTGTGAGCAAGTGGTGTTGCACATGCAAAGTGACTGGCTGGGACTTGCTTCGACCTACGGCATTATTATTCTACTGGGACTTGTTGGCGCCTTTGCTGTGGCTAGCTGGCTGTACCGACACTGGTTATCTGCAATGAGTTACACCTTACTGTGTATCAGCGCGGGTGGTTGTGTCATGCTCTTGATATTACTTGCTATGCAGCCTATTTTGGGAGTGACTTTGATCGCCGGGGCGCGCACCCCGATTGGCCTATTATTACAAATTAATGCTGGGGTTATAGGTGGTCTTGTTTTTGCCTTATTAAAACACTCAGGTTCCAGCAGCGACGCAGAAGTACAGCCACAAACTATTTAGCCACTCTCCTGGCATTTTTACGTGCCCCACAAAATGTAAAATCCTTGTAAACACGCTTGCCAATTTGTTCACAACTCTGGCATAGTAGGATTGTTTTAGTATAAAAATATAACAAGGACTTTCCAATGACAGATACCCTCATTCCCAACGGCGTCACATCCATTGCTGATTTTATTGAAATCGGCTTCCGTGAGCACGCATCAGAGCAAGCATATAGTGCACTAGGACAAACGCTGACCTATGCCGAAATTGAAACGCATTCGATGCATTTTGCGCGTTATTTGCAGCACGGACTCGGACTCGTGCAAGGTGACCGCGTTGCGATTCAACTCCCTAATTTGTTACAGAATCCTATTGCAGTGTACGGTGCGCTGCGCGCTGGACTAGTGGTCGTAAACACCAACCCGCTTTATACCCCTCGAGAAATGCAGCACCAATTTGCTGACTCTGGTGCAAAGGCACTGGTGATATTGGCTGATTTTTTACCTAAATTTGATGAGATAAAAGCACAAACAGAGATTGAACATGTCATCATTACTAGTCCAACAGAGTTATTGATGCCTGATACAGCGCCGGCTCATCCCGAGTATGCCAACTTCACAACAGCACTTGCTAGTGGCAACGATCTCCCTCCCATTCAACGCGGTACGATTCAGCTCGATGATGTGGCAATCTTACAATACACTGGCGGTACCACTGGCGTGTCCAAAGGCGCAGTGCTAAGCCATCGCAATGTTGTCGCTAACTGCATGCAAACCCTCAACCGTTTAGGGGGCGAATTTGCACCCAAAACCGAAATTGTGGTGTGTCCATTACCGCTCTACCACATTTACGCTTTTACTGTGTGTATGATGGCGTTTGCCTCGCGCGGTGCCTTGATTGTGTTGATACCCAACCCGCGTGATCCCGAGGCCTTTGTCAATGCAATTAAACCTTATCAATTTACGACATTTTGTGGGATCAACACACTGTTTGTCGGTTTGTCACAGTATCCGCCGTTCAAGGCACTAGACTTTAGCCAGCTCAAACTGACCATCTCAGGAGGTACAGCCCTGACTTCGGCAGCAGTTGAAGTATGGGGAGCGCTAACCGGTTGTAGTATTACTGAAGGCTACGGCTTGTCAGAAACTGCGCCAGTCGCTGCTTTTAACGAAGCAGGGAAAGAAGTATACGGTACCGTTGGTAAGCCCGTAGAAGGCACAGATATTATTATGTTAGGGAACGACAGCAAAGCTGTTGCACCTGGTGAAGAAGGAGAAATAGCTGTCAAGGGTCCGCAGGTGATGCAGGGATATTGGCAACGTCCTGACGCGACCGCTGAGGTGATGACTGCAGATGGCTATTTTAAAACAGGTGATGTCGGAGTAGTCGACGCTAACGGCAATATCAAGATTGTCGATAGACTCAAGGACATGATCATCGTATCGGGATTTAACGTCTACCCCAATGAAATAGAAGATGTGCTGACTCAACATCCCGCAGTGGTCGAGGCCGCCGTCATTGGCAAGCCAGATGACAAGTCAGGAGAACGAGTGTGCGCCTATGTGTCGGTAAATACCGATATCAGTGCCGAGTTACTTGAAGCACACTGCCGGGAGTTGCTGACAGCCTATAAAGTACCAAAGGAAATTCATTTCATGGATGAACTGCCAAAATCGTCAGTTGGCAAGCTGTTGCGACGTATGCTCCGAGATATGTAACACTCACGATTCTTAGCGTGACTTTTATCTTGGCACAAAAAACCCGCGCAATAGCGCGGGTTTTTGATAGAGCTATGAAATTAATCAGACGCTAACTCAGCTTGTAACGCCTCAAAAGTGCGCTTTTCGCCGGTGACAAACTGTTGCCACTGCTCCGCCATCTTCTGTGTTGCTTTAAACTCTTCCGCTTTGGCAAGCTGGTCAAGTGCTGCTACAAAATTACGCTGATTATAATACGACATGCCAAGCACTAGGTGTACAGTGCCTTGGTTACGCAAATCGCCTTTATCAAGGGCAAGCTCTGCATTTTCAATCGCCTCAGCAAACTTATCAATATTGAGGAACAGTTGGGCTAATTGCGCGTAGAGCTCGCCATCTGGTGCTAATTCGGCTGCTGCACGCATTACTGGCACTGCTTTTTCGTTTTCTTTGGCAAGCTGTAAGCACTGACCTAAGAACTTCAGATTACGCAAGTTCTCTTCCAATAACCCATCATCAAGCGCACCTTGCATTACGTTAGCACATTTAATGGGCGCTTTGTGATAGTAGTACAGTTGAGCAAGGTTAAACAAATCGCCGCCTTTCACAAGATAATCCTGTTGATAGGCCGCTTCCATGATCGCTAGCTGGTGCTTTTCCATGCCCAACTGACCGTACATACCGCCTAACTGGATCCAGTATTTGGGTTCGTTAAAGAGCTTGACCATTTTGACAATGATGTCTTTAACCTTTTGGTTATCCTTGAGCTCGTAATAAATCGCGCGCTGCAGAATCAACCAACCTTCGTCGGGGATCATGCCAGCGGCTTCTTTATCAGTAACTGCTTGGTCTATGAAACTCGCTGCTGCGTCATATTGCTTATCTTGATAATAGGCTTGTGCTTTGATGAAAAGATTTTTAGGTGGGGTTGGACCCACGTTCAAATCTTCCCAACGCTCAAGATTCGCAATCGCTGCCTTGTAGTCTCCTTGCATCAAGGACAATTGAGCAATAGTAAATACCGTAGACTGTTCAAACGACTCAGGAATAGGCTGCTGCTCGACAACTTTATTAAAATACTCAAGCGCCTTATCAGGATCCTCGAGGTTGTAGTAAATAAAGCCGTAGAAGTTATACATCATGGCGACTTCGTAGCTATTCATCGATGACTTTTTGTCTTCGACATTAGCTAACACCGCAAATGCTTCATCTGCTTGATCATTATCCGCAAACGCTTGAGCGCGTGATAACTGCTCGTAAACTTTGCCTCGCAAAGTAGGCACTTTGCGGGTTTGTTTTTCACTCGCTTTTGACTGTGCATAAGCAGAGTCAACAACAAATGTTTGGCCGGTCAACAACACTGCACTTAAGCATAATCCCGACAAAAAGCGGTTCAATATACGTGATTTCATCGCCACTCCTTATCCGTCAATCTTGAATGTAATGCGGTTTTGAACGCCTGAAACCGCAATTGGCTCACCGTTAACAACCCGAGGTTTATACTTGAATTTTTTGGCAGCATCGAGTGCCGCTTGGTCAAAAATATTCTCTGGCTGTGCTTCAATTACCACAGGGTTAGTGACTGCACCTTGTTTATTCACGGTAAACTCAACGATGACAAAACCTTCGATACCGCGCTGTAATGCACGGCGCGGGTACACCGGAGCAACTTTAACAATGGGTAGGTATTCACCATCACCAGACTCAAGGCCAGTACCGCCATCTAACGATAAGTCTGAGGCAACTTCTGACGCAAAATCCAAGCCAGTCCCTTCACCGTCAGGTGCAGGTGAATCCATCTGAGGCGTTTCCATCTGGGGAGGCGGCTCTTCAGGCTTGGGTGGCTTTTTTGGCTTTCGGTCTTTTTTCTCGACCGCTTCTTCTTTCTTGACGCGGACAAAGTCCAATACGCTGCCTCTAGGTGGCTCAGTCAAAGCGCTACCGCCACTTTTTATCAGTGACTGCATGAGGAAAAATAACCCCAAGGTGATCGCTGCTGAAACAATAAAGGCAATTAAAAAACGTGACATAATTTTTGTGCCTGTTTACTGTTCTTGAGCCGCAATCGAAATATCAAAGGCACCTGCTGCACGTGATGCATCCATTACTTTGATTAGCGTTTCGGTCGTTGATTTGCGATCGGCTTGGATCACGACTGAACCTTGCGGGTTCTCTGCTTTCAAACGCTCGACGTTGGCCTGCACGGCACGCACATCGACGCGGCGCTTGTTGATCCAAATCTCACCTTTGTCGCTAATCGCAATCAGGATGTTAGCGCGGTCTTTTTTGACAGCTGTTGCCGCATCCGGTCGGTTTACATCGATACCGGCTTCTTTGACAAACGAGGCTGTCACAATGAAGAAGATCAACATGATAAAGACGACGTCTAGCATTGGCGTCATATCGATTGCTG
>CAZLGJ010000020.1:0-25387 GCA_964559075.1 uncultured Glaciecola sp.
ATTGGATCAAAGAGCCAACGATCATCAAAAATACCTCTTTTGACCCTAGCAATGTAGACATCAAATGGTTTGAAGACGGTATCTTAAACGCGTCGTACAACTGTATCGACCGTCACCTTGCTGATAATGCCAAGAAAACTGCTATCTTCTGGGAAGGCGATGAGCCAACTGACAGCGCAGAAATCACCTACCAAGAACTGCATTATGAAGTTTGTAAATTAGCGAACGGCCTGAAAAAATTAGGCGTCAAGAAAGGTGACGTTGTCGCTATCTATATGCCAATGGTACCTCACGCTGCATACGCAATGCTTGCCTGTGCGCGCATCGGTGCGGTTCACTCTGTTATCTTTGGTGGTTTCTCGCCAAACGCAATTGCTGATCGTATCAACAATGCCTCTGCAAAAGTCGTTATTACTTCTGATGAAGGTCGTCGTTCAGGCAAATGTGTACCATTAAAAGCAAACGTTGATGAAGCGTTAGCAAACGGTGCGTGTCCTTCAATCACAAACGTGATCGTGAATAAATTAACTGGCGGCGACGTTGATTTCAACGCTGATATTGACGTGTGGTGGAGCGACTTAGTTGAAGATTGTTCTGCGCAGTGCGAACCAGAGCCAATGAATGCTGAAGATCCACTGTTTATCCTTTACACTTCTGGCTCTACTGGCCAGCCTAAAGGTGTGGTTCACTCAACTGGCGGTTACTGTGTTTACACACTAATGACCTTTAAGTACGGTTTTGACTATCGCGAAGACGACATCTACTGGTGTACTGCGGATGTGGGTTGGATCACTGGTCACTCATACATGGCGTATGGTCCGCTTATCGCTGGTGCAACGCAAGTATTCTTTGAAGGTGTACCTACTTACCCAGACGTGCGTCGTATTGCGCAAGTTGTCGAAAAGTACAAAGTTAACAGCCTATACACAGCGCCAACTGCTATCCGTGCCCTAATGGCCCACGGCGAGAAGCCAGTTGAAGGTTGTGATTTATCATCACTACGTATCCTTGGTTCAGTAGGTGAGCCAATCAACCCTGAAGCATGGGAATGGTACTACCGCGTTATCGGTCAAGAGCGTTGCCCAATCGTTGATACTTGGTGGCAAACAGAGACTGGGGGCATGATGATTGCGCCCCTACCAACTGCGACACCTAACAAACCAGGTTCTGCGTCACGCCCAATGTTCGGTGTGCAACCTGCGTTGTTTGATGCAGACGGCAACGAGCTTGAAGGTGCCAACGAAGGTAATCTAGTTATCAAAGACAGCTGGCCTTCACAAGCGCGAACTGTTTACGGTGATCACAAGCGTTTCATCGAAACTTACTTTTCAGCTTACAATAACGTGTACTTCACAGGTGACGGCTGTCGTCGTGATGAAGACGGTTACTACTGGATCACCGGTCGTGTTGATGACGTACTTAACGTCTCTGGTCACCGTCTTGGTACAGCAGAAATTGAATCTGCGTTGGTTGCCCATGAAGTGATTGCAGAAGCAGCGGTTGTGGGTTATCCTCACGATATCAAAGGTCAAGGCATCTACGTCTACGTTACGCCAATTGAAGGTGTTGAACCAGATGACGCATTGACTAAAGAAATCCGTGCGTGGGTTCGTAAAGAACTAAGCCCAATTGCTACGCCTGACTTAATCCAGTGGACTCGCGGTTTACCGAAGACTCGCTCTGGCAAAATCATGCGTCGTATTTTACGTAAGATTGCGGCGAACGAATACGAACAACTAGGTGACACCTCTACATTGGCCGATCCTTCAGTTGTGGACTCGTTAATCGAGGAACGCCTTAACAAGTAAGAATAAATAGGAGCAAGAATGGCAACCTTACTTATAGCAGACGATCATCCGTTATATCGGGACGCTTTAAGAGGAGCGTTGTCTGTCTCGCTCCAAGATATTCATTTGTTGGAAGCTGAGGATCTCCCCAGCACCATCAAAGTGCTTGAAGAAACTGACATAGATTTGTTACTACTTGACTTGCATATGCCGGGTAGTAACGATCTATTTGGTTTGTTACATATCCTTAAGCTTTACCCTGACCTTCCTGTGGCCGTTGTATCCGGCACAGAAGATGCCAATATTATTTCAAAAATTGTCGGTGTCGGCGCCTTGGGCTTTATTCCTAAGACTGCTAGTTCGGACGAAATTGCCAAAGCGATCAAAACTATCCTCGACGGTGATGTCTGGTTACCAGAAGGTATTTCTGACAAAATCGAAGAAGTTGATGAAGAGTTTTCCAAACTCGCTGATAGTGTCGCAAGCTTAACCCCATCGCAATATAAAGTGTTGTGCTATATGCGTGACGGCTTGTTGAACAAACAAATCGGCTACAATTTAGATATCGCTGAAGCTACTGTTAAAGCACACGTGACCGCTATTTTCCGCAAGCTCGGCATCAATAACCGTACCCAAGCGGTATTGATTGCATCGCAGCTCGAACTTGAGCCACCGGCGCCTAGCGCCTAAATCATAGCGTACAAATAGTAAATACCACTACTGAGATTCTCAGTAGCGGTTGACTCGCTTGGCCTGTTTGGCCATATTCGTAATTAAAGCTCGCAATTTTGCGGGCTTTAATGGTTTATTGAGGTGTGAAATGTTCAACGAGCGACACTGCTCTTTGAGGCTTTCGTCATGTAGCGCGGTTAAGATCGCCGCAGGGGTTTCTTTTCTAGCCTTGACTTGGAGCTCTTGGATCAAGTTCACGCCGTTTTGGTCCTTATCCAGCTGATAGTCGATTAACAATATATCAGCATCAAACCCATCTAGCGCTGTTAAGGCAGCATCGTAAGTATTGGCAAGTTTAGCTTCAATTCCCCATTTATCTAACAAAATACTTAACGCATCGAGGTTTTCGGTTTTATCGTCCACACACAGGGCCTTGAGCCCTTGTAATGAACTACCGCTGCGCAGAGGATTCACAGCCTTGGTTTGCTGCGCTACACCCAGTGGTATTGTCAGGGTAAAACAAGAGCCTTTGCCGCGTGTAGATTTTACTGTAACCGTGCCATCTATCTGTTGGGTCAGCCTGCGAACCACCCCAAGCCCTAGACCAACACCGGTTTCGTTGGATTCTTGGACACGATAAAAATCGCTAAAAATCGTGTGCAGCTTATCTGACGCAATGCCAATACCAGTATCATAAACTCGCACTTGTACGGCATTGTTACGCACGCGACAGGTCAACAATACTTTGCCTGTGTCTGTGTATTTAACAGCATTAGATAACAGGTTTTGGATAATGCGGAAGGTAAAGGTGCGATCGGCTTTGACCCATGGGTCACAACAGCGCGAGCGCAAGACCAAGCCTTTGCCTTGGGCTTTCAGTGACATGTCAGAAATCAAGGGGTTGAGCACGTCTTTAAGCGGGAAGTGCTCAATGGTTGGGGCCATTTCCCCTTGATCCAAGCGCGAAATATCTAGCAAAGTACTGATTAAATGTTCAGACGAATTAACTGAATCATTGAGCTTATTGATTATATCTTTGGTGCTGTCACTGAGCTTGGCGTCCTGTAGGGCAGACAAATACAGTTTAGCGGCGTTGAGTGGCTGGATAATGTCGTGACTGGCCAGCGCCAAAAAACGCGTTTTGGAGTTGTTAGCCTCTTCTGCTGTTTTACGCGCTCGAATCAACTCTTGTTCAATCTCGCCGCGCTTTTCGATTTCTAAGCGCAATTCGGCATTGATAGAGTGGACTTCTTCGGTGCGCTTTTTGATCCGGGTGGTCAAATCGATATTGGCTTCTTCAAGTGCCTGCTGAATTTCAACGTGGCTGGTGATGTCATTGAAGCTCGTGACAAAGCCACCGCCGGGCAATGGATTACCCACCATCTCGATGACGTGCCCATCGGCGCGTTGGCGCGTAAAGCGGTGCGGTGTGCCGTTCTTGAGATGCTCTAGGCGTCGGGTCACCATCTCATCCACATCACCAGGTCCTAGCTCACCTTTAAGCGCGTTAAAACGCATTAACTTCTCAATGGGCGTGCCGACAGCGAGGTACTCTTCGGGGTAGTCATAAAGCTGGGTATAACGCTTGTTCCACGCCACTAGGTTGAGGTTTTTATCGATAACGCTGATGCCGTGTTCCATGCTTTCGAGCGAGGTCAACAGTGCCGTCATATTAAACTGCATGGCTTGCGTGGTGCCGTCAAAGAAGTTAATGACTTCACTAAAATCAAGCTTTTTACCTTCTGCCACGCTGTTAACTAATGCACGGGCACTGGATGAACCAATGACCCCACCAAGGGCGCGCTCACAGAATGACAGAATTTGAATATTGGGTTTGGCTGCCAAATCGACGCTCATGTTATTGCGACGTGAGTATTCGGAGAGCAGCTGTTCGCAGCGGTTTTGGCCCATAAAGGTGGTTAATAACGTAACCAGGTCGCCGTTGGTAATGTTGATTTGGGCCGTTTTGTGATTGTTGTGCGAGGTATCCAAAGGATGCACAAAGGCTTCAGCTTGGATCTTATCGATCAGGCGTGCCGGCGCAATTTTGGAGAACGTAATATAGGTAATGGCGTTGGCAATCAGGCTAATAATCGCCCCTTGGCTTAAAATTTCGGTTTGCGAATAATCTGAAATAGTTACGTCTGTTAACGGCAGCACTAACCAAAATACCCAAGATACGAAGCCCATCAGAAGACCAGCATACACACCGTGCGCATGCGCTTGTTTCCAATAGAGTCCGCCAACTAACGATGGCAGGAGCTGGATCACGAGTGAAAATGCAATCAAGCCGATGGATGCAAGCGAGCTGGTCGCGGCCATTTGCTGCTGATACAAAAAGCCAAGCAACAAAATCACAGCGATGATGACGCGTCGTATGAGTCTAATTTTAGCGCTGTAATTAGTAATAGTGCCCGCTTGGGAATTGACCGATAGCAACTTGGGCAGCACTACGTCGTTGGCAAGCATGGTCGAAAGCGTCAGGGTCGCCACGATGATCATCGCAGTGGCAGCAGACAAGCCACCAATGAACACCAGAATCTGAATCAATAGCGAATCTGAAAGGACTGCGAACGCCAGGACAAACTGATCAGGCTCTACACTGCCATTGGCAAAAATCACATCGCCGGCCATCGCAATAACTGGGATAGTAGCCGCCATCAACAGCAGATAAAATGGGAATACCCAGCGCGCTGTTTTGATATGTTCAATGTTGAGATTATCAATGATTGCCACGTGAAACTGCCTCGGCAGACATATCACCGCAGCAGCCGCCATTAAGGTCTGCGCCCAAAATGAAACAGACACAAACTGGTTAAGGGCATCTGGGCTGTAGTACTGTGCCAAAAATGGCTCTTCAGACTGCACCAGCCAAGCACTGTAGGCTAGATAGCCAATCACGAGTAGGGCCACGAGCTTGATCAGTGATTCAAAGGAAATTGCCAGCATCAAACCACGTCGATACTCGGTCACATCGGTTTGTTTGGTGCCAAAAAATATCGCCAGCAGCGCGATAAACACCGTCGCGACCAATACAATAAGCTGGGCATCGGTTTGACGCGACATGACCACAAACATGGAGTCAATGGCTTTTAGTTGCAGTGCGATATATGGAATGGTTGCCAGCAACGCAATGACCGTAACCACAAGGGCTACGCTTTGGCGTTTACCATAGCGTGAGGCAATAAAATCGGCAATGGTGTTGATGTGTTGTTTTTTGCTGACTAAGATGAGTTTTTTGATAAATTGGTAGCCAAACAAATACACTAGCGCAGGGCCCAGTAGCACGGGCAAGAACATCCAGCCATCCCGAGACGATTGCCCAACAGCCCCAAAGAAGGTCCAGGCCGTACAGTAAATGGCAAGTGCCAGCGCATACACGAGCGGATGAGACGTCATCTTTCGCGCGAGGGGCGTGTTTTTGTCGCCCCATTTGGCGATCCAAAACAGCACCGTTAAATAAATAAAGGCTAGGGCAACCCATCCAAAGGCCATATAGTTCTCACTTACGCGTTGAGCTGTTATCTTGCCTAAAACATTGATATAAAACAAGGCTTTTTGCTCGCTTATGACATAGAATCAAGGGTATAGTAGGTGATAGTCACAAGGATGAAATTGCAGTGAGGCTGATATGTCCGATATTCCATTACAAGTAATTCAGTATTTGGCCGCTTCTGCGCCGTTTGATGTGTTTGACGAGGATACATTACAGGGGATCGCACGCAACGTGCAGGTTGTGTATGTCACTCCGCAAAATCATACCAAAACCCTGCAGGCCATGATGCCGAGTCTATTTTTGATCCAGTCCGGCCAATTTACGATCCATGACGAAAATGGCAACGAACGGTTTTTGAGTGATGGCGATTATTTTGGCTATATCAAACTGCTGGATGGCCATGCTGGCGATATCAAAATTGATGTCGATAGTCCGGGGATTGTGTATGCGATTGATAAAGCGACCTTTGTTGACTGCTGCGAAAATAAAGCGTTTTTGACTTTCTTTAAGGCGGCTAAAGACGACGTCCTGCAAAATCAAGCGGTCTCAGAATCAAACACCATGTGGTTGTATCGTCCGCTGTGTGAGTCGCTCGAGCGAGCCCCTATCAGCATCGAGCAACACACCACGATCCAACAGGCCGCTGAGGTGATGTCAGAGCACGGAGTGAGCTCGCTGATCATTACCGAAGATGACCACTTGATAGGCATAGTGACAGACCGTGATCTGCGCAATCGGGTGGTGGCAACCGGCCTGGATATCCAGCTACCGGTCAATGTGATCATGACCGAAAAGCCAGCTTATATCATGCACAACCAAAATATGTTTTCCGCTATTGCGCTAATGAGCGAAAAAAATATCCACCACTTGCCCGTGCTGCATGCCGATGATCGCAAACCCATGGGGATGGTGACTACCTCGGATGTGGTGCGCCAGCAGCGCGGCAACGTGATCTTTATGATTGGCGAGATAGCCAAAGCACAAAATCTCTACCAGCTGACTCGCTTAGCCTGGCAAATGCCGCAGTATTTTGCGGCGAATGCCAAGCGCGCTGGGGATTTTGATATTGCTGGTAAAGTGCTTTCTCAAGCAACGGATATCATGACCCGCAAGCTGATTGATTTTTTTGTCGAACAGCACAGTCAGCCGCCGTTAGCGTTTTGTTGGGTGGTGTATGGGTCACAAGCACGCCAAGACCAAACCATGGGCTCTGATCAGGATAACGCCCTATTGTTGGCAGAGGAACCCAATGAGGAGCAAGCGCATTATTTTGCACGGATGTCTGAATATGTGTGTAAGGGCTTAGGTAAATGCGGAATTAAGCTCTGTCCCGGTAATATTATGGCGTCTAATCCCGATTTGCGGCTCAGTGTTGATGGCGCGCTCAAACAGGCCAAAGGTTGGGTACGCAACTTCTCGCCAGAGGCAATTTTGCAGTTTAATATCTTTTTGGACGCGCGAGCAGTGGCAGGTGATCGTATGCTGTTTAAGCGTCTACAGCAATTGCGTAAACCGTTATTTCAGGAGTCGATGTTTTTGGCTGCAGTGGCGCGAACCGCGCGCAGTCAGGCGGTACCACTGTCTATTTTCAATAAGTTTGTTTACCAAAAACACAACGGCAAAAAAGACTGTATCAACATCAAAAACAACGGTGCTGCCTTGATTAACGACATTGCCCGCCTGTATTCACTCAAAGCCGGTTTGACCATTCCCGGTACGGTAGATCGTCTCAATATGCTCGGTGAGATTGGCACAATCAACAAAAAAGACGCAGATAATCTTCGCGATATTTGGCTGTTTTTGAATCGCTTGCGCTGGCGGCATCAGCTGCGTAATCACGCATCTGATAACATTATTAGCATTTCAGACTTGTCCTCAATCGAAAAACACCAGCTCAAGGCAGCGTTTAAAAGCATAGAGCAGGCGCAAGATGTTGCAGTCAATCGTTTCTCCGGCGGTTTGAGCTAGTTATGCGCAATTGGTTAGCAGGCTTAGTTGGAAAGGGGATCCACGAAAACTTCGTGGATGCACCATTGTCCGAGATCCCGTGGCTCGCGTTGGACTTTGAGTTTAATTCTCTAAACAAAAAAGAAGTCAAATTTATGTCTGCCGGCTGGGTCACCGGTAAGCACTTCCAAATCGATTATCACGATAGTTACTATCGCTTAATTCGAGCCAAAGGAGATTTGCAGCAATCACCGATTATTCACGGTCTCACCGCACGGGATATTGCACAAGGCGTGCATGCTAAAGAAATGTATACGGCGCTAACACAATACTCACAGTCACACGTGTGGGTGTTGCACAACGCCCAGTTAGATATGGTGATGCTCAAGGAGCTCGCGTATCGCTTTGGCGAGCCTTTGCCTGCCATTACCACTGTTGATACCATGCAAATCGCGCTTTACCAGCTCAAAAAAGGCAAAGGTGAGTATGGGGTTAAGCACGATGCCGCGACACTGACCAGCTGCCGCAAGCGCTACCACTTACCCGATTCGCCGCTGCACAATGCCATCAGCGATGCGCAAGCGACGTTAGAGCTATTCTACGCGCAGCTATACGATATTGACCCACGCGAACGTCTTACTTTACGCGAACTCAAAGCCATTACGAATGCGGTACGTGTGTTTTAAAGCGCGTCAATAGGGGTGTGAGATGTGCTGCGAATTTTTGCCACTGCTTGTCTGAGTTGGGGTTAATGGGCTGGCGAACCTGCTCTGCACTGGGCGTTTTGATAGCGCGTTTGGTTTCAAAGAAGCGCAAACACTCTGGCGCAAACTCCACGCCAATAAAATCTAACATCCGCGTTACTTGGCTATCGAGATCTGCTACCACCTGGTCGTGGTCGACTTGCAAGATGTTCTGACCAAAACAGCGTTGCCAGTGCGCCATTAGCGCCACATAATCGTCATAGTACTGCGCGATGTCCTCGAGGCCATAGCTAAACTCTTGACCTTCGGCAAACAGCTGTTTGTAGCCGCTAAAACAGCAGCTGATAGGGTTGCGCCGCGCATCGATAATTTTGGCGTTGGGAAGGATCTTATGGATCAAGCCCAAGTGACGAAAGTTATTGGGCATTTTGTCAATAAAATACGGCTTGTCGGTGATGCGGTGTGCCTGAGCCAGCTCTAGATAACGCTCGCCAAGCTCGCTGAGTTCGGCTTGACTCAGCTGGTCGAGTGCCTTTGGGTAGGCGCCGTGTTGTTGTTTGACCTGGCGCGACAGGCTGATGATATATGGGAGCTCACTCGTGCCTTCAATTAACGGATGTGAGGCCAGAATTTGCTCGAGTAGGGTTGAGCCAGCGCGGGGTAACCCCACGATAAATATTGGGTCGGCTTGGGTGCTTTTACTTAGCGTTGAAAATAGCGAAGGCGGGCAATGCTGTTGCTGTTGCAACATCTCATCTGTGACCGTTTGTGGGTTGTATTTAAGCACACCGCGCTTAGTGCGATTACCCAGTTCGTAATAATTAAAGGCACGGTCATAATCACGCAGGTCTTCAAACGCTTTGCCCAACGCAAATGCAATGTGATATTTGTCGATATCCAGCAACGTAGGTTGCGCAACTAATGCCTGCATCTGCGCAATTTCATCGGCGCTAAACTGGTAAGTTTTGAGGTTGGCAAGACTCCAGTAGGCATCGCCAAAATCGGTTTTTAATTGATAGGCGCGTTGATAATCTGCGATTGCTGCATCAATGTTGCCTAAGGTTTTGTGGTGATGTCCGCGTTGCAAAAAGCCCAATGCATATTCGGGCAAAGCGCTTAAGGCCTCATCAAAAATCGGCATAGCGCGCGTGAAATCGCTTAAACCAGCGTATTGTGAGGCAAGGGCTAGCAACAAATACGGCTCTTGGGGAAAGCGCTGCAAGCCATCTTGTGCCACCTCGATGGCGGTTTGAAAACGCTGTCGCTTTTGTAAAATATGCACGTATTCTAAGCGCAAGTCCAAATCATCTGGGGCAAGTGCCAATGCGTGTTTAAGCAAGGTATCGGCATCGTGTAAAACATAGAGCTTTGCTGCAATTTGTGCGAGTAGCCGCATGCCGGGCACGTACTTTGGCCGCACTTTTAAATAGGCGCGTACCTGCTGCTCGGCTTGTTTGATTTTGCCGTCATAAAAAAGATGCGATG
Organism: uncultured Glaciecola sp.; assembly: GCA_964559075.1. Taxonomy (GTDB): domain Bacteria; phylum Pseudomonadota; class Gammaproteobacteria; order Enterobacterales; family Alteromonadaceae; genus Opacimonas. The sequence continues at coordinate 10,092 of CAZLGJ010000020.1, forward strand.
CTGCTACAATCGGCGCTTCAATGGCCTTGATATCTTTGACTTTCTGCTCGGCATAGTGGGCTTTTGGCAAGTCGTTGAGCTGACGAAATAACTCGGCTAACTGCTGCCAACCCGCTGCGAGCATCGGGTTGAGATTTACCGCATGTTGGTAAGCATGCAGGGCAAGTTCGAACTGCTGTTGATCGCGATACAGGTTACCGAGTTCTTGATGCGCTTTGCCGTATTGGGTATGTTGCGCGAGTAGTTGCTGCAACTGAGTGTGCGCCTCATCAAAACGTGCCAGATAGCGTAAACACACCGCGCCGTAAAAATGCCCCTGCAGCCCAGTAGGTTGCTGTGCAATGTGTGCTTTGCACAGTGCTAGTGCTTCTTCAAAGCGCTGTTGTTGCATCAAAGCAACGGCTTTGGCGATGTGATCAGAGCGGGTGTCGGTGCTGTGGTTAGACCTTGTATCGGACATACGGATCCCTGGAAAAATAAACGGTCAGTTCGATTGTAATAAATGTAGTGTAAAAACAAAAAGACCCCGTCATGCGGGGTCCTTTTCCCAATACTTCGCTTAGAAGTACGTGTAGTTTACGCTCATGCCAATCGTGCGAGGACGGTTGGTGCTGATGCGTTTGATATCGTCTTGGTCGTTGATAAACAGAGTAGCACGTTCATCAGAGATGTTATCAATGTAAAACTTCACTCTCCAGCTATCCATAGTCACACCGTATGAGGCGTTAAAAATAGCATAGCTATCTTGCTCTTCACGCTCTGAGGCGACGATCGAGTTGAAACTTTTATCAGCAAACTGTGCACCAAGTTGAATATCCATATCGTAACCATTCGCTTCCCAGTCGTGGCGAACGCGGACGTTACCTTGGAACTTAGGCGTCAGTGGTAATGTTGAACCCACAGGAGCCATCTCGATAACTTGTGCTTTGGTCGCAGTTAACTCAGTATCATTATATGAGAACGCAGCGTATAGCGTGGTGTTATCTGTTAAGAGGTACTCAATGTCGGTTTCAAGGCCTAAGATTTTGCTATCTGCAGCATTTTCAATAAATGTCAGGATTGAGACGTTTTCTGGATCAAAACGAGACGTTTGCATGTTCTGCCAGTCGATATAGTACATGTTACCGTTCCACTTATAACCTGCATCCCAGTCAAGGATTTTCCAACCAAATTCATAGTTGGTGACTTCATCTGTTTCATAGGTCACAGACACTGTTGGGAATTCTGGGTTAGTCGAGGTTACACCACCACCACGGTTAAAGCCACCAGGGCGGAAACCTTCAGAATATGTGGCATAGAATAAGTTACCGGCATCGCTGGTATAAGCGATGTTAAACTTCGGAATGACGTCTGATTCTGAAAGCGGCTGAGTTGAGTGTCCGCCTGATAAATCATAATCACGGCCACGGTCGGTATTTTGTGAACCTTGGAAGATACCGTCAGCAAAGTTAGACGAACCTTCGTAATCCGTTTCCAAATCATACCAGCGTAAACCAATGGTAGCTGCCCACTGCTTGTCAAATTGCCAGTTGATTTCACTGAACACGGCGATTTGTTCTTCAGAACGGGTAATATCGTTGAAGAATGCCACACCTACAGGACGCGTGTTAGGGTTAATGCTGACCGCAGTGCTGATCGGTGCATTTGGTGCAAAACCGATTTCCGGTACTGCATTGTAGACATAGTCATCTAGAGTTTTTAGTTCGGTATCGTCATAAAACACACCAGCGGTGATGCTGACTGTGTCAGACAAGTCAGCAGAAACACGCAATTCGTGGGTCATGCGAGAGTGCTCTTGTTTGCCCATGAAGCCCTTTGTCGGGTCTTTACATTCACGATTTTCAGTGATGAACTGAGGGTCAATATTGTAACTAGCGATGTAATCAGGATTAGTATATGTACAGGTATAATACGCGATAAAACCACCGGAGTTGTTATAACCTGTATAGTCAATGTTTTGCTCAACTTCGCGGTCTAAGAACGCGCCGGCATAGACAATGTCTAGATCGTCTAAGTCACCTTCAACCACAATATTGGTCAAGTTGACATCGTCTTGCAACGAATCTGGGAAGAAGCGCTGCACTTGTAAGTCACCCACTTCTGGGTCAAAATCAAATACACCATCAGCAACTAATGACTGCGTGGTGTGCTGCACTAATAAGTTCCAATCACTGTTGATGAAATACTTCAGACCAAAACGACCACCTTCATAACTTGCATCGTTAAAGTTGTCTTCGACTAGCGATAAGTTGCTGGTACTTTCATAAGAGCCATCAGGGCCAGCATCTACTGAGCTTGCAGGGTTAATCGCTGGATCAAGGGTAAATTCACCTGCCACATTATCGATGTAACCGCCGCGCTGCACAGAGTAAATAGCGGCGCGAACTGCTAAGTCGTCAGACAGTGGCAAGTTGATAAAACCTTCGCCAACAGTCGACATTTCACCGTTTTTGGTGCTTTCTAGACGCGTCGTAAAACCTGCGCCAAAGCCATCAGTCGTTGGCTTGTTAGTGATATAACGGATAGTACCTGCTTGTGAGCTGGCGCCAAATAAAGTGCCTTGTGGTCCAGGTAAGATCTCGATGCGCTGTAAGTCAGTTGCATACAAATCCAGGTTTCGGCCAGGTGCGGTGACCGGCTGTTCGTCAACATACAGTGCAACATTTGGCATGGTACCTTGAGCACCAGATAACATTACCGTGATTGGCTGGATTGCCATGCCACGAATAAAGACGTCGTTCTGACCAGGACCACGACCACCTAAGGTGAGGTTAGGAACATAACGTGCAAAGTCATCAAAGTTACCGATGTTTTGTTCAGCAAGCGCCTGTGCACTTAAGGCAGAAACCGCCACTGGCGTTTCTTGGATGTTTTGAGAGCGCTTGGTCGCGGTGACTTCGATGGTCTCAATTTTTTGACGTTCTGCATCATCTGCCATAGCGGGCACTGATAAAGCAGTTACGACGGCAAGTGCAACGGCATTTAATGGCGTTTTTGCGGTCTTGTTGTGTAGCATTAGTTATCCTAATAATTTTAGTTCAATGTATTTTCTCGCGAAGTATTTTATAAAATGCTAAAAAAATATGCAAATTAGTTTGCGTTCTAACTAATTTGCATATTTCTAAAAGGGTTTGCGGTGTATGAAATTTGACCAGTTCAGGGCTGAGTAATGAGCGATTGGTAAGTTTACATGGATTTTTGCCTGAATTTTGCGTATCTTGTGCACGTTTTCATTAAGCATTTATTAGATTATGTGGTCAGCAAAAAATAAGAATAAAAATAATTTAAACTATGGCGTATTTGCCTCAGCCTCTCTCATTATTGCAGCACTTGTGTTGCTAACTGTCTGGGATGCCGAAGGTGTGACAGAGCGCTTTCAGGGGATGCAAAGCGTTATCGTCGATACTGCGGGCTGGTTCTACGTTCTCGCCGTGGCGTTTGTGTTAGTCGCAGTTGTGTATTTATGCTTCTCACGCTTTGGCAACATTAAGTTAGGACTGGATCACCAACAGCCACAGTATCCATTTACCACCTGGTTAGCCATGCTGTTTTCAGCAGGTATGGGCATTGGTCTTATGTTTTATGGGGTGGCTGAACCCGTCATGCACTTTATGGCACCTCCGACGGCCACGCCAGAGTCCATTGCGGCGACCAAAGAAGCGCTAAAAATGACGTTTTTTCACTGGGGGCTCCATGCGTGGGCAATTTATGCGATTGTGGCACTGATTTTGGCGTACTTTGCCTTTCGTCAAAATTTGCCGTTAACCTTGCGTTCTGCACTGCATCCCATTTGGGGCGATAAGATTTTTACTTGGCGGGGTGATTTGATTGATGCCTTCGCCATCGTCAGTACCGTCTTTGGTGTCGCGACATCGCTAGGTATTGGGGTCTTGCAGATCAATGCCGGTGCAGACTTATTATTTGGCATTGGGATCAGTAATACTGCCCAAATCATCATCATGGCACTAGTTGTCATGTTTGCCTCGATTTCGGTGGCAACGGGCCTCGATCGCGGCATCAAAATACTCTCACAAATCAACATGTGCCTTGCAGTGTTGTTCTTGTTATTCATTTTGCTCAATGGTCCGAGTCTGTTTTTGATGCAGGCATTGGTGCAAAACATTGGCAGCTACCTTAGTGACATCGTGCACAACACGTTTAACTTGTACGCCTATCAACAAACCGACTGGATTGGCGGTTGGACCATCTATTACTGGGCATGGTGGTTAGCCTGGTCGCCGTTTGTGGGCATGTTTATTGCGCGTATTTCACGCGGGCGCACCATTCGCGAGTTTGTCATTGGGGTCTTGATAGTCCCCACGCTGTTTACTTTCTCATGGATGACGTTCTTTGGTAACTCCGCCATCGACCTCATTGCGAATGAAGATTTGGCCAGCCTTGGCGTGGCGGTCAAAGACAACACGGCACTGGCGCTCTTTGCCTTTTTGGACAATTACCCTGCGACGAATTTTGTGTCGGGTATTGCGTTGATCATGGTGGTGATTTTCTTCGTTACCTCCTGTGACTCTGGTGCTATGGTGGTCGATATGTTGGCCTCTAATGGCGAAAACAACACGCCGATCTGGCAGCGTCTATACTGGACCAGTAGCATCGGAGTTGTGTCAGGTATTTTGTTATTTTCCGGTGGACTAGGTGCTCTACAGGCGCTAACGATAGCCGCAGCATTACCGTTTACGGTGGTATTATTGATGGCTTTATACGGGACGTTTAAAGCGCTGCAAATCGACGCTACAAAACAGCAGGCTATGGGGACATTGGCGCCAAGTATTGCCGCAGAAGACGGAGATTGGCGCGCGCGCTTAGCGCAAATTGTGAATTTTCCGAACAAAGCCAAGGTGAATACGTTTTTACAAGAGGTTGTCAAAGCCGCTTTAACCGATGTGCAGCGTGAAATGATTGCACAATCTTTAGACGCTGAACTGGTCTCTAGTGCGGAGCGCTTAAGCTTGCGGATCACGCATGCAGGTCAGCCCGACTTTCTCTACAGCGTGCAAACCAGAGTGGCCTCTCAACCCGATTTATTAAGCGCTGAGGATGATGTTGTGGAAGCTGATAATGAACAAGAATACTACCGCGCCGAAGTGCACTTGACCGAAGGTGGGCAAGATTATTGTGTGATGCAGTGGTCCAAAGAGGCTATAATCAATGATGTGATAGAGCAATATCAAAAACACATCCATTTCTTGCAACAACTCAATTAATACAAAAATTAGAATATCGCTTATGCAAAAAGATGAAGAATTGTTAGTCGCCCTGCGCAAAGTCATTCGCGCCATTGACATGCGCTCGCGCCAGCTCAGTAAAGACGTTGGCCTTACTGGCCCGCAGCTGTTGGTACTGCAAGAAGTCGGACGCAACCCCGGCGTCATGGTCAAGCAGATTGCAGAGCGCATTAATCTCAGCCCAGCAACCATCACCAGTATTCTTGATCGCATGGAGCTGCGCGAACTGGTTAACCGAGTCCGCAGCACTGAAGATAAACGTCGCGTGGGCGTGTTTTTAAGTGAGGCGGGTCAAACCGCGCTAGACGCAGCGCCCCTGCCGTTGCAGGAGCATTTTCTGAACCGTTTCAATAGACTCGAAGAGTGGGAAAAATCCCTCATGGTCTCGTCGATGCAGCGTATTGCCACCATGATGGACGCCGAAGATATCGACGCTGCACCGGTCTTAGAAGTAGGTAGCCTAAAAACCTAAATTACACCTAGTTCGGTTAATCGTTCCGTCAAATAGCTCTTGGCAGTGTGGCGCTCCGAGAGCACCACATCGGGTCTAGGGTGCAAAAACAGCGGCAGCGAAATACGCGACTTGCTCATATCTGCCCCTTCAGGGTTAATCACCCGATGTGACGTCGACGGAAAATACCCTTGTGATGCTTCTTGCAGCATGTCACCAATATTGATAATCAGGTTACCAAAATCACTGGGTACATCTAACCAGTTGCCGTCTTTGGCCTGCACCTGTAACCCCGGTTCATTCGCCGCGGGCAAGATGGTGATCAAATTAATGTCTTCATGTGCGGCAGCCCGGATTGCGCCCACCTCTTCGTCACCTTTTAGTGGCGGATAGTGCAGCACGCGCAACAAGGTTTGATCAGAGCCGTTAATCATTTGCCCTAGCGGCTCGCGATAGCCGGCCTGCACATCGGCAGGAGAGAGCGACTCGATCCAGCCTAGTAGCTCAGCGGCAAAGGCGCTAGTATCGGTATAGTAGGCATCTAACTCTGCACGCAGCTCTTCAGGACATTGCCCCCACGTATAATAATGAAAGTACTCTTTGATGTCTTTTTGGGTAAAGCCTTTGGCGGTTTCTGAAATGCGCGCGGGAAAAAAACCATCCTGCGTCCCCTTGTTGTATAAAAATGCTTCTTTATCTTCGGGGCTTTGGTCAAACCATGCTTGCCAGTGCGTATAGATATCTGATACGCGTGCTTGACTGATTGGGTGGTTGGTCAGGACACCAAATCCTGTTTCGCGTAAAGACGCTACAAATTGTGCGGCCGCATCAGCGGCGCGATAATCGACGGATTTGAGAAGTGTGCTCATGCTTGTAATCCTATTAAAATACCGGCTAGCGCGGCGCTCATGAGGTTGGCGAGGGTGGCCGCCAAGACGGCTTTGAGTCCTAGTCGTGCAATATCGGGGCGACGCTTCGGCGCCATCGCGCCAATCCCGCCCATCAAAATCGCAATCGATGAAAAATTGGCAAAGCCACATAAGGCAAAGGTCACAATCGCTTGCGTTTTAGGTGATAAATCTTGTGCCACATCCACAAAACTTAAGTAGGCGACAAACTCGTTGACTACAATTTTTTGGCCAATAAAGCTACCTGCAACCATGGCTTCCGACCACTCGATGCCAATTGCCCATGCTAAGGGTGCCAATACATAGCCTAAAATGATTTCAAAGGTCAGTTCGGGATAGCCAAAGAGACCACCTGCCCAGCCAATTAACCCATTGAGTAAGGCGATCAGCGCCACAAATGCCAGCAACATAGCGCCGACGTTTAAGGCCAACTGCAAGCCAGCTGAGGCCCCTGACGCCGCTGCGTCAAGCACATTGGTATAGCCTGAATCATCGGCATCAACTTGTGCCAGTGCGTTGTTTGGCGTGGCGGTTTCCGGGGCGATAATTTTGGCCATCATGAGTCCTGCCGGCGCCGCCATAAAGCTCGCTGCAAGTAGGTATTTTAGCTCGACACCAATGCCGGCATAACCAGCCATGATCGAGCCCGCAATGGACGCCAAACCGCCTACCATTACCGCAAATAATTCAGATTCGGTCATCTTGGGGATAAATGGGCGCACCACCAGCGGCGCTTCAGTCTGCCCGACAAAGATATTGGCCGCAGCTGACATGGATTCAGGACGGGACGTACCAAGAAGTTTTTGTAAGCCACCACCAATCACGTTGATGATCAGTTTCATGATCCCGAGATGATAGAGCACCGCAATCAAGGCTGAAAAGAAGATAATGACGGGCAACACGTTAAAGGCGAAAATAAAGCCCAGTGATTTGTTGCCCACCGCACCAAATAAAAAGCCAATGCCGGCATCGGCATAGCTAATAATATTAGCAACAAAGTCAGTAGCAGCTAGTAGCGCGCTGACCCCAGGTGGAAAATACAGAATGGTAATCGCAATACCGGTTTGAATCGCAAATGCGCCACCGACCGTGCGCCAGTTAATCGCCTGGCGGTTTTGACTAAATACCAACGCAATCGCTACCAGTAGGATAATGCCCAATAAGCCAATCATCTGTCGTCGCCTTTATGTTGTTATTGTTCTAGGTTATTTATTACGGATTGTACGTGATGTGCCACGACATGCAAAGCCGCAGTGTTGTTGCCACCGTGATTGATGATCATGTCGGCTTGGTGCTTGGTTGGCGCGATAAATTGATGGTACATGGGTTTGACCGTGGCTTGATATTGGTTGGCTACGCAATCTACGGTGCGGCCGCGTTCGTTGATATCACGCTGCATGCGGCGCAACAAACAGATATCGATGGGGGTGTCGACAAATAGCTGCAAATCAAACATGCCTTCTAGCTCAGGCGCTGCCATGACCATAATTCCCTCTACAATCACGATAGGCGCTGATTCGATTGTGGTAAAGACAGGTTTACGCGTATGCGTTTGATAGCAGTATTGGGGGTAATCAATCGCTTTACCTGCCTTGAGTAACTGTAGGTGATTTTGTAATAAAGTATGTTCAAACGCATCTGGATGGTCATAGTTGGTGATGACGCGCTCACTCATCGGCTTGTCGTCTTGCGCTCGATAGTAGTGATCTTCTTGCAATACCGGTATTGAGCGCCCCGGAGAAAGCGTGTTTAGATGCACCTGCAAGTTCTGGGTAAACAGCGATTTTCCCGAGCCAGAGGCGCCGCACACGCTAATAAAATAGGGGGTATGTGTCGTCATGGTAACCCTTAATTAAAGCCATGATATTGAAAATAATAAATATTTATGTATCTTACGCAATATACAGTCGTGTGTATATTTGAGTGATAAGTCTTTATACAAAGTAGTGTAACAAATTTTTAATGGTCGGATGTCATCGTCCTGTCATTTTTAATGACTATGTTACCGTTTGATACATGGAAGATATAAAAATAATCATTGGATGAATGTTTTTTCAGTAAGCTAACCATAATTTTTGAATTAACTTTTGGAACACATACTATGCTAAAAAAAGCGAATCTTAGCCGCATTGCTATGGCTGTTGCCGTATCGATCGGTCTATCTGCACCAGTCTTGGCGCAAGAAACGACATCCTCTATTCGCGGTAATATCGTCGGTCCACAGGGAAATCCCGCCGCTGGAACTGAAGTTACCGTGACTCATTTACCTTCAGGCACCACGCGTCAAGTGGTAGTGGGTGCCAACGGTCAGTTTAATTTGTCAGGTCTGCGTGTCGGCGGCCCTTATCAAATTATTGTTGATTCAGCAGTGTTTGAAGATGTGTTTGTGGATGATATTTTCTTATCACTCGGTGAACCTTCTGATTTGAACTTTGAGCTAAAAGACGAACAAGCTGTCGAAAAAATTGTCGTCACAGCTTCTCAGGTTTCTTCAGTTGCCTTTGGCCAAAAAGGACCTTCAGCGACATTTGACATTGATGTGTTAGAAAGTGCGCCAGCCATAAATCGGAATATTACCGATATTATTCGCCAAGATCCTCGTGTTTATGTGAATGAAATGCGCGGTTCAGCAAACCCTGTGCAGTGCGTGGGCAAATCAAACCGCGCCAACAGTTTGACTCTAGACGGCGTCAAAATGAACGATTCGTTTGGCCTTAAGTCAAGTGGCTATCCAACCATCAGCATGCCTTTCTCTTTTGATGCAATTGAGCAGGTGTCTGTTGAAATCGCGCCATTTGACGTGGTCTTCTCAGGCTTTACCGGTTGTAACATCAACGCGGTAACTAAGTCTGGCGGGAACACCATTTTTGGTAACGTATTTTATGAGTATGGTTCATCTGATTTGCAAGGCGATTCGCTTGAAGGCGATAAGTTAGTTGTGCCAGATAACGATGATAAAAAGTACGGTTTTACCCTAGGGTTACCACTTGTTAAAGACACCTTGTTTGGTTTTGTATCTTACGAAAAAGTCGAAAATACCACCTTGTTTTCTCGTGGTACCATTGGTTCTGGGGCCATTGAAGAAGTAGATTTACGCCAGTCTGATCTCGACCGCATTATTCAAATTTCAAATGACCTGTATCAATACGATCCGGGTCCTGTACCGACGTCTGCACCAGCAGAAGATGAAAAGTTGTTAGTGAAGCTCGATTGGAATATCAATGACAATCACCGTGCAAGCTATACTTATAACTACTTTGATGGTTTTTTCTTAAACGAATCGGATGGCGATTCAAATGAGTTTGAGCTAGAGAAGCATTTATACACCGTTGGCGATGAGCTAAAGTCTCACACCCTGGCGTTTTATTCAGATTGGACAGATAACTTTTCGACTGAGTTGCGTTTTACTTCCATCGATTTGGCTAACCGCCAAGTGTCGGTAGAAAACGTTGCAGGCGTACCTGGTGGCCAGAACTTTGGTGAAATGCGCATTGAAGTATTGAACCCTGACAATCCAGACGCGCGCCCGGTTGATGTCTACATCGGTGGTGATGACTCACGTTCAGCAAATGATTTGAGTTACTCAGTAGAAGGCCTCATTTTTAGAGGTAACTACTTCATGGACAACGGCCACAAAATCACTTTTGGTTTCGAGCGCGAAGAGCTAGACGTATTTAACTTGTTTGTACAGCACGTTGAAACTGAAATCCGCTTTGATGGCATTGATAACTTTGAAGCAGGTTTAGCTGACGCTATCTACTACAATAATGCGCCGTCGCATAATCCAATTGATGCAGCTGCTGATTGGGCGTATGAATTTAATTCATTGTATGTGCAAGATGAGTTTGAACTGGTACCTGACCTAGATGTTGTGCTTGGTGTTCGCTACGATTGGTACACTACAGACGATGCGCCTCCCGAAAACGCCGAGTTCCTTGCTGATTACGGGTTTAGCAATGCGCAAACTCTTGATGGTGAAGGTTTGTTGCAACCGCGTATCGCATTTAACTACAGATTGAATGACGATACTGAACTACGCGGTGGTATTGGTCTGTTCTCAGGAGGTAACCCCAATGTATGGTTATCTAATAATTACTCGAACAATAACGTTGCGCAATTTGGACAACGCGGCCGCTCATTCTGCTACACTCCAAGCTTCCGCCGTGCGGTCATCGAGTGTAACGACACCCAGCGTTCGCTGTTTGACGATGATGTCGTGTATCGCGATGTTGAAGAGGGTGCACCCAATGGACCGGGTTACGGTATTCCGTCAGAATTATACGACGCAGTAACTGCGGGTTCGGGTGATAACTTTGATATCAACTATCTCGATCCAAACTTTAAGATCCCATCAGAGTTAAAACTTGCCCTAGGCGTCACACATCTAACGGAAAACGATTTTGTGTTGCAAGCAGATTTACTCTTGTCACAAACTCGGGATCAAGCCATCGTTTTACGTGGTGATTTGGAGCAAACCGGCGTAAATGATGCGGGTTACCCTGTATATAGCAGCGAGAGAATGAGCTCACTGGTATTGACCAATTCGGATGAAACGCCACTGTCATATACCTTGTCTTTTGGTGCCCAAAAGTCGTGGGACAACGGTATCGAGATGACGGCAGGTTATGCTTACAACCGCGCTAGAGACGTGCAGCCGATGACCAGTTCTGTGGCGTTCTCCAACTATCAGTTCCGTGCGTTCTTTGACCCACAAGAAGATGTCGCGTCACTGTCTGATTATAACATTGAGCACCGCGCTACGGCTTCTGTGAGCTATAGCCATGAGTTCTTAAGTGGTTATGACACTACCTTTACGGCATTCGCGCTGATTCAATCAGGTCGTCCGTACAGCTTTACTGTACCACGTGGTGATGTGAATGATATCTACAACTTCAATCCTTTCTTAGACAGCAATAACGTCTTACCAGTAGGTGGCGAGCGCAATAGTGAAGAGAGTGACTGGTGGAACAAGGTGGACTTAAAAGTTAATCAAGAACTACCTGCGTTTGTTGATGGACATCGCCTGAATGCATACTTGGTATTTGATAACTTCACTAACTTCTTAAACGATGACTGGGGTGTCGCATATGAGACTTCAAGAAGTACAGTTGATGTGGGTACGCAATCACCACAAAGACGCGTTGCTGATGCATCGACATGGGAAGTGCGTATTGGTGTTAACTATACCTTCTAACAAAAGATAAAAGCATACTTAAAACCATTGTCTAGAAATCAACCCTAGGTCTTATCAGACCTAGGTTTTTTTATTTTTTAGGCAAACACTTTTGGTGCGCAAATCGTACACAAAAAGAGCTTTTTTGACGTGGGATACTGAATTTTTTGTAGGATAAATGCGCACTAAAGTTCGAAGTTTGATAGATATATTGAGACACTATCAACTGTAAGCGCGCTTTAATAAACCTTATTAACAAGTACCAGCGCTGATTAAGTTAATTGATTTAGAAACCAATTTTTTAAAAAAGCGGTAAATTATAAATACTGTGTTAGAGTTAAAAGAGGTAATAGTATTGAGAAAAAATATGAAATTGCTGGTCATTGATGACGATGAGTACACATTGCAACACATTGCAACGGTAGCAGGTGGTTTGGGCTTGAGTGTTTATCAAGCCACTAATGCCGAATATGGCATTGGGATTCTCGAAAAGCTCGATGAAGCAGTCATAGTGATTGTCGATTTAATGATACCCGGCAATGACGGGTTTGTTTTTTGTGAACTGACTCGCAACATCTCTTTACCTCATAATCCCTATATTATTGCTTATTCCGCCCTTGAAGAAAAAGATGTGCTGGTCAGAGTACTCAACTCTGGTGCCGATGATTTTGTGCAGAAAGGCCAAGACAAAAGTATTCTACTGGCGCGCATAGATGTGGCCAGGCGCAACATTGGGTATCGCATGCAGCTGGCAAGCGATGTTGATGTGCTGCAAGTCCGCGTTAAACAACTCGAAAAAGAATTTGACGAAACCGCCCAGTTATTGCGTTTACACATTTTAAGTTTGAAGCATTCGATGGATCTGGTTCTAGAACAACATTTGCAAGCCCAAACCGAGCTTGCGCCAGCCACTCGAGAGTGGGCCAATGAACTGCTTAGCCTGACGGACGGCCAGCCATGCTCCTCTACTTTTGATAGTGTTGATTTGTATCGCCACATCAAAATGTTTATGTCATTATTGCCGAACAAAGACATGATCCGCGTGTATGACGGCGTGAGCAGTGTCGAAGCATCATCATACAAAGCCAATTTTGCCTTGTTAAAAAGCTTGACCAAAACCTTAATCATGCATATCGTCAGCAATGCTAATGTTGAAAAGGTGTCCGTGCACATTATGCCGACCTCAGTACAAGATAATAACTATATTGAACTGAATTTAGTTGGGCACCTAGTTGATGAGAGCGCTGGAACTTTGTCTGACACCCAGCGCAGCGCGACCAAAAATATTATGGATTTACTCGAATTGCTCGATGGCTTTCTCGGGTTTCACATGGATAACAAAATGGTGAAATATCGTATGTGCTTTCCTATTTCGATCCCTCATAGCGAGCTTGCATGAAGGTATTGATTGTAGATAAGACAGATGCGGGTCTGAATTACATCTCTGCCTTTGTTAATCGTTCTCGTTTTGCTTTGTGTCACGCTATCGGCATTGACGATGCATTTCTAATGTTACAAGGCAATGCTGAACCGCTATCGGTCATCATCAATTTGGATGAGCTGGCTGAAGATGCCGTGACTTTTTGCGAATTGGTGCGCAATACCTCTATTTCAATCACGCCCTACATTATTGGCTATTCAAAAAATGCAGACGCCTTGATGGGGACTGTAGTGAGTGAAGCAATCGATGACTATATTTTTGACTCAATAACCTACGAACAGCTAAATTATCGTCTTAAAGTGGCCGAGCGCATCGTCAACGTACAAAAGCACTTATTACAAAGCCTAGACGAGCGGGATAATGCGATTCAACAGCTCAATTTGGCCAATCAAAAGCGTTACCAACTCTACAGTATGATTGCGCATGAACTGCGCACTCCGGTTGCAGTCATTGATATGATGAATCAAATCGATGACCCCGAGCGGTGGCAACAGCACCGCGGTGAGGTCAAAGATGCAACAAATACGCTACTCTACACCATTGATGATATGCGCATGCTGGTCAACCCAAAGCTCAAGCGCCCGATTCGCAACGAACACGTTCGCATCAAAGATTTGATCAGCAGCATCCGCAAAAAATCCCTTTCGGTCATCGAAAAATACAATTTGGCGTTTCGCGAATACCATTTTGTGCGCGAGTTTACACCTGAACAGATGATCAATATCGATGTTTACAGGGTGCATGTAGCACTGAACAATTTGGTAAAAAACGCGTGTGCGCATTCCAACGGGTCACAAATCGAAATTATGTCGCGCATCCGCGTGTTGGAAAACAAAGTTCATATCTGTTGGAGCGTCAGTGATAATGGCGTGGGGATCCCAGAGAGTTTCCAGAAGGACATGTTTGAACCCCGTGTTTCGCAAGACACCGATGGTCCTAATATGGGGATGGGTCTATTTATCGTCAAAGAGCTGGTGCAAGAGATTAACGGTCAACTGTGTTATCGTCGTTTACCCAAAGGTAGCCTGTTCGAAATCGCCATTCCCTTAGAGCTGGTCGATCTCGAGGGTAAAAGTGAGGCCGACCTCGAAACAAAAGCGGAATTCCGCTTCAGTCAAAAGCGTATTTTGATCGTCGAAGATGACGATTTACTGCGTCAGTTTTCGCAAACTATGCTCACTAAGCACGCAAAATTTGTCGATGTTTCGGCAAGTGCAAAAGAGGCACTCGAGCGCAACATTCATAATTATGAAATTTTGTTGGTAGACAATTTTATGGCCGAGCTCAGTGGCACTGATTTTATTAAAATCGCTAGGGAGCAAGAGTTTAGTGGTATCATCGTTGCAATTACGGCGGAAAGTATTGGCGTGCACCATCAGGCGCTATTAAAAAATGGTGCTGATGCTATTATGTTTAAACCGCTGTCACTAGAAAGTTTAGATGCAGCACTAGCGATAGAAACAGACTTAATTGACGCATAGAGAATAAGTAATTATTATCGAATATAATAAAAGTTTATAATACGGAAACGTAATGTCCAACAAGAACGCCAAAAATAACTCGTTATATCATGTTTGTATCGGAGCATCAGCTGGTGGCTTAGAGGCAATTCGTGAGTTTTTTCTAAAAATGCCGTCCGATGCAGGTATGACCTTTATCGTTATTCAGCATCTCTCCCCAGATTACAAAAGCATGATGTTAGAGCTGTTGGAATCCTCAACGTCAATGCCAATCAAAATGGCCGAAGAAGGGGTCAAGCCAGAAAAAGATCATATTTATTTGATCCCTCGCAGTACCAATCTGCGGCTCAATGACAGCGGTGCTTTTGTCCTTGAAAAACAAGAACGCTCCAAGCTATTACCGGTGTTGCCTATTGACATCTTTTTTGAATCTATGGCCAAAAAGGTTGGCGAGCGCGCGATTGGCGTTGTGCTTACCGGTACCGGCTCCGATGGCACCAAAGGCGCACGCTATATTCGCGAAGCCGGCGGGATCGTGCTGGTACAAGACTATCGCACAGCACGCTTTGATGGCATGCCCAAAAGCATTTCCGATAATCGCTTGGCCGATTATATCGACG
>CAZLGJ010000020.1:25413-29167 GCA_964559075.1 uncultured Glaciecola sp.
CATCCACTGCGCCAAGAAATAAATCATGATACCAATGCCGAGGAGGTAGCCGTTGATAAGCCGTTGAGCAGCTTGTTTAATCTGTTGTACGACCGCTTTCGCGTTGATTTTAGCCAGTATAAGCCTACCACAGTGGGGCGTCGTATAGAGCGTCGCATTGCTAAATGCGGTAAAACCACTATCAGTGATTACCTTGATTATTGTCAGCAGTCGCCAAGTGAAATAGAGGAACTATTCCAAGAGCTGTTGATTGGCGTAACGAATTTTTTCCGCGACAAATCCGTGTTTGATGCGCTCCAACAAAAACTGCTGCCAGAGTACGTTGAGAGTGCCAAACGCAATGAATTTAGACTTTGGGTACCGGGATGTTCAACTGGTGAAGAGGCTTATTCATTTGCGATTTTGTTCTGCGAGTTTTGTGAGAAGTTTAATCTGGATTTACGGGTCAAGATTTTTGCCACCGATATTGACAAAGAAGCGCTGACCAAAGCCAGTGCCGGTGTCTATCCACAGAGCATCGCCGCTGACTTACCCAAGGAATTTTTGGCCAAGTATTTTTCGGTCTCACAAGATAGCTTTACGATAGTTCGCAAGATCCGCGAGATGGTGGTGTTTGCCCGTCACGATGTGTTAAATGATCCACCTTTTACCAAAATCGACGTGATTTCGTGCCGGAACTTTTTGATTTATCTCAAGCCCGAGCCTCAGACTAAGGTCATGCGCAATTTTTCGTTTTCACTCAAACCCGGTGGCGTATTGGTTTTGGGCACCAGTGAAACCTTGGGTGAGCAAGAGCCTAACTATGAAGTCCTCGACCAGAAAAACAAGATTTTCAAGAATATCGGTCTCTCAACGCATGACCGCAGTCTACCGGGGCCGCGAGAAGTGTTGCTTACTGCTGAAGAGCGCTCTATCCCGACGATGCGCAGCAGTGCGCTGATTGAGACAAGACGCACCAACGAGCTGCGTATTTTGGAAGCCTTGATTGAGTCATTGGGACGTGAAATCTTACCCTTTACGCTATTAGTTGACCAAAATCATGAAATTTTACGCGTGGTTGGGGATTCGACCAACTATGTCCTGCCAATCCACGGTCGGCTGAATAATCACATTGGCAATATGTTGATCAAAGATCTTAGCACGCCGGTGATCTCTGGATTGGCGCGCGGGTTTAGAACTAACCAACCGATTCTGTTTCGCAAAGTCGCAATTTTTGGCCGCAATTCACGCGATTATGTGGATGTGCGCATTTTACCTGTGTCCATACGCGGTATTGACGCCTCGCCGACCCACGCAGCGGTGGTTATTAGTAACCCAGCTTCAATAGATAATGCCCTTGCTAATAATGACGAAGCTGAGGTGTCACATGAGTATGAGAATAGTCAGCGCATTTATGACTTGGAGCGCGAATTACAGTTTACGCGAGAGAATTTGCAAGCCACGATTGAAGAGCTAGAAACGTCTAACGAAGAATTACAAGCGACGAACGAAGAGCTGCTTGCTAGTAACGAAGAACTACAAAGCACCAACGAGGAATTGCAATCGGTCAACGAAGAGCTATCAACGGTGAATACCGAGCATCAGCTGAAGTTAACCGAAATGAACCAGCTCAAAGGCGATTGGGACTCTTTGATGTCAGCGGCAAACATGGCGGTTATATACTTGGATAATAACTTGCACATTCGCAGCTTTACCGCGCAAGCAGTACGCGTGTTTAACATCGCCATGAGCGACGTGGGCAATCCCATCTGGAAAATTCCCAATCAGCTCAAAAACATCAATATTGATACTATCTGCAAAGGCATCATTGCAGATGGCGTTTCTTTCCAAGGCGAGTTTGAGCTTAATAACAACAGTCGTTATATGCTCAAAATTAACCCGACTCGGCCACAAAATGAGTCGGTCATTGACGGCGTCATCATTGTGCTGCAACTGCTAGATGACGCTGAGGAGGACTAAGGTGTCAGCTTATGTGCCACCAAAAGTATGGACGTGGGATGCACAGAGCGGCGGTAAATTTGCCAGCATTAACCGTCCGATTGCAGGTGCCACGCATGAGCAGGCACTTCCTCGAGGTGCGCACCCTTTCCAGCTGTATTCGCTAGCGACACCAAACGGTGTCAAGGTGACGATACTGTTCGAAGAGCTGCTGGCGTTAGGCATATCAGAGGCTGAGTACGATGCTTGGCTGGTCGATATTCAAGAGGGCCAGCAGTTTAGCTCAGGCTTTGTGGGGGCCAACCCTAATTCCAAAATTCCCGCTTTGTGGGATTATTCTGCTGAGACCCCTGTGCGAATTTTTGAATCGGGCAGTATTTTGCTGCACTTGGCGGAAAAGTTTCAGCAGTTTTTACCCGCTTCTGGCGCAGCTCGCACCGAAGTCATGAACTGGCTGTTTTGGCAAATGGGCTCAGCGCCATTTTTGGGTGGCGGTTTTGGTCATTTTTATGCCTATGCACCCGAAAAGTATGAATACCCCATCAATCGCTATGCAATGGAAGTCAAACGTCAGCTTGATGTTCTCAACCAACAGCTAGCCCAACACGCTTTTATCGCCGGTGACGCCTATACTATTGCCGACATGGCGATCTGGCCCTGGTATGGTGCGTTAGTGCTTGGTAACCTTTATGAAGCGGCAGAGTTTTTGTCTGTAGACGACTATCGGCACGTACAGCGCTGGGCAAATAATATTAAGCAGCGGCCTGCGGTTCAGCGCGGTCGCCTTGTGAATAAGGTCTGGGGTGATGAGTCAACGCAAATGCCCGAGCGACATAGCATGGATGATTTTCCAGCGAATTTACGCGACTAGACGTTTTCAAAGATATCCACCACGTACTGACACACATCATCGATCTTAGTCACATCTGCGGGTGCGATAAAGATGGTATCGTCACCGGCTATGGTACCCAAAACACCTTCTTTTTTGCCTAGTGAATCCAACAAACGTGCAATCAACTGTGCTGCCCCAGGACTCGTACGGATCACCACCATGACGTTGTTGTGCGTAACATCATACACGAGTTGTTTGAGGGGGCTTTTGGCTGTCGGCATGCCGAGCTCAGGGGGCAGGCAGTAAACCATTTCACCCAAGGCGTTGCGGGTGCGCACTGCGCCAAATTTGGTGAGCATGCGCGAGACTTTGGATTGACTGATGTTGTCAAAGCCTTTGCTTTTTAGTTCATCAACAATGTCACCTTGTGAGCCGCAGCTTTCTGCTGTGAGGATCACTTTGAACGCCTTGATGAGCGCCTCTTGTTTGGTCGTTGCCATGACATTCCTTACGTAAGGTGGTATTTTTATTATGTTTGTTTACGTATTTTGCTATACCCCTTGAAATTAAGCAAATCATACACATATACAACACCTACAACTAATGGAGAATTGAGATTATGCTCACTTACCATTAGGGTGTCATGCACTATCACACACTGTCTTTATAGTTTAGGAGAAAAACATGAAAGTAGCAGTCTTAGGCGCTGCTGGCGGTATCGGCCAGGCATTATCTTTATTACTTAAAACACAATTACCTGCTGGCTCTGAGTTAGCATTATATGATGTTGCGCCAGTTGTTCCTGGTGTTGCGGTTGACTTAAGCCACATCCCAACGGACGTTGCGGTTTCTGGCCACGGCGCGGATAACCTAGCAGACGCGTTAACGGGCTGTGACATCGTGTTGATCCCAGCGGGTGTACCTCGTAAGCCTGGTATGGATCGTTCTGATTTGTTCAACATCAATGCTGGCATTGTTAAGAAC
>CAZLGJ010000021.1:0-28696 GCA_964559075.1 uncultured Glaciecola sp.
GCCAAAATCCCTGCGTATGACATGATCAAATTCAGCGTCAACATCATGCGCGGCTGTTTTGGCGGCTGTACGTTTTGTAGTATCACCGAGCACGAAGGGCGGATCATTCAAAGCCGCTCTGAAGCGTCAATTTTGCAAGAGATTGAAGATATTCGCGACATGGTGCCGGGCTTTACCGGCGTGATCTCCGATCTTGGTGGCCCCACCGCCAACATGTATCGCTTGCGCTGCAAAAGCCCAAAAGCCGAGGCCACGTGCCGCAGACCTTCGTGTGTCTACCCCACTATTTGTGCACACATGGATACCGATCATACCCCAACTATTAATCTTTATCGCAAAGCCCGCGATCTCAAGGGGATTAAGAAGATCCTCATCGCCTCTGGCGTGCGCTACGATTTGGCGGTGGAAGATCCCAACTATGTCAAAGAGTTGGCCAAATACCACGTGGGTGGCTATCTCAAAATAGCCCCTGAGCATACCGAAGATGGCCCGTTGAGCAAAATGATGAAACCGGGCATGGGCAGTTATTACGAGTTCAAACGCCTGTTTGATAAGTTTTCTAAAGAAGCGGGTAAAGAGCAGTATTTGATCCCATATTTTATTGCCTCACACCCCGGCACGACGGATGAAGATATGTTGGAGCTGGCGATCTGGCTCAAGGAAAACAAATTTAAGCTCGACCAAGTGCAGAATTTTTATCCCTCGCCAATGGCTACCGCTACCACGATGTACCATACCGAGGTCAACAGCTTGCGCAAGGTCAACAAAGACAGTGAAGCGGTGCCAAGTGCCAAAGGAGAGATCCATCGCCGCCTGCACAAGGCCATGCTGCGCTATCACGATCCGAAAAACTTTGCACAAATTCGCTCCGCGCTGATTAAAATGGGCCGAGAAGATTTGATTGGTCGAGGTCCGGAACATTTGGTTCCACCGGAGTCAGCAAAAGAGCGCAATCAGCGTCCACACAAAGCCAAACGCGGACAGCGTGCTATGACTAAGCACACCGGCGTAGAAGCAGGTCTAAAAGACAAACGTACCAAAGCCTCAGCGAAGCGCTAGTTCAGTCTTCTGCGGATAACAAATGGTCGAGTAGGTTTAAATTGAGCTGGCGCACATCGTCCCAGTCTGCGTTGTTGGCGGCTTTTAACTGCGCAATGCCCAAACGGCTCAGCAATGCTTGGCCTTTGGGATCCAGATGCATATTCACGAGCGCCTGCGCTATTGCCAGCCTTTGAGGCTCTGGCAGTCGCGCGTGCGCTGCAAAAGCATGTGGCGTGTACTCTCGCGTGCGCCATAAAATGCGCAATTCGCCGCCGACTTTGGGATCAATATTAGAAAGGGTGCGCGTGATCCCGCCGCCAGCGGCGAACAGTTGATTGGCCACCACCAAGTACACCGAGTCATGCGAATTGACATATTTGGGTCGGACCGTAACGCCCTGCAAAGCTAATTCTGCTTGCGGTAAAATTGTCGCAGCAAACGCCGCGGGGGATGGAAACACCACGATTTGTTTATTCAAGTCCTGTAAGTCACTGACTTCACTGTTGACATGCGTAACTAACAGACCTTGAATCGCCTTGTCCGCTCGATGTGCCATTGCCTCATAATCAGCATACTCATGGAAAAACACAAAGTGATAGGGGTTCATGTAGGCAAGATCGTACTCGCCTGCCAGTAAACGCTCTTCAAACGTCGGGATGTCTGGTGCAGTCGCAAACACGATGTTAGTATTCGTTTGCTCAGAGAGATACTGCATGATGGGCACCCAGTTTTGGGCAAGTTTACTGGCCGATTGTTGGGGTACCACACCGAACGTTAACGTGTTCTCGTTAGCGTGTAAACTGGCCTGAAACGCTGGCAACGTCGATACCAATAAACATAAGGCTAGTAAGATATGACGCATCTCATTGTCCCCAACGCGTGGCTAAAAACGCCTGAATAGGTGCCAGCTCAATGGGCTTGGCAAACACCGCATCAGCCCCTTTTGCCAACAAATCGGCACGTTCATTGCCCATAGTAGCGGCTGTGATCCCAATGATGACACCCGCATAACCTTGCTCGCGTAAGCGTGAGGTCATCATAAACCCATCCATTTTGGGCATCATGATATCGGTCAAAATCAGATCCACCGGCTGCCCGGCCAGTATTGCCAGCGCTTCCTCGCCATCGCTAGCTACGGTGACCGAAGCCCCCGCGGCTTCAAATATAATTTGGGTCAACTCTTGCAAAATTGGCGAGTCCTCGACGACTAAGACACTGCGCTGTTGCAATACCCCATTTTGACAAGGGCTTTTATGAGTAGATTTTTCATAATACGCCGGCAAAGGAAGCGCCTGTTCATTTGCCTCTTGCGTGATCGAGGTCATTTTATCACTCAGCTGCAAGGCTTCTTGTAGTTGTGCTTGAATGGCGTGTAAGCGCGGTGTTTTTTGTATCATTTCAGCGGGAAGACTTTCTAGTTCCATTTTGATCATCGCCAGCGGCGTGCGGATCTCGTGGCCGACCATCGCATATAGCGCCGCCTCTCGTTCACGCATGGTGTTCGCATGATCGCGCGCCTCCACCATTTCAGCGGTGCGTTGCGCCACGCGAGTTTCTAACTCTTGGTGTACAGAGCGTTGTTCTTGCTGGCGCTGGTAGAGCTCATGCCGCATCCACTCTAGGGTTTGTGCAACCTGCCCGACTTCATCATTTTTTTGGGTGTCGACAGGGCTCATCAAATCCCCTCTCGCAATGCGATTGGCAGACAAGGTCAGAATATTTAACCGGCGCGTCAGATAAGTGCCCAGAAACCACGAAAACAGCGCAACTAGGAGTAATTCAGCGCCGGCAACACTGACACCCCATAGCGTTACTTTTTGCAAAAATAGACTATTAGGCAGGGTATCAAACCCCAATATCAAATGCCCTACGGTCACATCGCTAACTCTCATGGGCTGATAGACACTATAGACATGTGCTTCAGTTTGGTTAAGTAGGGAAATAGCGGTGGTGAGGTCTTGCTGCAGGCTTGTTTGCAGCTCGACAGGTACTTGACCTTGATCCATCAAGGTCGTGCCAAGTTGATCCACAATTGAAATAAACACCACATCATCGCGTTGCGATACCTTTTCAACAAAATCTGCTAATGCAGCAAGATCATAGCTCAGTACGGCATTTTGGATAGTCACAGCAAAGAGTTGCGCCGTAGCGTGCGCATTGTGTGTCAGCGCGTCGGCATTGCTCTGTTGCAAATACCCCAACATCAAGATCAACAACAGCGCAAGCATCACTGCTTCGATAACAGCGATACCAAGAATAGTGCGGGATCGAATAGAAAGTGACATGTGCATAGTTTAGGAAAAAAAAGACATTTTAACGAGGAGTATTAGCACTTTTTCAAAACATTAGTCAAAAGTGGCAAAATTTATTCCGGAAAATAAATTTTTACAACTCTGACATAGTATTTACACCGTTAACCAAATTATTACATTCAGCATACACCTGTATACAAATCAACCACTCTATTTCTTCCATACTGTACTTGCATTACCGCTAATCACGGTGGGGTGCAAACTAAACTATCATTTAAATGGAGACTATCATGAAAAAACTACCCACAATGCTCGTCATTGGCACTTCGTTGCTCGGGTTTACGGCCACGGCAGGCGCGCTCAAGCCCGCGCAATTTATTGCCGCCGATGACTCGGCAGCATCCAAGTTATGTGTGACCGTTGCCCAAGGCACCCCATCGCAAGTGCGCAATGCCGTTGCCAGTATTAAGCCGGCGTCACACCTTAAACAAAACTACCGCTTTGTAGTCAACAACATCAGCTGTAATGGTGAAGAAGTAGTGGATTTTGCTTTGAACACGGGCAATGACCGCGTAGCAAAAGCACTGGCGAAACATCGCTTTGGTACCATCAAGATCCAAGATGTGGCCATGCGCTACCAAGGCCGCGTTAATCTGCAGTAACCGTAAATCGTGAATATGACATCCAAAAATAACAACTAAATTTAGCACTGCTTCAGCAGATAACCTATGAAGCACGCAGTTTTGCGAGCAGTGCTGTATTGACCACAAGATTGACCATAAAGCGTGGTCAACCATGGTAGTTCGACAAGGATGTATCATTATGACCAAATCGCTAATTCTGGCGCTTTTTTCCTCCTCTTTATTTTTTTTCAGCTACAACGCCCATGCCGGTCGCATTAGCAACTGTTCAGGTGGCTCAGGCGATTACAGTGATGCCCCTGCAAGCTACGGCGTGGCCTGTCACGACACCAACCGCTGGCAACAATTTGGTGATGCTGAAGCAAGTTTACCTGGCGACTATATCAATATTGATGACTTTAATAACCCTGAGTGGAGTGCAGAGTCTGCGCCTCTCGCGATCGATAGTGGCGATGGCGGTGTGAGCTGGGCGACATCTAATGACGGCGTCAATTGGGGCCCATTTGGTCGAAGCGATGATTTGGTGCGCGGTGAGTTTGTTAAATTCAAAGTCGATATCCAGCGCTCTGATGAAGGTAATCACCAGTTCGACGAATACAAACTATGGCTTGATTGGTTTGGAGCTGGCTCCTTTGACGACAGTGATGTGGTGATGAACGGGCGCTGGTTTAAAGATCAAGACACCCAAAGCAATGTCTATAACGGCGTTCGCACGCACGACTATTTTAACCACGATTTGAATACCTTTAACAGCCCTGAGCAGTTTGGCAGTTTTTTTAGCCAGATGATCCAAGTACCACTAACCGCCATGCTTGGCGAGGTGTGGATGCGCGCACGAGTGACCTGCGAAAACTCATTTAATCATTGGAATCAGTTCGCGTTACATGCCACTGGGTACTATCATCAAGGAGAGGTTGAGGATTATGCGCTGCGGATTGTGCAGCATGTTAGTGCGCCAATGGGGGCTGGGTTGTTGGCAATTGGGGTGGTTGGGGCAATGTTGCTCCGCCGACGCCGCACAAAGGCCAACCCACTACGTCAGGCATTAAGTGCTCAACAACAAAAACAGCAAGGAAGCAAGTTATGACATCGATGCAGCAGGTCGCCTGTATTATCGCACTAGGCATGAGCCTCTCTTTTGGTCAATTCGCAGTTGCCGATGAAGCTGAATACGAAGCGGCACTTAGCGCCATGTACGCCAATGATTATGACAAAGCGCATATTCACGTGCGCAATGTGTTAAAAGCCTCTCCATCGCATCTACCCGCGCAAGTGCTCTATGGGGATATTTTGTTGGCTATGGGCTATCCCAAAGAAGCGCAAAACGTCTTGCAACAGGCGTATGAGCAAGGTGCCGATGAGCTCAGCATCATACCCAAGATCGCCACGACCTTGCTACAACAGCAACAGCCTGAACAGGCGTTAAGCCTCATTACGGCGGCCAAAGCGGCCACGCAACAATCTGCTGATGTGGTGATCATTACAGCACAAAGCCATGCCGCCATGAACGCGCCTCAAAAAGCAATTGAAATGTTGACCACACTGGTGGCAAAGCAGCCTAGGCACGTGGACGCAGCAGTGAGCCTTGCCAATTTATACCTCGCTCAGTACCAGTTAACAGATGCAGCCGCGGTGCTGACGCACTTAGAAGCGCACGCCCGCCCTGCACAGCTCAACAAGCTAGATTATTGGTCAGTAAAAGGGCATCTTGCGCAAGCGCAGCTAGCGCATACTGACGCGCTGACATTTTTTTCCCGAGCTGTTGCGGTAGATTCAGAGAATAGCCCTGCCCTGCAGGCGCTCGCGCAAACCCAGCTGCACTTAGGACAAATTACAGCGGCTCAAGAGAGTATTGCTCTAGCCTTAACTATCACCCCCAACACGCCCTCTGCGCTGTATGTGCAAAGCCAAATCCAGCGCGCGCAGCAACAGGATGAGGCTGCAGAAAAGACGCTTGATGCCATCAATCACTATATTTCGATGCTCGATGAGCAGACCCTGTCAACGCAACCACAGTGGATGTTATTTGATGCCATGGCCAGTTATGCCAAAGCCAACTACGCACTTGCTATTGATAAGCTCAAGCGTTATTTAGCGCAGCAGCCTCAGGATCTCAACGCGGTGATGATGCTAGCCAGAGCGCAACGCGATGATAACAAAGTGGGCGCTGCGATATCTACATTACAGGCACATCAAGGAATGCTACAGCAACATGCGCAATATGGGCTAATGTTGCCACAGCTACTGATAGAACAAGGCCGCATGGATGAAGCGGTTAAACCGATTAACTATCACCGCCTCAAATTTCCCAATGATAGCCATGGGCATCTGTTAAACGCGCAGTGGCACTATTTACATGGCGACCGTGCGAAAGCAGAACAGGCTGTCGGCCAGGCGGCGGAGCATTCGCCACAGGTGGCAGTGTCGTACGCACAGTGGTTAGTCAATGAAGCGCAGCAACAAATACGTGCCGGTGATAAAGCCAAGGCATTTGCGACCTACCAAGCGTCATTAGCATTGGTCAGTGCCGATATACCTAGCTTGTATGCATTTAGTGCCTTGGGACGTGACATTGGTCGTGCCGCAGAGGTCGAAGCGTATTTGCAGGCGCAGATTGCGCGATATCCTACACGGGGATTTTTGTATGAAATCTTGAGCGAACATGCTTTAGAGATGAAAGATTATCCCAAAACCGTGCTCTACTATGGCCGATTTTTGCAGCGCCCTGCTCCGCCCATCAAACAGGCCATTGCGCTGAATAATCTTGCCTACGCTTATACACACCTCGGGCAGTATCAGCTGGCCATCGAGCACGCCAAGCAAGCCATCGCGCTACGTGAAGACATTCCCACGTTTTACGATACGCTGGGTGTGGCTCTAACCAAGGCAGGCAGGGTTGATGAGGGGGCGGCGCAGGTGGCTAAAGCGGTGGCGATGGCGGGGGAAAAGTAAGGCTCCAACTGCTCAAAAGGGTCGTCGTTGGCATAAATAAACAGTTGGTCTAAAAGGCGAACATTTCCTGCAAACAACCGCAAAGTTCTTGCTGAGTTGTGCTACTGACTGAGCCAAGCTTTTTGACCAATCGCGACTTATCAACTGCCCTTAACTGGTCGAGAAGGATTAAACCATTTTTATTTTTAAATGTGCAAGGAACTCGACAAGGAAAAGCAAAGCCTTTAGTCGTCATCGGAGCCATTAAAACGGTAGACAAAGCCGACATTTCCTCCGGCGACACAACAACGCAAGGACGTGTTTTGTTAATTTCGCGTCCTTGTGTTGGGTTTAAATCGACTAACCAGATTTCAAACCTATTTACGGCTACCATTCTAGTTCGTCATCCGCATCTAAAGAAAAGTCTAACCAATCATTTTTTTCTGATTCTTGCACATTAGAGTTCAGAGCATGTGCTATCTGTTCTTTCCAGCCTTCTCTAGCTTGCAACTCTGGAGCTATCAGCAAACCACCACTAACCAATTGAAACTTTAGCTTTTTTCCTTCGAGGTGGGCTTGCTCTATCAATGATTTAGGAATTCTAACCCCCTGAGAATTACCAATTCTAACTAACTGGGCCATGTAACACCTTATGAAAAAACTCAAACAATGTAACTATAATGTAATTACACGGATATATCCAGATATCATTACTTTTCTTACTTTAACATATTAGAAAGCTGCCTTTATCGCCATACCACGCGTCTAGCGACAGAGGCAGCAAAGGGAGAAGTGAATTAATGTAGGTAATACGGGAACGGGTTGCGAATTGGCAAATCACGAGGAATGTGGATCTGCGAGCCGTAGGTATAATCTAGGCTCATCGCATTGGGCACTTTGAGCTTGCGATAGATATTATTGATATGAAAGCGCACCGTGCGCTCGGCAATGGCTAACTCACTGGCTATTTCGCGATTGCTCATGTCTTGAATTTTATAAAATGCGATTTGTTGCTCTCGCTCACTCAGCGTCTTTTGGACATCTAACATTGTGCTTTCCTTATGCTTATTGAGTTTATATTTTCACTAAGCCTAGGAAACATTAATGATTTTGCTAGTAATTGAGGCTAAAACTGGCCATATCCAAAGATCACTAAAAGCATTAAGAATGTGTTAATTCTTTGATTTGATAATCAAAATAAATGTGATCCGATGAGTAAGCTTTTTTTATTCGACTAGCTATATACAAACCATTCAATAGCCTGATAACGAAAACTATGCTGCCGTACAGTTACAAATAGAAGATAAGTTGAGGAGAATTACCATGAACGTGGATAAGCTTTAATTAGCGGAAAAACTTGACTCGAGAGTCGATACACAATACACTCACTGGGAAGACAGATTGATCAGTTCATTCAAACATAAATGTTTAGAAAAATATTTTAAAACTGGTGTTTCATCAGGAATACATCATTCTCATAAGGCAACGTTGAAGGTTATTTTACATCGACTAGATAACGCAAAACTTATTAGTGATATGAATTACCCAGGTTCTAGATTGCACCGCTTAAGTGGAAACATGCAATCCTTTTATTCAGTTAAAGTTAGCGGGAATTGGCGATTAATTTTCAAATTCAACAATGGCGTAGCAACTGTTGTTGACTATTTGGACTACCATTAGGAGATGCACATGCACAGCCCCCCTCACCCTGGTGAGAGCCTTAAGTTACTATATCTTGAGCCTTTATCACTCAACATCAAAGATACTGCCAAAAAGCTAAATATCACACGTACCGCACTTAGCGAAATTGTGCACGGCAAACGAGGCGTTTCACCTAAAGTGGCTATTAAACTCGCAAAAGCGTTCGGTGGTTCTCCAGAGTCATGGTTAAGGCAACAAATGCAATTCGACCTATGGCAAGTACAGCAGTCCTACGATGCAGAGGATGTCGAAGTGATTTACACACCAGCTGCGCTTGAGGATCCAACATCGCCTACCCTATGCTGAGCAATGATCCCCTCCATTACTGTCACCGCGCCTTTAGTCAGAACCAAGCCGTCAGTTTTTCGATAGGCAAAGCCGCGATTGACCAGCTCAGATTTGACCGCATCGACATCTTTGAGTTTTAGTGAGCGCATCATATGGGCGTGTTCGCCCCCATAAATGCTGTGCAGTGTTTTGTCCATAACCCCCACATCAGCTTTCGTAAAAAACACCATATCCCGATTGTTATTCACCGCATCACGGGCTATCAACAATAAGATCGCGGTAATTTTAACTGTGGTCGCATCAATATCCTGTTCATCGAAATTGAGCGCATTCTCTGCCGTTTCCACATAAAAGTATTCACCCTCGTCATGCTGACGTAGCACCAGACCTAACAGATTTGTGAGAGCCTCATACTGCGCACGGTGCAGTAATATCGCCACAAATAGCGGGTTTTCTCGCATTGCTTGTTGGCTGGGCATATATTCGTAGCGATTGATCACGCGGCGTTGATTAAACTCCCGCATTATTTGTTGTGTGGTTAGCGCATCACTGCCGCTAACCTCGACCGCATCCTGTTCGGTGACCTCAGGATCTTGCGTAGTGTCTAAATTTATATCTGTACCGCTCATATCGATACCTCCATGACTTTGGCTGATTTTGCGGGGGACGCAATATGTCGTTCGCGATAGCGATAGCACATACCGTTAAGCGTCAGCACCTTAGTGTGGTAAAACTCAATCACCGACTCTGATTGCTGACGAATGATCATCGCTATGTCAAACACATCGGTGATGTGCACATCAGCAAACTCACTGTGCGCTAACTTCACCACTATTTCAGGCACGTAATCGGTACCCACCGGCCAGCTCTGTTGCACCGCCCACTGTGCAATTGCCCTTGCACGAGCCTCGCGCATCTGTGCCTGCGTGTCGAGTTCTTCTTGGAACTCACCGGCTAACGTCTCTGGTGGAGTATCGGCTAAACGCGCAATACTGCCTAGTGCATTAGCGATCACGCTGGGTTGGTTTGGCAAACGCAACGATTGCGGGATAAAGCGTCGGGCGAGTCGATGATGAGGGCCTAGCTTGGTAAGGGAAGTAAGATTCACATAGACTAGGTTTTGCTTGGCTTCATTAGTGACGCCGACTGCATCTAGTAAGATTTGATAAGCGGTTTCGATGGCGTGATGACGCTCAATATCGGTTTTGGTTTTTTGTAGATACAAACTGATATGGTGCTTAACCGCCGTGATGTCTGGAATTAACGACAAAAATTTGATTTGAAAATCCCATATCTGCTGACAGGCTTTTGCATTTGGCGCTTGTGCTTCAATCGACTGAAGCTTTTTAGCCACAACTTCACAAATACCGTAGATCCCTTTGCCATTTTCATAGACCGTTTGTTTGTCCAAAAACACCGCAAGTGGCTCAATTTCTCGCTGATAAATCGATTTGGCTAACTGGTATTGAGCTTGCACTACCGCAAAGTCTCGCGCTTCATCATTCATACTAACGGCAAACTCACTGCCGATGCGTTTGAGCTTTTTGACACTTGCAACGACTTGACCAAATATTGCCCCTAAGCGCTGCGTCAAATCTTGCGTCCAATCTGCATAATCTGGCGAGCCGACATCAGTGCTTAAGCGATTGGCGAGTAAATCATCATAAATTTGCCAAAATGGCGCCATCGAGGTCTTTAACGCTTGCTTCGTGAGGGGCTTGACCAGGGATAGCTGACACAAACGAAACACCGTGAGTACCGCTTCATTAAACAAAATATATTGCCCTTCAGCCTGCTCAATCTTGTCGTGAACCACTCCAGCAAATAATAAGTTGTCTAGGTGCATGGCAAGCACCAGCTCCCCGTGTTCACGAGATTCAGTAATCCCCTTCAAATATTGCTGCACGAGAGATAAATACTGAGCTTCACTGAGTAAGCCTTGCTGCGCATCAAGCACCTCGATGATCTGATACATTAGCTGGGGGTGACGCAACATGATCAATAAGGTGTTGCGCGGATCGAAGCGCTTGATAGGATTCACGCCTGTTGCCCTACACTGTGAATATCACGGTCACTGTCATCTGCAGCAAATAGCTCGGCTTGTGTCTGAGGATAAATCGCCTCGGTCAGCTCTGGCACAAACACCACCCCGCGACGCTGCTTGGTATAGGGGAGCGCAGTTTTTTTGGCATCCATAATCAGATGATTGGTAAAGAGTTGCGTGAATGCACCGCTGCTGCCGTGGGTGGTAATACCCACAATGGTATGTCCTTTAAGGTTAATATTGTTGATGTTTTTTTCGATTGCGTCATGTGATATTGACGCCACCTCATCAAGCGGTAGCGGAAAGGACATGTGCGTTGAGGACTGCAACAGGTTATGAATAAAAATATTACCGAGCATCACGTTGATCAGCATCGTCGTGGAGTTTGACTGGCTTTTATCCGTCCATGGCGCATCGCCTTCTTTGGTCTCGTAACCCACATAGGCGATAGTGTTTTTGAGCACAATCACCCCCTGCTCCACCAAGTTCGACTGCATGACGTGGCTAAGCTGTTGATACCAGCGCGTTTCCATCAGATTAGCACTTAAGCTATCAAAATCACGCCATGCGTTGATCAGACTAGTGAACTGAGGATGTTTGCGCACAGTTAAGCGCACCCCACTCAAGTCGTTAAACTCCCCTAATGCCAGCTCGTGATTAATGTCATGGGCAGCTTGGTCAATTTTGTCATTGGCTTTGGCCAAGCGCTCCATCCCTGCCATGATTTGCCGATTGTGCTCGCGCACGTCATCTTGCAAATGGGCAATGACTTCGTTCAGACTCGCATATTGGGTATTAATATGTGCATACATACTGAGCAGTTTCTCATCGGTGCGCCCCGCCGCCAAATCCTCTATATCATCTATTAGATCCGCCATAATATACTCAGTCACAATAATATCGCCAAGCTGCGCAAAATGATCCTTGATAGCCGCCAACGCTTGATAAGCCTCAGCCAAACGCTCGTTATTGAGCTCCACACCGTGCGGATCAGGGAGTCCCTCGTGCTGGGCTAAAATGGCAAACTCACTGCGCCGATCAAGCCGTTTGATTTCCGCGTCTCGCTGACGTACTAAGGCATCTAAGTCTTGCAAGGTTTGTTGCTGCGTTTGTAATGTGCTTAACGCTTGCTGATGCAGCTCTTTTTGCATGTTGTGCTGCGCTTTGGCTTTTTCTTCAAGAGCTTCTGCTTCTGCCAGCGCCTCTAACGCCTGTTCATGCTGAACTTGGATATTGGGATAATCCTGAAACAGTTTCACCAGCGCGGTCGTTTCGTCAATTTTTTTGGTGAGGGTATTGCGATCATCGGCGCGCTGTAGCGGGTTATCGGCAAGCGTGTAGCGCGCTTTTTCGTTTTGTTTGTCAAAGAGCTGATCTTTTAACTCCGACAAGCGCGACTCCAGTGACGGGCTTGCCTGGGCAGGTGCAAAATAAGTATCAAACAGCTGTGGGCCTTGGTTCGTCGGCGTAAACAGTGCCACAAAGCCGTCAAGCGCGGCACGTTCCTCTGCTGCCAGCGTGCGGCCAGGGGATGCTTGCAAGAGCTCCGGATTGACCGCGCCTAAAATATCTTGCGACTTATGCGGTAGCTGTTGTGCTAGTTGAAACTCGTTTTGGCTAATACGTGCTTCAATATGAGCAATATTGGTTTGTAAGGCATTGATATCATCGGCGAGCGAGTTTAAGGTGTTTTGGCGGAACTGAGCATCATCAAACGAGGTTTTGAGCGCGGTTTTTTCCTCCAAATCAGCCAACAAGTTTTGCAAAATATCATAACTGCTAAAATCCGCAGGGCTCGCATCAATTTCAGGGCGCATGTGGTCATACACTTTTTTGATTTTGTCGAAGTG
This sequence comes from uncultured Glaciecola sp., assembly GCA_964559075.1. Classification (GTDB taxonomy): domain Bacteria; phylum Pseudomonadota; class Gammaproteobacteria; order Enterobacterales; family Alteromonadaceae; genus Opacimonas. The sequence goes on from CAZLGJ010000021.1 coordinate 12,749, forward strand.
TTGCTGACGATCTTTGGTGATCCCTTCTTGTTGCTTTAGCTGATTAAACATCTCATCGAGACGCTCCCGCATCATGCGCTCTTGCTGGTAGACAGGCTCGGCTTGTTTGGTTGCCGCCGCGAACTGATGGCTTGCTCGGTCGTGTTCAGCTTTAAGGGCGGCGAGCAATAAACGGATTTCGTCAGCAAGTGCGGGGGCTTGCGATATTTGCTGGTGCAGTGCTTGTAACTTGGCAAAGCGCGGCTGTAATGCTTCTAGGCGGTCAAGGCGTGCTTGCTGACGAGCAAAGGATTGATGCTGTTCGAGCAAAGTGTTCACATCAAAGTTAAGGCGCATTTGGGCGCTTTCGGTTTTTTCTATTTTTGAAGCAAGCACGGTTTTAAGTGAGTCGGCGTTTTGATTGTACAACAGCTTGATCAGGGCAAACAGACTTTCACACTTTTCGCTAAATTTGGCTTTATCACTCACCCGGTCGGCTAATGGAAAAAGACAAAATCTAGATGCTGATGGTGCTAGCGTGTTTGCCGTAAATAAATGTTCGCGCAGGGTTTCATCCGTTTTGACCTCGATACTGCCCTTGTCAACCTGTTGCAAAGCCACCAGGAGCTGTTTGTCGATGGGCTGTTCTGGGCGCTGACCTGCCCCGCTATCATCATCTGGGAATTGCCAAAACAAAGACTTGATCTGCTGGTAGTCGCCGGGAAACAGATAGCGCTTGAGTTTGTAATGCTCACCCAACGCAAGGATTTGACAATGTCTTGTGCGGCTGCCGTCTAAGTGCTGGTGCTCGACTTCCAAAATCAACTTAGCATAGCGACTGCCAAAATAGTGCTCAACGGTTTGTTCACGCGTGAAGTATTTTTGATTGTGCTGGGCGCTGTCGCTGTCTTTTTTGGGTGTCATAAACGCCAGATAATCGGCTTTGGCCTTGAGCGCAAGACTGGGCATAAAGAAAAAGCGGATCGCATTAATAATGCTTGATTTGCCAACATTGCCCCCGGCAATTAGCAGAATATTCTCAGCCAAGGGCACTTCCAGATAGGCGTATTTGCTGCTATCGACCGCGATAATTTTAACCAATTTGACAGTAAATTTATCCAATGTGCTCTCCCTGCGGTTCGTGTGGTTCGTGTAAAAAAGCTTCTTGTTCGATAAACATACGTGTCTGCGTCAGGATGTTTGCTAACGCATTCCAGCCGTGCTCCCGAGACAGCGCAATGGCATTTAACAAGGTTGCGCCATCTTGCGGTGTTTTGTGTGCAAACTGATGCAGCTGCGACAGAATGTCAGGTTTGGGCAGCACAAAATGCACCTTGGTACTGAGGTGCTGCTGTAAATGCGCAAAAATCTGCATGCCCGCTTCGTCATAATCTTGGCAAGTATACACGTTTTGGTAGCGATTAAGCGTGGTTTTGATATGCGGATGGAGCACCGCTTTGCCCATCGACCAGACAATCAAACTGTTATCAATAGTGGCGGGCGCAATGTCCATCGCCGCAAGAAAGCGCTGAAAATAAGTAAAACAGTCGGCGTTTTCGATGAGGATCACGTTGTCGTAATGCTCAGTTTCTCTTGCTGTATCGCTATTCAGTAAAGGCGTGACATCTTGACCGTGAGCACCGAACACTTGCCAATGGCCATGCACATCCTTAGCAGTCAGGTACATAAACTCAGTCGCTGCCTGATGCGAATCGCCTAAGCGAACAGCCGCCTCAGTACGAGTATTTGCAGGGGTGAATTGAGTGATAAGCGTATTGAGCAACTCAGGATTGGTCACTGTGAAGTGGTATTTGTTACGTGAGACAAACACGGCTTCACCAATATCGCGCAGTTGATATGACGTCTTGGCGCGCAACAGTTTATCGAAGCGCGGTGCATTGAACGGGCGCCGGGCTTGGATATGCGTGAGGTATTGATACAGATTCATGCGATGTTATTTACACCCTGACCAGTTCTAATAGGGGTTCAAAAAAATACAGTGCTGTCTATTTGAGACTTGTATAATCTCAAAAAATACACATCAAAATAGTTTGGTGTCAAAAACACTGAAATATTAACATCAAAAGAGTTTGATGTGCATACATGCGTATCAAAGTTTGAGGTTTAACATCTACTCCACCACCCGACGCGGGATCATACTCGCTCCCACTTGAAACCCACAGGGACGCAAGGCTTTTTGTAAGACTGACACACGCGGGTCAGTGTTGCCTTTTTCCAAATCACGCAAGGTTTTGTCAGACACGCCACATAGCTTGGCAAAATCCGCTTGTCGCATTCCATAGAACTCAGTGCGCACTTGCTTGATGAGCTGCCCCAGACTTATCTCTCCTGTAGCTACTTGATCCTGAAGACCACGTAAAAACGTTTCTCTATCATCCGCAGCAAAGTTATTCATCTAACACTCCCATTTGTTTGAGTTTATCCGCCGTCCGCGCAAAGTTAATCGTTGGAAAATTCAGAATACTCTCTGGGCATTGATAGGCTATCAAACGTGATTTGATATCAAGCAAACTCTGCGCGATTTCTCTTAAGTACGCGAGAAGATCATCGGGGGCGCAATACTTGGATAGTGCGTTTGCGACCGCCTCAAAATACACCATCCCAGCGTTTTCACAGCCACTCTCCCATTTAAATAAGCGGGTGACCATTTCAGGATCAGCCTTCATGGGGGCAAAATCATAAATAGGGGCAAACTGGATGTCGCCTTCATATTTGATAAAAGACATATTGCGACCGTGATTATCGGAGTTACCAAAAATAAGATTTAACATATCTCTGGCAACATTTTGTTTAACAAATTATTCTTGAGACATCGTGGTTGTGTTGCGGATTTTGCGCCAAACGGTGTTGATCACATAAAAATGATCCTGAAAGCTGCCAGGACCTGCATTCAAGATGGAATAGATACTCTCCATCCCTAATCGAGTCGCCACGCCATCGGTCTCAAAAATATCAAACCTCGGTAACCACAAACTCACTTGTTGATTGACCTCATCTTCATGCGTCATCATAGTAGTCACGTCAATTGTTTTGATTTGAATAGCACTGGATGCATTACTTAGAAACTACGCCTCCGAAAAAATATCCGTCAATACATGATAGAAAATCCCTTCAGCACGCAGGATATCGTTGTCAATCGCAGTGCGTTGATTGCGTGCAAACTTAGTCAAATAAGCGGAAGCTTCTAATGGATAGCCAGCAAAATCACCATCAATATGCACCTGTTCTTGATCTCGCATCAGCAATAGCTTGGGGGCAAACCCGACTGCGCCGGTAGCGCCACCTACCGCGGCTCCTTGTTCGTAGGCATACTCCAAAAAGTCATATTGTAATTTCACCACATCGTTTAATGAAAAACGCTTTGGCTGGGCTTGCGCTTGAGTTTTGGTGACGCGTTGAGCTGCTTCTTTAATTCGCAGATTACCCACTGGCGCCATACAGGCGTTGGTTAATAATTGCATATTTTGTGCAAATGGAGAAAGATTGCGAATATTGAGAAAATTGACCCACCAATCACGTGATTTGCCACTCGGGATTATATCGTCTAGAAAAGCAGGCCATCCCGCAAAATCAGTGGGCACCACGCTCACTGGGGCATTAACGGTGCAGGCCCAGCAATCAACCATATAAACAGTAGAGCGTTACCGAAACCAGTCACATAATAGCACGATTTCGGAATTAATCTACCGTTTATAGAAATGACCTTTAGTCGCCATTAGTTCCGCTATCCGTTCTTATCAGCCTGCTCTTGATGAGCAACGTAATCATCCAATAGTTGTCGAATTAATTTCTGATATTGCATGTCGTTGTCAAACGCTGCTTTTTTAAAATACTCAACACTTCGTTTACTTAATGATATTGTAATTTTCGTATTCTCATTTCGCTCTTTTAACTCGGCTGGTGATGGCAAAAAATCTGTAATGAAATTAACATCACCAATATCTTCATCACTGTAAATTATTTCTTTGCTCATAAAGTCTCTTTCCTTTTCGCCAATATCCTGCGCCGTAGATACGTATCTTATTATTGTGATATGTAAATCTTACGGTTAGAACGCCCGCATTATTCTGATCCATGCCAAAGCAAAAATACCTTTGCTCTAACTCTGTACTATTTTTTTCGTCCAAAGCAATAAGTCGAGACTCATCATAGAAAGCATGTACAGCATCTTCAAAAGACACCCCATGTTTTACGAGGTTTTCTTTGTTTTTCGCTTCGTGCCATTCAAAGTCCGTTTTGTTCATAGCACTAGTATAGGCAAGATATGGCTAAATAGCCATATGAGTTTGATTAGGGGGGATTACAACGCCACATAAAGGATTGCTGCCCATTATATGGATTATTGGCAATGGTACTAACATCACCAGCGGAGTGTAGTACCAGCCAATGCGAGTTAATGTTTCGAGTCAGCACGGCCGATTATTCGAGTAACTCTCAATAACTGCACTCCTCACAAAGTGTCTGGCTTGGTCAAGCCCAGCTTGACTTCCAAACACTAGTATTCAGAAAAACATAACGCCTCGTTAAGAGGCTAAAATTGTTGACTAAAACTACCGTTTACATGAATCTCCCACCGCCCCTACTGCTCCAACACAAACTCTTTGTACGCCAAGCGCAATCTCGGTAGTGCCTTATTCAAATGCGCAATAGATAGTCGGTCAAAGTTAAAGTAACGGCCTTGCATCTGTGCGAGATACCCTGGACGCAGCGCCATATTGACAAAAATTCGATTAGTGCCGCGATAGCTTGATGTGGCTAGCGCATAATGCCAGCGCTCTGCCATGCGCACCTGATACCCATGCTCTGAAGGTGCCATGTTTTTGCGACCGCCCAACGGAATACTAAAGCCTAAGCCTTTCAGGCTCACATCGGTTTCGCTAAAGAACACGCTCATGGTGGCGTCCCCCAGCGCTTTGCTAAAGCCGACAGTATAACCGCGGTCGCCGCGCCAGAACTGCCCGCCTTCCACATACATCGACACATCAAATTTGGGTAAATAATAGCGATACTCACCGGTATAGATATAGCGGTCTTGCCCTTCAGGAATGCGCGTCTGTAAATAGCCATAGTGATAGCTCAAACGATGGCGGCCGTTCATTGACTGCCAGCCGGCTTGGAAGGTCGCGATGTTATGCTCTTCACGCCACTGTTGCTTGGACACCCCTAGCCCGCCAGAGACATAAATATTCCACGGCAGCTGCACGGTTTGGCGTAAAAAGACGTTTTTTAGCCCGCTAGGCTGGCGAAACTTCCAAAAGCTGCCGCCTGGCTCAAAATCCTCAGACTCGGCCAAGTTCACGTCGTACTCGGCATACACTTCCCCGCCCTTCCACAGGGGCACGTGCATATTAGCACGCACGCTAAGGTTAATATCCGCTTGGCCAAGTTCGGTGCCAATGAAATTTGGTAATACCGGGGTAAATTTAATTCGTGGGGTAAACCAAGGGGTATTATCACCGCCTACCCAGTCGACCAGCACATCTTTACGTTCTCGCGGCGTGAGCGCCACAAATTCAGGATCTAAACGCGTGCCGGCATAAAACTCTACCAACTGCTCACGCGTGGTCGCCACCCGAAAGGTCGGTACTTCATAGCGTGATAACGTAAAGTCTACATCGGTAATGTAGCTTGGTGTGTTCGAAGCAGTGATTCCAAGCGCCACCCCAACCGCGTCAAACTGATTGCGGTTATAAATGGAGTTTTCAATGCGCACATACAGGCGGGTATCACGTGCACCGACCCAGACATTTTCAAAGCCGTGCTCAGCCAAAGCGTTTTTGAGCTTGGTAATGGCCACCACGTTATCTTCAAAGTGCGTGCTTTGCGCAAAATCAATGACATCTGGTTGATAATCACCATAGTCTCTATCAGCAAAAAACGGCTCAAGCCCGCGGCGCATTACCTGCACATCCGTGCTAGGCGTATCGAGCTGGGCATCTAGTCCTTGAATGAGATTAGCACGCAAGCCCACTTGAAAGAACACTTTGTCATTGCCCGTGCCCGCATCGTAGTCACCGGTAATGACGGAGCCATAAACTTGGGCTTGATTCCACAGCCAGGATTTTGGAGTTTTGAATTTGATGGCAGCGGCGTTGTTCACACCGTCGTTTTCTGCTTGCAGCTGCAGCCACTCAAACGGCTGGTATTGCACGCCGTAAAAGCCGCCTTCGTAGCGACGTGCATATCCAGAACGAGTTGACTGACGCTTACCCGTGCCTGCAGTCAAGCGAAATGGCCCCAGATCTTTGCTTGCAGCCACAAAATAACTGTCGAGATGATTGGTGATCCCGCCAATATCCTGATAGCCGGCCGCCAACGCAAACCAGTCTTTAGGAATAAAGGTCGCTTGGTATTTGATATTGGCTTGAAGGTCGGAGCCCTCATCCCACGTACCGCCAGAGTTGCGGATCGTCGCTTCTAGCCCTGGAAAAGGACTCGCAGTAAAGCTTAGGTTATGCCCATCTTGATAGAGCCCGTCAGACTCACCACTGCGATACGAACCATTATCCGTTAACGTAGAATAGGTCCAATACAGTTCGCCATATCCAATACTATGAGCTGAAGGAATATTAATCAGCCCCCCAAAGCCCTGCACGTTCACATCAGTATCGATACTGGTGCTGGGTACAAAATCAAACAACAAGGTCTGTTTTGGCTCACCCACAGATTCAGCTTCTGCGTGTAGTGAGTGAGAAAACGTCATAGTGAAGGCAAGTGCCAGAGATAGTAAAGGTGACGGAGAGTACTTCATTGTAAGTGTCTTATAGTTCCTAGGGTGACATAACATATGTCGAATCAATTTGATTAATCTGTGAGTGGTATGATACCTGATTTAAACTATTGAATATAGGCCAAAAAAAAGCCCAACTGTCAAAGAGTTGGGCTCATTATTTAGTTTATTTTAAACTAGTTTAGTTAGCGATTAAATACCGCCACCGCCAGTACCACCAGTGCCACCAGTACCACCAGTACCCGTGCCACCAGTACCTGTAGCAGTACTACAGCTGTACGTAATTGGTGCAGATTCATCAGCACCATCGGCAGTGATCTGAACTGTGTAATCATCAACACCTACGATGCTTGGGTTGATATTGACATCGTATGTCGCGCCGTCAGTTAGCTGAACTAAACGATAGTCACCGCCGCCAACGTGCGCCGCAAGTGCCATAGCATCAGACGAGCCAGCAAGACGGTAGTTAACCACTGCGTTGGTGTCTTGAGTAAATACAGTTGCATCTTCAGAACACGTTGCTGTGATGTTTAAGCTCTCGCTCACTGTATCACCTGGGTTAGTCAACGGAACGTTAATTGTGCCACAAGCAGTTGCGCCTGTTACTCGGCCCCATACGCGGCCTTGCGTGTCAGTAACACGCACTGTCGCAGTTTCAGATGCTGAAGCAGTTCCCGTTAAGGCAAAAGTGGCTTGCGCATCGGCTAGGGTAGTCACCGCACGACCAGAAGTAGAGCGTGACACGCTAGTTACTAGACCCGCTACAGCAGCATCACCTGTGAAGTTCACAGTCGTTGTACCAGCAGTACAGACGTCACCAGCTACCGGACGACCAGCGGCAAATACAGTTAAGTGGTCAATCAGGAAGGTTGCTGGGAAGAAAGAACCAGCTTGTGCACCAACCGTCACCACTTCAGTTTCATCTGTCCATAGGCCAGTGTCATCATCATAAGATTTAAGCGCTAGCGTATCATTTTGAGCCACTCCGCGAGATGTTGGAATGCGCATGGTAATGATAATTGGTGATGAGAACTGCGTAATTGGTACGCCGTTAGCATCAGTAAATTTTACAACGGTTGCACCCACAGGCTGAAATACTGAAGTCGAAGTAGTATCTTGTAAGCCAGGAGGTAATAACTCTGCAATAGAAACTGAATCGTCACCAATAGAGTCAGAATCAACCGCAACTACTTGAAAGTTAATCGCACCAGATACTGGGTTGCCTTGCGCATTACGTAAAATAGTGCCTGTAGGAATAGTTACTGTAGTACCGCCAGTAGTGGCATTCGCCTCAAGGGTAATTGGTGCAGATACTGCACCAGTAGTGTCTACGGTCGCAGTGACTTCTTGTACCGCAAGACCAGGAGTCGCTTCAGCAAGAAGTGAAAATGCAAGTGCGTTTTCATCAGCGGCATTGGCGATGTCAAAGTTAAGCGACTGTGATAAGTAACCATCTGCTTCGACAAGGATGGTCACTGAATCAATAAGCGTCTCATCATCAAAACCAAAGGCAAACGCACCTGAGGCAGCTGTGAGGTCAGAAATACGAGTAAAATCAGTGTCTAGTAGACGCGCTTCGTTGGTGCTTTCCCCATTAACTAAAAACGTAAGCGTTGCGCCATCAATCGCATTACCTGTGACAGAGTCAACAACATTACCTGTGACTTCAACTGCAATTGAGGTGCTGACCGGTGGTGGGATAACAACATCCGGCACATTGGTGGCAACGTTGCTACTACCAAAACACCCGCCTAATGCGATAGAGGCTGCTAAAGCAACAGCGAGTTGAGAGCGTTTGAATTTCATGATGAATCCTTTTGATATGAACAGTATATAAAAATGCTATGTTTTAAATGAATATAAGTGTTTATGTTCGTATTAAACCACATTGCGTATCAAAAGCAATAACTGAAAAGCGCGTATATTATCCACATTTAACATCCAGTTAGTGCGCCAAGTCTACGAATCTGACTTTAATATGTGTTTCCCTAGAGGTTGTCGGCATCGCCGATGCGATATTTACCGAAAAACCTGATTAGCTTTTAGTCGAGGAACAAATTGTTCCTCTCAAACCAACAACTATGTGTATATGCAAGACACAAGATTAACAAAGTAGCAAATTGATTACAATGCGTGTTTTATGACAATTATTTGATTTAACCGTTTTGATTTATCACGTTCAAATCAAACCATACGATAACATTACATGTTCGCTAAGATTTATTAGTGTTAGTTATTTTGTTTTTTATCCTCCAAACGGATAATTTTCTCAAGACCCAATGAGACTTGCTTTTGCGCTTGTTTGGCAGAATAGAGCAAATCCACAATCTCACCTGTAGGCGAGTAAGCAGTGGGAGCTTCCAATAACACATCTCGAATGGCCTGATGGTCGAACGCATGACAGGCAATATCAATTTTACTTAAAATGTGCTCAAGCTCAGCCCAAGGAAGCATGACTTCAGTTGCGGTCATAATCCGCTCATGTGAGGTTTTTTGCACGTTGTCGCCAATCAATAATTCTTCATAGAGCTTTTCACCAGGACGAAGGCCAGTAGTTTCAATCGCAATATCACCATGCGGGTTGCGAGCATCTTTGATCTCAAGGCCGGATAAACGAATAAGCTTGACCGCCAGATCACGAATTTTGACCGGCTCGCCCATATCCAGCACAAACACATCTCCACCCTTGCCCATCGCGCCAGCTTGAATTACCAGCTGCGCCGCTTCGGGGATTGTCATAAAATAACGAGTAATGTCATTATGGGTAAGCGTTACCGGACCGCCCTCTCTAATCTGTTTTCTAAATAACGGTACCACCGAGCCAGAGGAGCCTAATACGTTACCAAAGCGCACCATGGTAAAACGCGTGGTGTGTTGGGTTTTGGATAATGCCTGTAGCACTAACTCAGCCATGCGCTTAGTAGCACCCATCACGTTAGTGGGGCGCACTGCTTTATCGGTTGACACCAATACGAAAGTCGGTACCTTAGCTTTGATAGCAGCTTGTGCAGCATACATAGTGCCAAAGACGTTGTTACGTACACCTTCTACTGTGTTGTTTTCTACTAAGGGTACGTGTTTGTAAGCGGCTGCGTGATAAACCGTTTGAACTTTGAAGGCCTGCATTACGTTTTCTAAACGATTAATGCGCTGGACAGAGCCTAATAAAGGAATGATTTCTACGGTTAACTGTTGCTCAGCGACCATATCTTGCAATTCTTTATCAATGGCATAAAGGCCATATTCAGACAATTCAAATAATACAAGTTTGGTTGGTTTTTGACGGATAATTTGGCGACATAACTCTGAGCCAATTGAGCCTCCAGCCCCAGTCACCATAACCACCTTGTTATAGATATTGGACATCATCAAATCGACTTGTGGAGCAACTGGATCACGACCTAACAAATCTTCAACCTCCACATCGCGAATTTCGTCTTGGTTGGCCTTGCCTTCAATGACGTCTTTAATGCCAGGGATAGTTTGTACTTTTACCGCAAAACGTTCTAAATCATTTAAGATCTGTTTTCGGGCTGAGCGGGATAAGCTAGGTAATGCAAGTAAGATTTTATCGACGCGACGACCTTTAAGAAACTCATCAAGCTCGTCTAATGCAATAACCGGCACGCCTTGAATGATCGCACCTTGTTTTTGCGTATCATCGTCTATAAAGGCAACCGGCGTATATTCTGGTCCGTTATTAAGTCCAATTGCAAGCTGACGCCCTGCAGAGCCTGCTCCATAAATAATGACTGGACGTTTAGTCTCTTTGTTCATACCGGCCACAAGGGCACGCACTAGCAAACGTGAAGAACCGATCAGAGACAACGTTAACGCAAAGAAAATGATAGGAACAGTTTTTGGTAGATTGGTCGTAAAGAAGAAATCTGCTACCACCAGCGCTGCACTTGCTGTAGCAGAAGCAGCAATGACTGACCAAAACACAGATGTGCTGACATAGCGCAATACTGCGCGGTACATCCCGAGCTTGATAAAAGCAATAATGCTAAAAGGGATGACAGTAATTATGGTGAGCCAATAAGCTGAGTTTAGAACAACATCTAATGTTTCAAGTCGTAAGAACAACGCTGACCAAAAGGCAAATAAAAGGATTGCAGCGTCTACAGACACCGTGATGATGCGTTTTATCGTTCTTGATGATTCGAAGATATTCATCATGACTTCGTTCCTTAAATACGTATTGAGCCATCATTTCTATAATGCTACTTAAATTTATGTGTCGGATATGACTGCGCCATTATAGTCCATGCCAATGAAGTTTGCTCTAAGAAAAAGTCTTAGATTGATGTTGACTTAATCAGAGTGAGATACTGCTTAAGTGATAACTCGTCTTATCGTTTAAAATTTATCAATATAATACATAAACTTAGCACTTTAAGTGGTCAATAATATTTCACGACGACTATGTTTATATGTGGGGACATTCTAGATAATATAGCTGAATAATTACAGACATTTTAGACATCACAGCATTACAACGCTATAATGTCATAACATTAATTCGCTATTGATTCCAAGGTATTCCATGAGTACATTATCTAAACGCTCTACCGTTTACTTCGAGCCTGCCATCCACAATGCACTTAAAATGCGTGCCGCATCTTCAAATACATCTGTCTCTGAGCTGATTGATGAAGCGGTTCGACTGCTGATGAGAGAAGATCAAGAAGATCTTGCTGCTGTAAGGCAACGCTCTGATGAACCAGAGATATCTTATGAGGCGTTGTTAAACCGTTTGGAAGCCGATGGAAAAATATAAGATCACGTTCAAAAAGTCCGTCGCCAAAGATTTGAAAAGTTTGCCTAAATCAGACATCAAACGAATATTATCGAAAATTGTCAGCCTCTCTGAAAACCCTCGCAGAAAAGGCGCTATAAAATTAAGCGGTGAAAACCTCTACCGAATTCGGCAAGGTCTTTATCGTATCATTTATGAAATAAGAGAAAACGAACTCGTCGTGCAAGTCATCAAAGTGGGACATCGTTCAGATGTATACAAACGGTGACAACATATCGATATTTATCTATACACTATTTCGAGAATATATCGAAATAGTGTGAACTTGCAATGTCTCAAATTAATGTTTCCCGAACGATTGGACGACTTCTGTCACTACATAGGAAAATGGGGCTCTTGAAGTTCAGGTGCATATTCAGGCCCTACTAACCTATTTTTGGTTTCGGTCAGTAGTTTTGTCAGGGTTGCCAACATATAATCCTTAAACTTATTTGTCGCTAAAGTACTATCAAACGTGTTTTTATCTAAAAATCTTGCCATCTCGTTTGAAAATGCTTGACCATATACAATATCTTTTAGTGAAATAATGCGAGCATCTAGCATCGCGTTATACCCTTCAAGCTTGTAATCTTTGATTTTCTGGCGCACCAAATCAATATCCAACACCGCCCCGTTACGATGCAAATATACGAGATCCCAAACATCTCGATGCCGGATGTATTTTTGTGTCGCTGCAAGAGAGATAATTTTATCAGCCATTATCTCATCAAGCGTTTCCGTATAAATCAAGGTAGATGAGTAACCATCTGGAAGAAAATCATAGTTATTCGCTAACGGTAATGGCTCCTTGGTGTAAGCCGGTATATTGGCTACTTCTATTTTAATTTTCTGTTTAGCTAAATGTTTTTGCTTAGGTGCTGTCACAACCGCGATTTGCCACTTATCAATATTTATTTCGGCATACTTTGGATTTTTCCTCAACGTGCTTGGCTCTTTAACAGTTACCTCAAGCCCATAACGTTCACCGATGTATTTTTCAATGACCTCTTTGATTTCAATTAAGTTTTTACTGTTAAAATCTTTCCCACCAGCGAAATCCAAGTCTTCACTATATCGGTTAGAGCCCCTGCATAAGCGTAACGATGTACCACCTTGGAAAACGAGCCGATCCAGTAACCTCGCTTTATCCAGAGCAAATAAGATGTCGTAATGTAGAAGCTCTTTTTCGATAACCGGGCGCATCGTTTTTGTGCCACCTTGAGCAAGGGCAATCTCTACTAACGCATCAAAATCTTCTTTTTCATTAATCATCGCTCATCTCCTCCATATCAACCAAATGCATATTACGACCCACACGCTTTAAATCTCTTAATGCCGCTCTCTTTGATGCCGTTCTAAGTGGTCTATCGGTAGTGACCACCTGACTTAAAATATCGGAGACTGACCGTTTTGTATGAGTGAACTCAATGACCCCGTAAGACGTCGTGTATGTGCCTTTTACCCCGGTGGTCATCAAAGTGAGTCTATCAATGGGGATTTGGGAAATAATACCGTAAGAAGATAAAGCAGACTCGAGGCTAATATAGTTATACTCCCCCCTTCGTAGAGCAATTGCAATCAACTCAATGGTGTTCGAGGTGCTTTTATTTTTTGATAAACCATATACGTAAACCCCTCTAACAGGACGTTCTAGCAAGCCTGATTTCACTAAACGAGCAAGACTATCGTTCAATGCACGTGGTGAGTCCTCATGGAAGATCTTAGCTAAATCCCGATGTAAAAATACATATCGCCCATCTAAGTCTAGCCTATTAAGTCTGCTAATTGCCTTTGCTTGATTCATGGAATTAAGTGTATAGTTATTACAGTAAAAAGCAGTATAACTTGACACTTAATGTTATTACAAGGTCCATTTGGTGACAGTCTAGTTGTTTTTCCAACTTAAAATGGGGGGATTACAAAAGGCCGTAAATAGATGGGACACAGGGTTTTCTGATGTCTTTTCTTAGCAAAGAAATAATAGTACTATTTTATGGTACCGTAAAATAAAGGCATAACCATAGCCTTTTATCATCTTAATCCAGGTCAGGTTAGCAGTTAAAACAATGCGAGGAAATTGTAATGATGAACCAGAATGACTGTTCACTTTTTTGAAAACTGTGCAGCAATAATCTCCGCTAGCTCTTTGGCATACTCATAATCAACATTATTATGACGGACAAAGTCTAGCAAAAAGTTATCAAGTTTTTGTTCATTATTAAAAAGATTATCATTCACAAATTCAATGGATTCATGAGTAGCCATGTTACTGGCTTCAATTGAAATTCTCATAGTACTCGCTTTTATTTCGACATATTGCTGTGCTTCCATGTATCCCTCTTCGTAGAGCGAATCGGTAATTTCAGGTATTTTAGGGTAATGATTAAGGATGTAATAAATATCTACTACATCCTTACCCCGAATACTTGGCGCTCGCTCTATCCACGAAATGAGTTTTAATAAGAACATCCCTGCAGGAGACGCGACATTGATCTTTAACGTAGGACTTTCTGAAATTGTTGCAACTAGGGCATTATTCAACGCTTCTTGGAATCCAGCCACTGACATTACGACCTCTTGATTCGGGGGCCATTCAATCATTTGGTTGTTATTCGCTATGTTGCCAAAAGGAATTATATCAATCTCCCATTTCAGTCCGTCGGATAATGTGACCACCATTCGGTGAGATATGTCATGTTGAGACACAAAGTTACTTTTGCTTAGCGCTGATTTAAGCAATGTAAATTGCTCCCAGCCTTCAACTTGAATAGCAAAATCGATGTCTCTAGTGCCACGCTCAATATTCGCGCCGAATCCATGATGGAGTATAATATCTCTTGCTGTTGCACCAATGACTAAATAAGGGATATTAAGCGCATCTGCATGCGTCGAAATAGTCTGATAAAGTTCAACTAAGCCGTCTGGCATCTTCCCTACCACGTTAAGCGATGTGGTTTTCAAAGAACCTCCTCGCTGCATCAATCATTCTCGAGTCGCTACTCAAAAGTAAATTCGCATAAATAAGATATTTGTGAACAGTAGGACGATTTAGGTCTTTTATTTTGTTAATTGCCAAAGGGGGTTCCGCGACAATAACTCGGACATGCCCTGCATGGTTTGGAACGTTTGGTGTTAATTTTTGCAGTCTTGCTTTTTTGAGAATGTCGTTTTTAGCATCAGGATGAACATAGAGTAAATATTCCTTTGCCCGCAGATAATTATCCCATAATTCGGCCGCATACTCTCCACCCCATAAGGCTTCAACAGGATTTAGATCTAAGTTTTGCAGTAAAGAGACGTCTCGAGCAATGTAGATTTCTTGACTAAACTTTGCAGCAAATTTTGCAGGATAAGCGTCTAACCATTTAGTTAATAATGACCGTATGTTGATTAACTCTTTATGTTGTTTTTTAGCGGAAGATAACTTTTCAACCACGAAGCCTTGAACGATTAAATCGTCAACGACCTGTTTAGCGGTGCCAAGCGAAATTTCAGACATCTTTGCGATCGTGCGTAATGGAGCATTAATGAGTTCAGGTTGCAGAAGTAACATCAAAACGAGTTTCATACCCTTAGGTTGAAAAGCCTTGCCAGTAAGAATTTGTAATTCGAAATACTCATTCAGGGTTGATTTTTTCTTTCCCTGAATATCTATGTAAACCTGAGGAGTATTAATAAACGTATTGCCAGCAAGATCAATAAACTGTTTGTTGTGTGCTTTTAGGATCTTTGCTTGATTAGGGGAAATGAATGTAGATATCAACACCATATCTTGGTTTTGCGGATTCAATGTTAATTTTTGTAGATATTCCACCAAATTATATTGGTTTAACCGTTCTATACAGACTATTTTTAATGGTTGTTGATTATTGGGGAGGATTAGGTGGCCATCACAATTCCCTTTAACACTATCAAGATATTGAGCATGTAAAGATGTTTGAGTATTAAGTTTATCGATAACTTTTATAGATAGTTCATCAACCATTATTTTGTTCATTTTTGTTAAATGTTCAATTTTAGTGAACAATATCAAAAAATGAACAAAATGCAAGCCTCAAAAAACTTTTTGCATCCTTTGCTGGCGAACCACCTAAAACCATTTTACAAGCAGAGTGATAGTCTAGTTAATTTTGCTACTTGAAATGGGGGATTACAGTGCCAGTTCAACAATCGTTATCAGTCAACTTCCCACGGAAGAGTGGTATCAATCAATAGGCGATAACACGTTAGCTGACGCGATCTTAGACCGCCTGATGCACAATGCACATAGAATCAACTTACGAGGAGAATCGATGCGAAAAATACAATCAAAGTTGACTTAACGTGAACACTTGCTGTAAAAAAGAACTAGTTCGAAGCGAGGACATCTAGGTGTTCACGTTCCCACCAGAATCGGTGTTCATCTTCACCGGAATATGCA
>CAZLGJ010000022.1:0-9977 GCA_964559075.1 uncultured Glaciecola sp.
GTGGCACAATATGCCCTGGATAATGGTGTTCGTCTGATTGGCCATCATGAAACCTCTGGCGGGATCACCAACTACGAATCCCAATGGGATGAGGCATTTCCTTACTATGAAGCACTTGGCGTGCGGCAGATCAAAACCGGTTATGTGGCGCATGGACAAAATTTGAAGCGCAAAGATGAACATGGCGTAATGCGCTATGAATTCACCGATTCTCAGCATGTGATCAATCACATGACGCGCAATATTCAAAAGGCTGCACAACATAAGATCTCGATTAATAAACACGAAGCGGTAAAACAAACGGGCTTGCACCGCACCTTTCCCAACTGGCTAGCGACAGAAAGTGCGCGGGGGCAGGAATATAATGCCGGCTGGTCAACACCTAATCCACCGGAGCATGAAGCAATGTTGATCTTTACCCGCATGTTAGCGGGGCCGATGGATTATACGCCAGGGATATTTAATTTCGGCTTTACCCGCACCGGTGGTGGTACCGAGGAGGATGGACTACATCAATACCGGCGCCCACACAGTACCTTGGCCAAGCAGTTAGCGCAATATGTGGTGTTTTATAGTCCTATCCAGATGGCCGCAGATATTCCAGCAAATTATCTAGAAAAGCGTGAAGCGTTTCAGTTTATTTTGGACGTGCCAACTGACTGGGAGGATTCTGTGGTATTGCAAGGAGCGGTGGCTGATTTTGCTGTCACCGCACGCAAAGAAAAACAACACCGCCACTATAGCGGGGATGATTGGTATCTCGGTGGCGTTACCGACGAAAATGCTCGGACTGTCACTGTGCCTTTAGATTTCTTAGATGCTGAACGCACGTACGAAGCTCAGATTTATCGAGATGCAAAAGAAACCGACTGGGGCAAAAACCCATACGCGATTGTTATCGAAAAGCGTATGGTAACGGCACAGGACGCATTGACGATTCGCATGGCTGCGTCTGGTGGTTTTGCCGTGCGTTTCAACGCCCTTGCACTATCTGAACAGGAGTAATCAGGATATGGGTAAACAGTATATTGTCTCGCTTTCCGTATGTGTATGGTTGTATGCTGCAGTGACCAACACCGCGCTTGCCAATACCGAAACGTCAGCGCTCAATCCAGGTTGGCTGGCACAATTCGAGCATGATCAAGTACAGTTCGCTAGTCAGCAAAATCGCGTTATTTTGTCACACGCTCAAGAAGGGATGATTGAACTCGATCTTCAAGCTCGCTTGCAATCTGCAGGGCAAACCGCTGCCAAGGGGCATCCAACCAGCCCGGTAAACGGCTTTGCTCAAACCATTGTACGTGCAGAACAGTCATACTCGTGGTTGCATACCCAAGGTCAGCATACCGCCATTGGTGAGATCACAGGTGCTGATGCGCACTGGTGGTATGTGAGTACGCCAGAAGGGACCTGGACGGTTGAGCTAAATGGGCTAACGACGCTGCCCAGCTTGTATGACAATGATACTATAGGTCAGCCTTTATTAAGCAGTACAGGTTCCCAGTCTAAGGCACATTTGCAGCACCACATGTCACACACTTTTCCTCCCACCAAACAGGCACTGGTGCGCGATGGGGTTGTTGTGGTTGACGTGATGATGTTGTTTACCAGCAATATTTTAGCGGCTTATCCCGGTGAGTTAGCGCAAACGTTAATGACGCACTTGATCAATAAAGCCAATCAAGCTTTTGTAAACAGTGATGTTAATGTACAGCTGCGCTTGGTTAGAAGTGAGTGGGTGGATTATCAACGACCTTCAAACTTTACGGCTATCGATGATTTGAAAGTGGCGGTGGATGATGATCCCGCTACTCTGCCTGTGCCTAGTCTAGCTTCTGTAGGTGCTTGGCGAGATGAAGTGCGAGCTGACATTGTTGCCATGATCCGCACACATGACTTGGTTGAGCGCGATGTCTGTGGGGTGGCGCAGTTTCCCGATCCTACGGCGGCTTCTTTGGTCAATATCAGCAATGTTGGGATCAGCGGTGGCTCTAACTGTATTGACACCTTCACTCATGAAATTGGACATAATTTCGGTGCTGGTCACCAAGCGATTGATGGACAGAGTCAAGGTGCATTAGATAACTCGGGTGCGCTATTGGTGCCGGGCAAGTTTAACACCATCATGTCATCGATTGGGACGGGTGATATTAATCGCAATTACAAACTAAACGTTTTTTCAAACACCAATAATCAGTGCGGAAATCGACTCTGCGGCGATCCTGTTAGTGCCGATAATGCCGCTACGGTTGAGGCATTTGCGTTACAAAATGCCAACCTGCAGGAAGCCAATCTCGTGTTAGATACCCTGGTTATGCCACTGAAAACGTTTACCGATCACGATGGCGATGGTGTCGATGAACGCACGGATGCCTTCCCATTTATTGCGAGTGAGACATGTGATAGCGATAATGATGGTATCGGTGATAATGCTGATCGCTTCCCAACAGATCCCAATGAAGTTCTCGATACAGATAACGATGGCCTGGGGAACAATTCCGATACTGATGACGATAATGATGGCGTAGTTGATGAGGATGACGAGTTACCCTTGAAT
Source organism: uncultured Glaciecola sp. (assembly GCA_964559075.1). GTDB lineage: Bacteria > Pseudomonadota > Gammaproteobacteria > Enterobacterales > Alteromonadaceae > Opacimonas. The sequence continues at coordinate 2,558 of CAZLGJ010000022.1, forward strand.
GCATCTGAAAGCCGCGATAGTGACGGTGATGGTGTTGGTGATAATACTGATGAACTGGCATTTGATAGGCGTGATAGTCGAGATAATGATGGTGATCTGTCTGGTGATACTCGCGATAACGACGATGACAACGACGGTTTACCCGATTTTGCTATGCCAACGTCATTAGCACAGGCAAGCCTTGTCGTAGTCAGTGCCAATAGTCATCAACTGTTGGAATACGATGCACAAACAGGCGAGTTTTTAGGGGTGCTTGCCACAATGGCTGAGGGCGATTTTACGTTTCGCAGTGATGCCATTGTTTCGGCAAATCAAAACGTCGTGTACTTTATCGCTCAAAGCGACGTGTATCAATATGATCGCCAAACAGGTACGGTGGAAGTCTATTTGGATCGCAGTGAGTTGTTTGCAAACTTTCCAGAGCAACTCGCTTTGCTTACTGATGGTACGATGCTCGTCACCAACGATCGTTTTGGCTTTGAAATTATTCAGGGCTTTGCCGACCAAGCCACTGACAGACCGGTGATATACGAAGAGTTTGTTGAGGGGCGACATCGCGATATTTTGCGATTATCTGATGCCAGTTTATTAGTTGCCGATTATGGCAATGACCAGCTTATTATTGTGAATACTTTGCAAACTGGAATTACGCCACGAGTCCTAGCCAATGAGGGCTTGTCTCAGCCTGAGCAGCTAGCCATGGCGAGCAATAATAATATTTTGGTGAGTAATAAAGGCAGTGGAGATATTACTGCTTACCGTGGCGGTGGTGATTTTATTGGTACCTTGATCCCAGCTGGCACAGCTGGTTTAGGTAAGCCTAGCTGTATGCTGGTTGCCCCTGGTGACATTTTATACGTCTGCAGTGAGGATACCGACGAAATGTTGCGTTTTGACGCGCGTACTGGTCAGTTTATTGATACATTGGTCGTCGCTGGCAATAGTCCTCTTGATAGACCTGTCGGCATGACGCTGGTAGGCAAGCCAATTGATCCGACGCCCTACACGGGCGACACTGATGTTGATAATGACGGTACGATCAATGCACAAGATCAGTTTCCCTTTGATCCCGCTGAGTCCCTCGATACCGATAGCGATGGCATCGGCAACAATGCTGATACTGATGATGACAATGATGGCATGCCCGATACTTATGAAGACCAGTATGGGTTTGACCCGCTCGATCCTGCGGATGCGCGCCAGGATGCTGATGATGATGGTTCGAGTAACTTGGCCGAGTACACTATTGGCTCCAATCCGCTGGTGGCGACGCAAGATGAATTGGAGTCGCGTAACTCCGGCGGCGGTTCTTTAGGGGGAGGGCTAATATGCGCTTGGCTGCTAATTGCAGTAGCGCGACGCTTACGCTTTGCTAGGCTGAGAAAAGCGGCTTAACATACTGTGTATATTGAGCCGAGCGCCAAGGCGGTTGGCGAGTAAGATCACGCCAGTGACTTTACGGTTGATCAGGGCCACATCAAAATCAGGTGTGGCCGTGGCTGTTTTGGACGCAACCAATGGCTCGGTGAGCTGCAACAACCGCGACACTAAGCCCTGTTCTTTGATGTCATAGTCATCAGTATGTATCGCTTCGCCTGCTAATACACAGGCATCATTTATAATCTCTATAATTGCTCGAGGCATGTGCTCATCAACTAGCCCTAACGCCATTAAGTGCTGCTCGATAGAAGCGCGTTCGCCACTTTGCATGGTTTGTGCAAGCGCCCAAAAATGTTCGGAAACCTCGGGTGTAATAGTGCGCGTGGCGCCAAAATCCAACAGGTGAATATGCCGAGCCTCTAAATCGACCAAAAAATTGGCAAAATTTGGGTCGCTTTGCATCAGTCTAAATGAAAACAATTCCTGTAGCGTTAATTGTAGTAGCGCGTTACATACCCAATCGATATCCGCTTGCGCGCTAAGTGACTCAATCGGTACGCCCACAACATAATCCATACATAAAATGGAAGCATTAGATAAGTCTTCATGCACTGTGGGACAGTGAAAGTGCTGTTCTGACGCAACTAATTGCGCATACTTTTGCAAATGTTCAGCTTCGCGTTCATAGTCGGCTTCTTCATGCAGCTGGGCTTTTGCTTTCGCTAACAATGGCGCAAGATCCATGTGCGCAGGTAATAATCGACTGGTTTTGAGTAACCACGCAGCAGAATCGATATCACTATCAATACTTTGTTTGACACCGGGGTATTGAATTTTTACTGCCACCTCACGCCCATCCCAACGCGTGGCACGATGCACTTGCCCAATAGACGCTGCCGCAATGGGTTGTAACGGGAAGGTCTTGAACTCATCAAACCAATCATCGCCCCAGTGAGTCTTTAGCGTCTGTACTAGCTGTTCTTGAGGCATCCAATGGGATTGTTGTCGCAATATTTGTAGCACCGGCTCCCAAGTTGGCGGTAATAATTCGCCGGCGTCCATGGACAGCAGCTGGCCGAGTTTCATGGCTGCACCGCGCATGTGGGCCAATTTCTTGGCAATGGCAAGCGCGTTATTGGGGTTTGCAAGCGCTGCTGCTAAGGACGGTTTTTGACCTTGCAGCAAAGTCTTGGAGGTGTCTTTAATCACGTTTGCTGCCAGCTGTGTTGCCAATGCCGCCAAGCCACCGACTCGTCGAGTTTTTTGAGTCGGAACTGGGGTGGCGCGCTGCTGATATTTCACGGGTTAGTGTTTCAGATACATGTTACGCGCGGTTTCTTCAAATAGCTCGGCACTGCCATCGTGAAACCAGCGTTGACCGCGGGTGACAACTTCATAGCGCAACAGCCTGGTACAACTGGAAAGATCGAGCAAATCGGTTTCAATACCGCATATAGCGGCAAGTTCAAGCGCAGTCGTGGCGTGTAACGTTTTATCAATCGCGGCTCCACACCATACACCTAGATCGAGATCACTGTCATCATTTGCATAGCCTGTAGCATAGGAACCGAATAAATAAATCGCTTTGCATGCCGGTAAGTGACTGCGCAAGTGGGTCACAATGGCGCGTTGGTGATAATGTATATTCATAATTGGAAAGGTTACTCAGCGCGCAGCGCATTTTTATGTGGCACAAAATTTAACAAACACCCGGCAAAAAACTGCGCCAAATCCCGTTCTTGATATTGACAACCCGTGCCAGGTTGTTTGCTCGACAAGGGCGGAAAGGTGCCATAACCTGCTAACAAACAGTGCCACGAGGTGGTACCAAAGTGACTCGCTAAGTTTTGTCGGTTAATTTCTTGGCTCAAATCGCCTTTGCGAAACCATACATCAAGGAGCTGCAGCAGCGGCTCGGATAAATGGTTGTTGTTACGGTTATCCTGCCAATAAGCAGTATCGCTGCGAGTATTGAGCTTGTAGTGGGCTACAATGTAATCGCGCACGCGCTCAAAGCGCTCAGTGATAGTTTTATTATAGTCACTGCGTTGTTGTGATGTAAAATTGCCCTTTTCGTACTCGTCCATGAAAATTTCGACTGACGTTTGTACTAAGTGCAGCGCGGTTGCCTCAAGCGGCTCAATAAACCCTTGCGATAATCCCAGTCCGATACAGTTATGCGCCCAGTGCTGTTCGACTTGACCAACGCGCATCTGTAAATGACGCGCTTGCGCCTCAACTCCTAAGCCTAGGTGGGCTCTAAGCTCCGCTTCGGCGTCTTCGGCTGACAGGTATCTAGAAGAGTACACATAACCGTTTCCGGTACGGTGTGTTAGCGGGATTTGCCACGCCCAACCAGCTGATAAGGCGGTTGCTTGGGTTTCTACCGGAATATCTTGCAGTGCCTCAGTGGGAAATACCACCGCAGCGTCATTAAACAAGTTATCGCCAAAAGAGTGAAAAGGCACACCTAATGTGTCCTGAAGCAGCATGGATTTAAATCCCGTGCAATCAATAAAAAAGTCACCGTGAATGTCGGCATAATCGCGACAGGTAACGTGGCTGATATCGCCATTCGCATCGGTCATGACAGCCTGCACATTGGCTTGAATGTGAGTTACCCCGAGCTTGTCCACGGCGTGTTTTGCCAAAAACTCGCCCAACAAGCCCGAATCAAAGTGATAGCCGTACTCAATATTAAACGGAAAGTGCGGTGGTGTTTGCGGGGCAAGGTTGTAGTTGGCAAGCCAGCCGTTAAACAGTAACTTATCAGGGGCGGTTTCGACATCTAAGCCCAAACGGCGGGTAAGCGAATTGAGATAAAACGCGCGCTCAGAAAATGTATCCAGTTGGCTAATAAATGGATGTGAATAGCTGTCAATGCCCGACTCAGGCGACCAGCCATTGAAGCGGATATTGACTTTATACGTGGCGTGGCAATACGGCATCCAGTCGGATTCAGCAATGTCCAAATCTTGAAAGAAGCGTTTCAGAGTAGGGGTCGAGCCTTCACCTACGCCAATAATCCCAATCTCAGGGGATTCAACTAGCGTCACCTGTACCTTGTCGCGCCAGTGATGGGCCAGCAAACAAGCGGCCATCCAGCCAGCCGTGCCGCCACCGACAATCACAAATTGTTGTTTTACGTCAGCGTCACTCATGCCGAGGCTCCCATAAAGGCAGTGAGATACTCATCATGCGGTAGCATTTTGGCAAGCGGCTGTTGTTTAGCTTGCAGTACCTTGTCTAAGGTCGCTTTGAGATCGTCTAGACTGACAGCATTTGCCGCTGGGTGATAATCCTGTGGCGTTAAGCCTTGGCCATACATCACCTGGATCCAAGAGGCATCCCTAAAGATATCGTGTTGATCGTTAAAGACTTCTCCCACGTCTTTAAATAAGTCAATTTTGTGTTGCAAGCGCTCCGGAACTTCTAAGTTGCGCATCGCGCGCCAAAACTCAGAGTCATCTCGCTCAGTCACCTTATAGTGCAAAATGATAAAGTCGCGGATAGTTTCATACTCAATCCGGCCTTCTTCATTGAATGCCTCAACGGCGCTAGCCTGGATCCCTTGGTGAGGAAATAATTTTAATAAGCGTACCACGGCCGATTGAATCAGGTGAATACTGGTAGATTCCAGCGGCTCCAAGAAACCACTCGATAAACCAACGGCGATGACGTTTTTGTGCCATTGTTTGTTAGTGCGACCGGTTTTGAAGCGAATTTGGCGCGGCTCGGCTAATGGCTTGGTATCGAGATTGTTCATCAGATTATCCATCGCCGCCTCATCGGTGGTGTGGGTGGTACTATAAACAATACCGTTGCCGTTGCGGTGGGTGAGCGGGATTCGCCACTGCCAGCCGTTATCATGGGCAATGGAGCGCGTATAAGGCGCGGTTGTTTCATGGCGCTCGGTGGGCACTGCAATGGCGCTATTAGCGGGAAGCCATTTAGACCAGTCTTCGTAGGCGACGCCTAAGGTTTTTTGGATAAGTAAGGCGCGTCCACCGGTACAGTCAACAAACAAATCCGCCTGAAGCTGCCTGCCGTCTTTGAGCTGTACGCCGGTGACATAACCGCTAGCATCATCTTGTGCGACATGTTCAATAATGCCCTCATGGCGAGTCACGCCGGATTTTTCGGCTAAGCCACGTAAGAATTTGCCATACAGTGCTGAATCGAAGTGATACGCATAAGGCATTTCATAGACGGGGTTAGACGTGTTAATTTTGTTAAAGGTGCCTTTTTTGCAGGCTAGGTAATTGAGATCGTAATCCCAGATGGAGCCTTCGACACCATTGCGTTTGGCGCGCTCCCAATAGTGTTGGAAGTTACAAAAGCCTAAGCTCGCTCCCGGAGCACCGAAGGTATGCAGGTATTTTTCACCTTTGACTCGCCAGTTTTCAAACTGGATGGCCAGTTTCATGGTGGCATGGGTTTCGCGCAAGAAAGCTTTTTCGTCGAGACCCAAGAATTTGTTGTAGGTTTGAATAGGTGGAATGGTCGCTTCACCGACACCGATGATCCCGATTTCTTCTGATTCGATTAATGCAATTTTGACTTGAGAGCCGAGCACCTTACTCATGAGTGCTGCGGTCATCCAACCGGCGGTGCCACCACCTGCAATTAAGACGCTTTTGACGGGTTGTTGCATAAATCAATTACCTATTCTTATTAGTCTGTCATACCGCCTAACTATAGCGGATATTAAAGGGTTATTACAGTACACGTTTATACGTTACAAAAAGAGAAAAGGCCTCTCAAGTCGAGACTCAAGAGGCCTTTTTGTACTGTGCTGTCAAGTTATACTAACTGACAACTACTTACGTGCTTACCAGAACGAGTAGTTTACGTTGAGCATGTAAGTTGCACCAAACTCACGACGAGTTGTTACGATACCGTTATCGTCACGTGATACTTGGTCCGCATCATCAAGAATGTTAGTACCTTGAAGAGATACACGTAGACCTTCTAAGCCTTCGATGCCTGCATCTTCGAAATCATAAGAGATTTGCGCATCGACCACTTGTGTACCGTCACGAGTTGCAGTAGTCAGTTTGTTAGAACCACCACGCTCGTAAGTTGTGTACTCATCACGGTCAGTCATTGCAATACGTGCTTCAAAACCATCGTTCTCATAGTATGCAACAACAGAGTGCATCGTATCAGATTGGCCAGGGATTGATTCACCATTGTCTAGCTCAGCGTCGATGAACGTTGATGTCCATACTACACCGAAACCGTCAAGTGAACTGTTAATCACACCTAGTGGTACGTTAGCGGTTAGCTCTAAACCAGATACTGTACCATTCAGGCCGTCTTCGAAGAACGAGAACTGACCAAAATCAGGTGGAGTAACCAAAGTACCTGCTAAGTATGTGTTACCATTTTGTGAGTTAACAACGTCATCAGTTAAGACACGGTCGTGGAAACCCGGTACAAAATAATCAGCGCCGTTGTTGAACTCGTCATTACGGAAGTTGATCATTGGGCTTGCGGTACGCGTGTAGTTCACGATGTCTTTGTAGAACGCAGTCGCTGCAACATAACCTTCGTCGTCGAAGTATTTCTCGATAGATAGGTCAAAGTTGTTAGATTCTAGTGGACGTAGTTTCGGGTTACCCGCAACTTTTGACCAAGGAGAACCTGCACCATCTAATACGTCTTCGTTTTCTAGCGTGATGAACTGTTCGTTGATATCGAACTTCACGAAACCTGAGGCGCGCATTTGGTCAATACGAGCACGAGAAATCGTCTTAGACGCTGCAAAACGGGCAAAAATGTTGTCTGCAACTTCTGCGTTGATGTTAAATGACGGTAGGAAGTGTGAATAATCGTCACCATCTGCTACTTTACATTCTTCATCGACGAACTCAGATAGATCAACAATTGAAGTCAGTGGATCCGCACCTTGTGCAAGTGATGATGAAGTTGGGCCGTCGCCATTTACGTCACATACGCGGAAGTTAGCACCGATAACACCTAGTGTACCGCTTGAGCTTTGTGATGTATCAACATATTGTGCACCAAAGTTACCAAA
>CAZLGJ010000022.1:10077-18814 GCA_964559075.1 uncultured Glaciecola sp.
GTGTACCGCTTGAGCTTTGTGATGTATCAACATATTGTGCACCAAAGTTACCAAATACTTCTAGGCCAGCAATTTCAGTGTTGAAATCTGCTTGGAAGTACAATGTAGTCACTTCTTCTTCGATAACATACGAATCACCAAAACGGTCTGGTTCTAACCACTCACCGTCGTTTTGAGTGTAGTAACCATTGTTGTATGGGTCATTACCTGCAAATGCAACAACATTACCTAGGCCTGCCCAAGATAGATCAGTTAGACCGTAAACAGTCACACCTGAGTCAGTAATTGAGTCAGTATCAGGGAACGCACGACCTGTTGCGAAGTTACCGTTGTTGATTTTGTCTTTATAACGATCAGTGTACGCTAAGCCGAATGTGACTTTCTGTACAGTATCGTTGTCAAGGTTACCTTCAATTTCAACTTTGAACTGCGTTAATTCTTCAGCAACGCTGAATTTGTTGTTGAAGCCATCCTGTGCGTATAGATAGTCTGAATCGCCAGGAATTGCGTCAGTTTCGAACTGGCTTGCAAGGTTGGCAAGACCGCCGCCCCATACTTGAGGACCAGTTAATTGTAATGTGTTCGGATCAGAGAATGCTTCAAGACCAGTTTGGCCAGTAAAGAAAACACCTTCAGAAGACATTTGGAAGGTACGCTCACCAGTTAGTGGTGAGTTAGAGCGAGAAAGACCTGCATAAGCTTCTGCGCGCTGTTCGAACTTGTCTACTTCTGAATATGCATAATCGACAGAGGCTGTCCAATCATCGTTAATAGCGTATTCGACGTTAACACCAAATGAATCTAACTGACCGTCTTTGTTTAGTGGGTCAGTACGTAGTACAGGCTGTGCATTGATCTGTGTACCAGTAACGTTTGCACCAGTACCTACAAGGTTAGCCGTTGCAAATGGTTCGATGAAACCACGTAATACACCTGAATCTTTATAATCAATTGTTAAGTAATCAACAACGATGTCTAAATCGTCTGAAGGTTGGAACTGTAAAACCGCAGAGATAGTGTCACGCTCTAGACGAGTAGATTGTGAGTTCAAATCTAAACCTGATGGCGTGATTTGACCTGCGTCATTTTCATTGTAACCCCAAACACCGTATTTGCGCTGGTTGTTTGGTGATTCTGTTGAGGCAATTGCTACTGCAAGACCGATTGTGTCATCAGCAAACTTCTCAACAAATGATAACGAGTAGCGGTGACCAGTGTCGTCAAAATCTGGGTTATCAGCTGGCGCTTGTGACGCTTCGTAGATACCAGTAACAGTCAACGTTTCTTGTGCGTTTAATGGACGTACTGTTTGTAGATCAACTGTACCGCCGATACCTTGAGTTAACAAAGTTGCTGATGCTGATTTGTGAACAGTTGCACCAGTCATGATTTCAGATGGATACAGATCGTATTCTACGCCACGGTTATCACCGATAGAAATCGCTTCACGGCCGTTGATAGAGGTACCAACGAAATCTTCTTTAAAACCACGTACAGAGATACCAGACGTACGACCGTTAACACGCTCACCGGCAAGGCCAGGAAGACGCGCTAAGGTTTCTGCGATAGATGAATCTGGTAGTTTACCAATGTCCTCAGCAGAAATTGCATCAACGATTGATGTTGAATCCTGTTTGACCGCCTGTGCGCGGATAAGAGAACCACGGATACCTTTAACAGCGATAACTTCTACGTTATCTGCGCTAGGTGTATTATTTTCTTGAGCTAAAACTGCACCTGTAGAGAACGCTGACGCGACCGCTAGAGACAGCATAGCTGGCTTGAATAGTTGTTTTGTTTTCATGTAGTTGTCCCCGTTGTCATCACATGAATGATCTAAGTTTGCTTTGTAGCAGTGTCGTAACATACGTTAATGGAATGTAAAAAGCAAGCGAAAGAGAAAAATTTTCTTAATTGATTAAGCTTTGCTATGTAGGGGGTAAGATTCTTAATATGATAAAAAGACTTAATATATTAAGCCGTTAGCAATAATTTGCAGATTAACGTGGTGTTAATACTTTGTAATTGTGTTGTTCGCTGAAAGTGGACTTGTGAAAATGTCTTACAACTAGTTGAAGAAATTTCTCACAGCATAGTCAGCGTTTTGTGGATTGTCCAAATACTCGTATCACTGCGTTTGGAAAGCGTTGTTGCCACGCGGTTTCAGAGTGGTCCATGCCGGGGAAAAAGTTAACCGTGACCTGTTTTGAATCTGCTCCTGCTTCGCTAAAAAAGGCGGCAAGTTTATCATGTAGCGGTGGGTAATATTGATCGAGCGTTTGATCGCCATAGTCAAAATACAGCACATGGCTGCCCGATAGCGGTAAATGCTCAGCCATATACGCCACAAATGCCTCAAATATGCGTGTCTCTTGCATATCAAATCCGCCAATTATGTGGGTAGATATACACAGGCAGCCACCAAATACTTCAGGATGCCTTGCTACCCCATACCAAGAAATCAACCCACCCATGCTGGCACCGGCGAGAAAGGTATCCGCAGGCCCGGTTAAAGTAGCGTACTGGTGGTCGATAAATGGCTTGAGTTCAGCAACGATAAACTGCAGATAATTATCAGACTGAACCAAGTTGCTGTGCGACTGACGCGCATAAATTGATTGTTGTAACTCACTTGGCAAGGCTGCAAAGGGTTGTTGTGGCATGTATTCTACATAGCGCAGTGCGTCCCCGCCGTTATCCATACCGATGACAATAAAAGGACGCACTTTACCAGCATCCAGTAAGGCTTGTGATGACTCATCGATGCGCCATTCTTGGCCATTCCACGTAGTGCTTGCGTCAAACAACATTTGCCCATCATGCATGTAAAGCGTGCCAAAGCGCTCGCCATTGGCCACGCGCTGCGCATAACCCTCGGGTAGCCAGACGCTGATACGGCGCGGCGCCACATAGTCGCTTTTGAAATTGTGATAGGTGTCAATGCTGCCGACACTGGGTTGCATGGTACTAGGCTGATTTTGTCCAGTAATTTGTGACGGTTCACAAGCGCTAAGCAGACAAACAACACTGAACAAAAACAGGTGACGCAAACGGTAAGTGTGACGCATGATAACCCCTTTTTATAACCTCTTCTTTTGCAATTAAAGTACGCTTTGTAACGTTTATGCGTTTAGTAACGTTTTACGCCAGTTCGCAGTGCGATGTAATCCTGCAACTCTTGCTCCAGTAGCGACAGTGGAATACTGCCGTTACGCAATACCACATCGTGAAATTCGCGAATATCAAATCGCTCGCCTAAGGCTGCTTCAGCTTTGGCGCGGTAGTCGCGGATCAATATTTCGCCGAGTTTGTACGCAAGCGCTTGTGCTGGCCACGAGATATAGCGGTCTATCTCGGTGTTGACATTGTGCTCGCTCAGCGCGGTATTGGCCAGCATATAGTCGATGGCTTGCGCACGGGTCCAACCAAACATGTGCATGCCCGTATCAACGACTAAGCGACAGGCTCGCCACATCTCATAACTGAGTCGCCCAAACTCTTCATACGGGGTTTGGTAAAAGCCGACCTCTTTCCCTAAATACTCGCTATATAAGCCCCAGCCTTCGCCAAATGCACTGATATAAGTAAAGCGCCTGACTTCTGGGAGATCTTGCATTTCATTGGCCAGTGATATTTGTAAATGATGGCCCGGTACGGCTTCGTGTAGTGTTAATGCTGGAAGTGCATATAGCGGGCGCTTATCCAAAGCGTAGGTGTTCACCCAATAATAGCCCGGTTGATTATCATTGCGCGGAGAAATATAGCGTCCCGTGGTGTATTTTGGCGCGATATCATCCGGCACGGGAGCAACGCCATACGGGATGCGCGGCAGGTGTTTAAATAGCTGCGGGAGCAAAGCGTCCATGCGTTTGGACATGACCATCGCCGCCGCAATGAGTTCTCGCGAGCTTTGTGCATAAAACTGCGGATCGGTGCGCAAAAACGCAATAAAATCAGCAATGCTGCCCTCGAACTCAAGCTCATCAAGCACCTGTTGCATTTCGCTGCGGATCCGCGCTACTTCTTGCAAGCCTACCTCGTGAATTTCCCGAGCGCTCATATCTAGCGTGGTGTAATGTTTGATGCGGTTGTTGTAGTAGGCCTCGCCGTTGGGCCAGTCTTTGGCGGCAATGCTGGTCTTGGCGTTGGGAATGTACTCATCTACCAAAAAATCGTAAAACGCCTGATAGGCCGGATTCACGGCAAGTAAAATCGATGCTTTAGCCTGTTGTTGCAAGGCATCGTGATCGGCAACCGCGTCTGGCAATGACAAAAATGGCGCAAAGAACGGACTGTTGCTTGGGTCAGTATGGATCACCGCCGCAACACTAGCTTCAAACCCTTGCAACACCACTTGAGGCTGTGTATAGCCCATGCGAATGCCCTCGCGCATATAAGCAATTTGTTGGGCAAAATACTCAGGTAACTGATCTAACAGTGATAAATAATCGGCGTAGTCTTGAGCATCATCGAAGGCAAAACGGAAGCGCAAGTTGAGCATTTGGCTGTGAAACCCATACTCGGACGTAATTGGCACTAAATAAGATTGAAAGTGAAATTGGTCGACGACGTTTTGCAAACGATACAGCTGGATCGTTTGGCTGATGCGTTGTGATGGAGTAAGTGATGCGGAGTCAAAAGCGCGCACCTGGTCGATATATGCTTGATATTGAGCATGCCTGTCTTGTTTGGCATTCAGGCTGATATCTGGTAACGAGGCGGTGTCATATGCGACGCCGCGCCCGCCGCTTTGTGCCTGTTGTTCATACTCCCAAATGGTATCTAATAAAGCATCAAACGCTTGGTTATTGGCAGTTGGTTGATGGCTGTTTTTATGGGTGCCATTTGAGGTGTTTGTATGGCTGCTCTGGCAGCCCAATACGAGCACGCATAACAATATCAAGAAGGCTGGTTTCATCTGTCATCCTAAGCCCCGGTTGATTCGATGTGACGGGGTCGTTTATGCGTAAGATATTATGCATGGGAATAAATGTCGAGGTGACATCGGCAAATCCTTGGTATACTAGCGAAAAATTTTTATCAGCACGATATAAAATCACAACAACACATACTAATAAGACAGAGAATGATGACACGACAGCAACTAATACACTTTGCTTGTATTGCCCTTTTTGCATGCGGGCTAAGCGCCTGCTCGACGCCTGTGACTCCAACTACACCCGCGGCGCCAAACGATTCTACTACAGTGGCTAATATTCAAGCACACATGACCTATTTGGCGTCTGACGAGCTAGAGGGACGTTTTCCAGGAACCGAGGGACATGCCAAAGCGGCTCAATACTTGGTGGACCAATTTACGCAATTTGGACTAGCGCCATTAGGCACTGATGGTTACTTACAGCCAGTGCCGCTGCGCAAAGGCAAGCTCGATCAAAACTCACCTTTTTTGCGTTTGTTGCCGCATGACCAAGATGACACTATCGGCGAGACTGAGTTGGCCTACCCCAAAGAATTCATGATGGGGATCAATATGAACCAGACCGTGTCGCAAGTAACTGCTGAAGCGATATTTGTTGGTTATGGCATTGTGGCATCAGAGCTGGGTATTGATGACTACGCTGGACTTGATGTCGCTGGCAAGATTGTGGTGCGCCTACCTGGTAAACCGCCCGCGCTACAGAACGATGTTGGTGCGCACTTAGCTTCGAGTACCAAACGCACGCAGTATGCAGAAGCGGCTGGTGCGATTGGCGTAATTGTCATTTCCAGCCCCAAACAAGAAGAAACGCGGCCATATTCAAGACAGCTCAACTATATCCACGCAGAGCGCATGGATTGGTTAGACACTAACGGTAAGGCGTCCAAAGCCTCTGCACAAATTTTGGCCTCTGCGTATTTGCCTATCCCCAGTGCACAGCGTTTATTTGCCTATGCCGATCGCACGCTCGATGAGGTGTATGATGCCTTGGCCAACGATCAGATCCCCACGGGCTTTGCACTAAACACGACGGTTGCCATGGGCAGCGAGTCTGAGCACGAAGACATTGTCGCGCCCAATGTGGTTGCCGTGGTTGAGGGCAGCGACCCTAGCTTAAAAGACGAATACGTCATTTACAGCGCACACTATGATCATCTAGGCATTGGCAAGTCGGTCAAAAAAGACAAAATCAATAACGGCGCAATGGATAATGCCATAGGCACTGCGGTGTTATTGGAGACGGCGCGTCAGTTTGCGCAGCTTCCTGTTAAGCCCAAGCGCTCTATCATTTTTATCGCGGTCACAGCAGAAGAAAAAGGGCTGTTGGGTTCGGACTATTTTGCGCAAAACCCAACCGTGCCGCTTTCGAGCCTAGTGGGCAATGTCAATTTGGATATGCCGTTGATCACCTATAATTTTGCCGATGTGATTGCCTTTGGCGCCGCGCATTCGAGCATGGGCGAGCTGGCGAAAACCGCCACGCAGCAGGCGAACATTGCACTCACCCCGGATCCCTGGCCTGAACTCAATTTATTTACCCGCTCGGATCACTACAGCTTTGTTAAACAAGGTATACCGGCGATCTTCTTGATCAGCGGCATTACCTCATTTGATGAAGACGATGATGCGCCCAATGCGCTGATGAATTTTCTAAAGACCAACTATCACACGCCGCAAGACGATATGAATCAGTCGTTTAAATGGGAGGCGGCGGATAATTTTACCCGGGTCAATTTTAATATTGGGATGGCGGTAGCCAATCAAGCTGAGCGTCCTAAATGGTACGCGGAGAGCTTTTTTGGTCAGACGTTTGGCAAGCCCTACAATCAGCAGTAGGGCTTTGCGCTAAAGAGGTAAGGCTGGGTTATTTGAAGTATTCAGTCTTGAGGCTGGTCCAGATATCAGCAAACTGCTCGGTAGGACGGCGTTTGAAGTCGCTGCGGATAAACGCGTTAATGCGACCATCGACATAGCTGGTCAGCAACACGGCTAAGGCGCCTTCATCCACATCAAAAGTCTTGCCATCGCGCACCTTGCGCTCGCGCAGGACTTGTTTGATTTGGGTTTCTAAGCGTTCAAAGATTTTAGCTACACGGCCGCGCAGGCGTTCGTGTTCGCCAGTCAAGGCGTCACCGTGAAGGATACGGGCGATGCCGGGATTTTTTTCAGTAAAGCCCAAGAACAAATGCAAGATCATCTGCACGCGCAAAGTCGTGTCTTTTTCGTCATTGAGGATCTTGTTGATGCGGGTAAACAAGGTTTCTTCCACAAAATCAATCAAGCCTTCATACATCCGCGCTTTGCTGGGAAAGTGGCGATATAGCGCGGCTTCTGAAACACCAACTTCGGCAGCTAAAGCGGCGGTCGTGATGCGCTTGCCGCTGTTGCTTTCGAGCATGCTAGCGAGACACTGAAGAATGTGTGCGCGTCGATTTGGCTTCCGTTTTTGTTCAGCCATAATACTTCCTTTCTAGATTTTGTGTTCTGGTTATAGTCTGGGTATAAGTTGTATAAATAGTTAGTTGGTACTTACGTATCTTGCGATTATTGTAAGAAGTTGCTCGGCAATTGCAAGCTTATCTTGTTGGGGCAGCGCGATTTTTTCATCATGGGTATAAACCGTCAGGGCGTTTTGGGCTTGATTAAAGCCAATGTTGCTGTCTGACACATCGTTAGCGGCAATCATGTTGAGCTTCTTGCGGCGCAGTTTGTCCTTGGCGTAGTGTTCGACATCTTGGGTTTCGGCGGCAAAGCCAACCGTAAATGGCGGTGAATCAAGCGCGGCGACATCGGCCAAAATATCGGGATTTTTGACCAGCGTGAGCTGCATTTCAACCTGTTGTGTTTTTTTTATTTTTTGGGTCGCAACATCGGCTAGGCGGTAATCAGCAACTGCAGCGCAGCCGATAAATACATCACAATCAGCCACATGTGCCATCACAGCAGCATGCATGTCGAGCGCAGAAATCACTTTGATAGTGTTTACGCCTAGCGGTTCAGGTAGCGCCACCGGGCCAGATACTAAGGTCACTTGTGCGCCCAGTTGCACAGCCTGTACAGCCAAGGCATAGCCCATTTTGCCCGAGGAGTGATTGGAGATATAGCGCACCGGATCAATGGCTTCTTGCGTTGGGCCTGCGGTGATCAAAAGGCGTTGTCCTTCTAAGGGGAGTGCCGCTGTGGTGTGCGTGCTAGGTGAGAACTTTCTTTGCGAACTAGCTTGTGCCTGCTCTGCTAGTTGCTGGGCAATCTCTACCGGCTCCAACATGCGTCCATAGCCGACATCACCACAAGCTTGTTCACCCGCAGCGGGGCCAAGGATATTTACACCGCGCTGTTGCAGTCGATTCAGGTTCTCTTGAGTGGCTGTAGCCGCCCACATCTGTTGATTCATCGCCGGGGCAATGCTCAGCGGAGCTGTAGAGGCAAGTACCAGCGTGGTGAGTAAGTCATCGGCCATGCCGTGCGCGAGTTTGGCCATCACATGCGCTGTAGCTGGGGCAATCAAAATATGGTCGGCCCATTTAGCCAGTTCGATATGTCCCATGCCGGCCTCTGCCGCAGGGTCGAGCAAATGTTCACTGACCGGATTGCCGCTGACTGCCTGTAGTGAGAGTGGCGTGACGAATTCTCTCGCAGATGCCGATAGCACTACGCGCACGTTGGCGCCAAGTGCAGTGAGTTTGCGCACCATGTCGCAAGCTTTGTAAGCAGCGATGCCGCCTGTGACGCCAAGAAGAATGTTTTGCTGAGCTAAGTTCGCCATATAATTGCCTTTACGTCACCTGTTCCGATAAT
>CAZLGJ010000022.1:18824-22959 GCA_964559075.1 uncultured Glaciecola sp.
GTGCCAATGTGTGGTAAGTCAAAATGCCATTATGGGATGTTTGGCGAGTCTTGCCAAGCGTCAATCGGTGATTTGACTGACAAAAAATCCCAACTAGACCAAGGTCTTGACTGTTGATGTTTAGCAACATTTATCTCATCAAGGCAACGCTCAAACCACATATACTCAAATCTTAGTCGGGTCTGATAAGGCCCATCGCCCCACACAACCTATTGCCGCACATATTGCATTGCAGAACAAAGATGAGGAGCACAACTGTGACACAGCCTACCAACCACTACTCAAGTCAGAGTGATAGACTGCTACTAGCGCAGTGTTTGCAACAGCGCGAATCGCTGACCAAGACCAATGTATTGGCTGGCGAGTTATTGGATAAATTTGGTAGCTTACACGGGGTCTTACAAGCGAGTGCCCAACAGGTTCAAAGCGTTAAAGGCATGGGGCCGAAGCGCTTTGCCAAACTCAAAGCCATGCAGGAAATGCATACACGGGTATTGTTTGAACCGGTCGCCTGTAGCGACAAACTCACCAGCTTTGCTCAGGTGCAGGCATTTCTAAGGGCGCGGTTGCAATTTCACTGTCATGAGTGTTTTGCCGTGATCATGCTCGATAATCAGCACCAGTTCTTACACTTTGCCGAGGTGTTTCAGGGCACTATTAATATGGCACCGGTTTATCCTAGGGTGTTGGTCAAGCTGGCGTTAGAGTATAATGCCGCGGCAATCATCTTGGCGCATAACCACCCGTCTGGCAATGCAGAGCCGAGTGATGCCGACCGGCGCATTACCCAGGTCATACAAGAAGCACTGCAGCTCATCGACGTTCGCGTGCTGGATCACGTAGTGGTAGGGGCAGGGCAATGCACGTCGTTCGTTGCTCGTGGCTGGCTATGAGCAGCAGTAGTGCAAAAAAAATAGTGTTTAAATTTTAATCACTTACGGGTTTGATCGCATAAATAGTTTGCAATAAATGGCTAAATACTGTATAAAATGAGCCCTCTTATTCGCAAGAACACTCGATGGTTTGTTGCGAGTTGTAATCGTTTTATTGGAGACATTGTTATGGCAAAAGTATGTCAAGTAACAGGCAAGCGTCCAGCAGTTGGTAATAACCGCTCGCACGCTCGCAACGCGACTCGTCGTCGTTTTTTACCTAATTTACAAACTCACCGTTTTTGGGTTGAGTCTGAAAACCGTTTCGTTAAATTGCGTTTAACTACTAAAGGTATGCGCATTATTGACAAAAAAGGCATTGATGCAGTATTGACTGACATCCGTGCACGTGGCGAAAAAGTATAAGGAAGCTGAATCATGCGTGATAAAATCAAATTAGTATCTTCTGCTGGTACAGGTTATTTCTATACTACAGACAAAAACAAGCGCAACATGCCGGGCAAGATGGAAATCAAAAAGTACGATCCTAAGGTTCGTAAGCACGTCATGTTCAAGGAAGCAAAAATCAAATAATTATTTGGTGATGTCTCCAACGAAACCCGATACTGCGTATCGGGTTTTTTTTGATCTCAACAAGCCGCCACGGCATACTATGGCTAATGACAATAAAAATTAGCTAAAAAAGTCGCCTGCATGCCTGAATTACCAGAAGTTGAAGTCTCTCGCCAAGGGGTCGCGCCCAAAATCACCGGTCGCACCATTACCGACGTTATCATCCGCACCCCCAAGTTACGCTGGGCGGTGCCGAGCGAGGTAATGCAGGTCATTGGACATGACATTCAATCGGTGACGCGACGTGCCAAATACCTATTTATCAATACTGACGCAGGTAGCGTTATGCTCCATTTAGGGATGACGGGGTATTTACGCGTCTTTGATAAAAATACCGAGCTCAAAAAACACGACCACTTTGACATTGTGTTAGATAACGGCGAATGCTTGCGCTTTAACGATGCGCGCAAGTTTGGTGCCGTACTGTGGCAAGGACTCGAGCAACCGCCACATGTGCTGCTACAAAGCCTAGGCCCTGAGCCACTCACCGATGCGTTTTCAGTCGATACCTTGTACGACAAAAGCCGCGGCCGTCAGGTCACGGTGAAGCAATTTATCATGAATAATGATGTGGTTGTGGGCGTGGGCAATATCTATGCGAACGAAGCGCTGTTTATGTCGGGGATCCACCCGCTGCGCAAAGCGGGCAACATCAGTAAGGCGCGCTACGCACGCTTGGTCGACAACATCAAAACAGTGTTAGCTGCTGCTATTAAGCAGGGCGGCACGACGCTGCAAGACTTTTCTAATGTCGATGGCAATCCAGGCTATTTTCGCCTGCACCTAAACGTCTACGGGCGCGATGGTGAGGCGTGTCACACTTGCCAAGCCACCATCAAGTCGCAAATGGTCGGTCAGCGCAACACCTTTTATTGTGGGGTTTGCCAGCGCTAGTTGGGCGTGTGCAGACGCTCATCAAGCGCGGCTTTGATCAGCGGGTGCACAAACTCATCGACGTTGCCGTTGTGTAAGGCGACTTCTTTGACCAAAGTAGACGAGATAAACGAATTCTCTTCTGCGGGCGTCAAAAACACGCTTTCCAAATTGGGATTGAGACGACGATTCATGTTGGCTAACTGAAACTCATATTCAAAATCTGACACCGCGCGCAAGCCGCGAATAAGCACAGTCGCGTTTTGGTTTTTAGCAAAATCCGCCAGCAATCCGGTGAAGCCCATGACCGAGACATTGGGTAACTCGCTGGTGATTTGAGTAATGAGGTCCACGCGTTCTTCAAGAGAAAATAGCGGTTTTTTGGACGGGTTTGAGGCAATGCCAACGATAACATGTTCAAACATATCGGCGGCGCGCACGATGAGATCATAGTGACCGTTAGTAATGGGATCAAATGTACCTGGGTAAATTGCGCGGGTTTTCATAATACCGATTCCGTGGATGTTGTTGTAAGTATTGATTTAGTTGCCATTATTGCTCAATGTCACCATAACAATGGGCATGCGAGGTTGCAAGATAAAACTGCAAGTCGGAAAGGGAATGTCTGGTTTTGATGTCAGCGTCTGCATGTTAATTATAGTGATAGCCGTCAAGCAAACAGTCCCAGTCGTAGTCGGCAAAATAATATTCTTCCGCATGTGTTTGCTCTTTGCGCAAAGAGCGTTGCAGCCTGCTGAGATTGCTATCTGTCCAATTTCCCGGTGCGCGGCGATAACATCGATCGAAATCAATTAGCCAGAGTTGCTGCTGAGTATCGAGCAAAATGTTGTGAATGTTAAGATCATGATGGTAAACGCCGATTTCGTGCATTTGACGAATAATACGTCCGATATCGTGCCACGTTTGCTCGCCTAAAGGGCCGTTTAGTAACAGCGAATGAATATCTTGTGCATCGCTGATACGCTCGAGCAGTACGGCGTTGCGGCAGGTGAAACCTCTGCGCCACACCACTCCAGCAATGGGACTTGGGACGTTGAGTCCTTGTGACGCGCAATACTGCAAAATGTCTATTTCGCGAGCAACGCGAGTGCGTGAGAGTCCGTTAAAGATAAACTGGTCATGGCTGATATGCCGAATTGCACCGCCGCGTAGATAGCGACGCAATACCATGTGTTGGTCATGGTGAGTGATGAAATAGGTGGTACCGCGTCCCTCAACGACGCCGCTGATTGCTTGCTGCGCCTGCCAATAGGTGGGTTCGAACCACTGCGCACTGATCATCGACGCAGTCGCAGGCACATAGAGCTGCGCATTGCTATCGGTTCGCCAATGCCAACGTTGAGATTGTGAAGCCATAAGCGCTTTGGGCTTGTACTTTGTGGATGAATACTATCAAATATACCCTATAAAACATCAAAAGACCCATATTTATGACGCAAACGCCTGTGCAATCTATCTGTCTTATGCGCCTTTCTGCTATCGGGGATGTGACACATGCCGTCGCGCTAGTTAGCCGTATTCGTCGCTCATGGCCCACAACACGCATCACCTGGGTCATAGGTAAAATCGAGTATCAACTGGTGCAGCACCTGCCTGATGTGGAATTTGTCGTGTGTGATAAACGCGCAAAAAATGCCCGTCAACTGCTCAAACAGGCCTTGGCAGGCCGCACTTTTGATGTACTGCTGCAGATGCAGGTGGCGTTTCGCGCCAATTGGCTTGGTTCGGTGATTAAG
>CAZLGJ010000022.1:22969-28681 GCA_964559075.1 uncultured Glaciecola sp.
ATTGGCTTTGATCAAGCGCGCAGCTAAGAATTGCATTCGTGGTTTATCAATGAGCGTATCAGCGGCCCGGCGCGCGTGCACGTCTTGGATGGATTCATGCAGTTTGCCGACGCTTTGGGCGTGCCTGCACAACCTGTCACTTGGGATATACCGCTGCCAGAGACTGATTTGCAGTGGGCTGTCGAGACTGCCAATAAGTTAGGGCGCTTTGTCGTGGTGGCACCTGCGGCGTCTAAAGCACAGCGCAACTGGCTAAACGAGCGTTATGCACAAGTGCTTGAGCATCTCCACGGCAAAGGGCTGGCGACCGTATTATGCGGTGGGCCTGGCGCATTGGATCGCGCCTGTCGCGATGAGATTACGCAACATACTTCATCAGTGACGCTAGATTTGGTGGGGCAAACCAGTCTCACGCAGATGGCTGCGCTAATGGCGCATGCCGCATGCGTGATTGCACCAGATACTGGACCGGCACACATCGCCTCGATGATGGGGGCACCTGTGGTGGGTCTGTATGCGCACAGTAACCCACAACGCACCGGTCCCTATCATTCCCGAGCAACCACGGTCTCTGTTTATGCACAAGCGGTTCAAGCGGAATATGGCAAGCCATGGCAGGACTTAGGGTGGGGCAAGCGCGCTCATGGAGATGCTTTGATGGCGCAGATCAGCGTGTCAGATGTCATTGATCAAGTAGACGCGTGCTTAGCGGCTAACTAGCTAGCTAAGCCAAGTAATATCAACTATTCAGTTTTTATTCACAAAAAAAATAGCGCAATTCTTACAAAGCTTTCTATACTTTATATTAGTTATCAGCTGATATAACAATGGAATGTTATCGTCGAGGGTCACTTGTTCGTATTCTCTACTCCGTTGTCGTACATGGTAAATGGTCGCTGTAAATTCCACTGCCTCAAACATCACCCTCACAAGCTTTGCTGGGAGGGTGCGTGATCAAGTTTCTGAGTATCGGCCAAAAAATCTTTTCGTTGATGTTTTCCCTGATCGTGCTCACTTTGTTGGTGGTAATTGCGATTACGTTCAATGAATCTCGCACGAGTAAAGAGCGATTCAAAGATGAAAAAGTCGCCATGCACCAAAATGAATTTAACATCGTCCGTCAGCTGCATGCTAACCATTTGCGCTTATTTATCGAAAACGTTGTAAACCAACAGCCAGCCAATGCTCAGGTAATTGCGTCTTACTTTGACCAACAGTTTGATTTTTTAGATATCAATGAGCTGCTTTCGCAGGTATGGGTCATCGATGCTAATGGGCAAGTGATCGGCGAAAACGCGTATAGCCCGCTTCCTATTAGCGAGCAACTAAAGACAACTGACAATATTTCACAGCAGGCAGGACACATTTATTGTCAGGCCGATTGTTATTTGTACGTGGTGGTACCATTTTTGGTAGAAGATCAGGGGCAAGGGTTGATTGTCGGCGCGCAAACCCTGACCAAGCTCATGGCTGATCTATATCTCACCACTGGGGCGACCTTGTCACAGGTATATATGCACAGCAGCATCGATGTCACGACTCAAGTGCTGCATCACAGCGCCACCGCCCCCTCTATTGTTAATCTTTTTGCACCTTATTTGTCCTCTCTCAAACGCCGTTCACCACAGGAATATCTGGCTAACGGGATATATCTTGAGGGTAACGGGATCCCAAGTTTACTCAGCTTTATCGAACTCAATCCCCAGCAAGCCGACAGCAAACAATATTTGGTCTTTATGCAGAACGTGTCTGAAGAATTGATGAGTCGGCGCGTGTTTATGTTCAGCGTGATCTTAACCGCCAGCGTGCTGTTGGTATTGTTTAGCGTGATTTTTTATTCTTTTACGCTTAAATACCGGCGTCGATTGAGCAACTTAGTCGAGCGCTTTCCGCTAATTAAAGAGCATCGCTTTGACGAGTTTGTTGATCAAAAGCTCGATATCAAACGATCGTTTAACGATGAACTGGATGTGTTGGATGATGCGGCGATTGAACTGGCACATGAACTCGATACCATGCATCAGAGGATCTCTGAGGACAAAGAACAGCTCAAGCAATTAGCCTTGTATGATGAGCTGACACAGCTGGCTAACCGCAACAAGCTCAACGAGTATCTGCGCGATGCTATTTCCCGCTTACGCCGCGATAAAGTCCCGTTTGGGGTGTTGCTGATCGACTTGGATGATTTCAAAAAAATCAACGATGGGCACGGCCATTCCACGGGGGACATGCTGATCCAAGAAGCGGCCAATCGCCTTAAAAACCTCGTGCGTGAGGTAGATCTGGTGTGTCGCTTTGGCGGCGATGAGTTTGTATTAGTGATGGAGAGCATTCCTCAAACCCGCAAAGCCAATCTCGTTGCCCAAAAAGTGCTGCAGTGTTTTGAAGCGCCATTTGAATTCGATGGGATGCAGTTTTACGTCACCGTCAGTTTGGGCATGACGGTGTGCAACAGCACGGTGCTCAACGCCGATGAGATCATTCGCCAAGCCGATACTGCCATGTATCGCGCCAAAGAGGTCAAAGGGAATTCCAAATACCTCTACGACTCGGTGCTGAACAACGAAGTGATCCGCAAAATTGAGCTAGAGCACGAGGCGCGTGAAGCGTTGCAAAACGATGATTTTTATTTGGCGCTGCAGCCAATTATCGATATGAAAACCAATTACTTGTATGGGTTTGAGGCGCTGTTGCGCTGGCGGCACCCGGAAAAAGGGTTGATTTCACCGGCTGAGTTTATCCCGATTTTGGAAAACTCCTCGTTCATGCTCAACCTCGATTATTACGTGATAGAGCGCAGCATGCGCGTGTTGCGCTATCTCACCACGCTTGGCTATAAAGAGCAATCGGTGGCAATCAACCTCTCTGCGACCCAGTTTCTGGATCCTAACCTTAAGAAATTTTTGCAAAAGATGCTCAAAAAATACGACATTGCAGCCCATCGCATTGAGCTTGAATTGACTGAAACCACCTTGGTCTCTGATACCAAGATGACGGCACGCGTGATGCATGATTTGCGTAAAGTGGGTGTTAAGATATCAATCGATGATTTTGGCACCGGCTATTCGTCTTTGAGTTATTTGAGCAGTATGCCGGTGAGCAAAATAAAAATAGACCGTACCTTCGTCAATGGCCTATTAGAAAATTCCACAGACTCACAAATCGTCACCTCGACCATTGCCATGGTCAAAAACATCGGCATGAAAGTGGTTGCAGAAGGGATTGAAACGATAGACCAATATGCCAAACTCAGAGACTTGCACTGTGATTTTGCGCAGGGCTACTTTATTTCACGACCAATCCCTGAGCATCAGTTAGAAAAAGGCCTCAGTGAAATCTTGATAGAAAAAGTCTGGAACCCCTCCATAGAGCATTCCATGGGCTTAAAATATTTTAACTAAGCCCTATACCTCGCACGCGCAGTACATTACACTAATCACGTACGACAACAAAAAATAAAAATATAACAAAATCAACGACAGAGATACTTATGAGTAATGCATTTGTAGCGCATTTGCGTGCGCAAATTGATAGTGTGAAAGCGCAGGGCTTATATAAGTCTGAACGCCAAATCACCAATCCTCAGCAGGGTGAAGTCACCGTAGCTGAGAGACCAGTTTTAAACTTCTGTGCCAACAATTACCTTGGCTTAGCCAATCATCCTGAAATCATCGCTGCCGCTAAAGCCGGATTAGATAGCCACGGGTTTGGCATGGCATCGGTGCGCTTTATCTGCGGCACCCAAGATATTCACAAACAGCTCGAGGCCCAAATTAGCGAATTTTTGGGAATGGAAGATACCATCCTTTATCCGTCGTGTTTTGACGCAAACGGGGGATTGTTTGAAACGATTTTAGATGCTGAAGATGCCATAATTTCCGATAGCCTGAATCACGCCAGCATCATTGACGGCGTGCGCTTGAGTAAAGCCAAGCGTTTCCGCTATGCCACTAACGATATGGCAGCGCTTGAGGCACAGTTACAAGCCGCGGATGCTGCCGGTACGCGTTTTAAGCTCATTGCGACCGATGGCGTGTTCTCAATGGATGGGGTCATAGCCAACCTCAAGGGTATTTGTGACTTGGCTGAGCAGTACGATGCGATGGTCATGGTTGATGATTGTCATGCGACGGGATTTGTCGGGGCCAATGGCCGCGGTTCACACGAATACTGCGATGTGATGGGTCGCGTGGATATTTTGACCGGGACGCTTGGTAAAGCACTCGGCGGTGCCTCGGGCGGTTACACCTCGGGCAAAAAAGAAGTCATTGAATGGTTGCGCCAGCGTTCGCGTCCGTATTTGTTTTCAAACTCTGTGGCGCCACCCATTGTCAAAGCGTCACAGCGAGCCTTTGCAATGATGGCGGATGGGGCCGAGCTGCGTGAAACGTTAGCGCGCAATGCCGCGCACTTTAGGCAGCGCATGAGTGACGCAGGCTTTACCTTATCTGGCCGTGATCACGCGATCATCCCGGTCATGCTGGGCGATGCCAAACTCGCTGCGGATATGGCGCAAAAGATGCTGGACAAAGGCGTCTATGTAGTTGGTTTTTCTTATCCTGTTGTCCCGCAGGGGCAAGCGCGGATCCGCACGCAGATGTCGGCGGCACATAGCACAGCGCAAGTCGATTTTGCCATTGATTGTTTTATTGAGGTTGGGCGAGAGCTTGGGGTGATTGCATGAAGGCTTTAGCGAAACTTCACGCCGAGCCGGGGATCTGGCTCACTGATGTGCCTGTACCTGAAGTCGGGCCGAACGATTTGTTGATCAAAATACGTAAAACGGCGATTTGTGGCACGGATATGCACATCTACAATTGGGATGCATGGTCACAAAAAACCATTCCTGTGCCTATGGTGGTTGGCCATGAGTATGTAGGCACCGTTGAATCGATGGGCTCAGAGGTACGCGGCTTTAGCGAAGGCGATCGCGTCAGTGGCGAGGGCCACATTACCTGTGGGCACTGCCGCAACTGCCGAGCAGGGCGCCGACACCTGTGTCGCAATACCGAAGGTGTTGGGGTTAATCGCGCCGGCGCGTTTGCCGAGTATTTGGTGATCCCAGCGTTTAATGCATTCAAAATTCCCGACAATATCAGCGATGATTTGGCGGCGATCTTCGACCCTTTTGGCAATGCTGTGCATACCACATTGGCCTTCGATCTAGTCGGTGAAGATGTCTTGATTACCGGCGCAGGTCCGATTGGGATCATGGCTGCAGCGGTGGCCAAGCACGTCGGGGCTCGGCATGTTGTGATCACTGATATCAATCCATATCGCCTTGAATTGGCCAAAAAAATGGGCGCGACACGTGCGGTGAATGTGGCCGAGACTGATCTTGAGGCTGTGATGCAGGAGCTTGGCATGACTGAAGGTTTTGATATTGGCCTAGAGATGTCAGGGGTACCACAAGCATTACAGTCGATGTTACAGACCATGAATCACGGGGGCAAAATCGCGATGTTGGGGATCCCGCCCAACGAGGTAGCCATTGACTGGGATCAAGTCATTTTTAAAGGGCTAACAATAAAAGGCATTTATGGTCGCGAAATGTTTGAAACTTGGTATAAAATGGCTAGTCTAATACAAAGCGGTTTGGATTTAACACCCATTATCACCCATCGCATGTCGGTTGAAGAATACTCTTCAGGTTTTGCCACGATGCAGTCTGGTGCTTCGGGCAAGGTGATTCTGGATTGGGACGTATAAGTT
>CAZLGJ010000023.1:0-7034 GCA_964559075.1 uncultured Glaciecola sp.
TTCTTCTAGCAAGGCGCGGTCGCCCGCTAAAAAGGGTAAAGCATCGGAGACGCGAACGGCTTTATTGATGCGGGGATGGCGCATTTTCATGCCATTTTGGTATTTTCCTGAAACAATGCGACAAAAAGCAATGCGGTCGCGGTGTTTAGGATCCATGTTTGCTTGAATTTTGAACACAAAGCCGCTGAATTTTTCGTTATCAGCGGCGACTTCACTGTCTTTATCGGTAGCGCGAGGCTGAGGCGTAGGCGCCCATGCCGTTAAGCCATCGAGCATGTGATCCACACCAAAATTGCCCAATGCGGTGCCAAAGAATACCGGCGTGAGTTGTCCTTCTAAAAACATTTCTTGGTCAAACTCGTTTGACGCGCCCATCACCAGCTCAAGCTCTTCGCGCAGTTGTGACACTAAATCACTGCCAACTGCCGCATCGAGTTCAGGGTTATCAAGCCCTTTGATAATGCGCACATCTTGGATCGTGTGACCTTGACCTGTGGCATACAAAATCGTTTCATCGCGATGCAGATGATAAACCCCTTTAAACAATTTGCCGCAGCCAATAGGCCAAGTAATTGGTGCACAGGCAATATCCAGCTCCGTTTCCACTTCGTCTAATAACTCCATGGGATCGCGTATGTCGCGGTCGAGCTTATTCATAAAGGTAATGATGGGCGTGTCGCGCAGCCGCGTAACTTCCATTAATTTGCGGGTGCGATCCTCAACGCCCTTGGCCGCATCAATCACCATCAAACAGGAGTCAACCGCAGTCAAGGTGCGGTAGGTATCCTCAGAGAAATCTTCGTGCCCAGGGGTGTCTAACAAATTGACCAAAAAATCATCATACGGGAACTGCATTACGGAAGTCGATACTGAGATCCCCCGCTCTTTTTCCATCTCCATCCAGTCGGACTTGGCATGTTGACCCGATTTTTTGCCTTTGACCGTACCGGCTTTTTGTAAAGCGTTGCCGAATAACAAGACTTTTTCGGTGATAGTGGTTTTACCCGCATCAGGGTGCGAGATGATTGCGAATGTTTTTCGCTTGTTGATTTCGTTAAGAAAATCGGCGTTTGCCATGGGACAGTGTTCCTAATTTGCACAGCTATTTGTGCCAAAAATTAATCAAGCACAAATAAATTTGCGTGATTCTAACAAATTAACCAAAAGCTTTAAATTATTGTATGAGAAAAACACGCATAGCATCATCAGCGGAGAGGTACATCTCGTAGGTGTTTATCGATGGCATCGAACATGCCACGATACCTACAGCAAAATACGGCGCTAACCTCCGCAATAAGCGCCGTAAAAAAAGCACAGTGCTAAACCCAACACCGTCAGCTTAATGCATCCGCTTAATATCATTGGCATAGCGAGCAATGAGGGTACTGCGATTGCTGACTTTCAATTTTTTGTAGATGTTATTGGCGTGAAACTTAACCGTCCGTTCGGAAATAAACAAATCGTCTCCAATAGCGCGGTTGGTTTTGCCTAGTGAGATATGCATAGCGACCTGTTGCTCGCGTTTAGATAATTTATGCAGTTGAGATATCATATTATTTGTCCTTATGGTGATTTTTAAACTCGGTTCACAGCCACACAGCATTCTGGTTAAGACAATTGGCTTATCAATGAGTGTAGAGGAATACCGAGATAAGTCAGGTACTGATAGGCGTTTTCAGTACCTTTTTAGGACAAAACAAGACAAAAGTTTAGCGCAAAATAGGACAAAAGCAGTCAAACCTCAGGCTTTTTTAACAAACTTCGCGGTGACCATCATTTCACCCACACCGTCTACCTTACAATCAAGCTCGTGGTCTTTTTTGTCTAACACACGACGGATAAGCGCCTTGGTACCGATTTTAATCACCTGAGAACTGCCTTTGATTTTTAAATCTTTGATCACCGTCACCTTATCTCCATCTGCTAATAATGTGCCGTTGGCGTCTTTGACCTGGAGCGCATCATCGAGGCTCGTATCTTCAGGATGCCATTCATGACCACATTCAGGACATACGTGCAGCGCACCATCAATATACACATATTCTGATTGACATTGTGGGCAAGGAGGAAGGTTTACAGACATAGATAAGGCTTAGCTTGGTGAAGGAACGTGCTGCGGATAATAACACATCACTAACGCATCCTCGCGAATACTTTCATCAAGTACTCCGGGGTAGTATGCTCGGCGCGTTTCAATATCGACAAACCCGATATCGCGATACAAGTGAATCGCGTTACTATTGCTCGCGCGAACTTCGAGCCAAATTTCATCGATATTTTGACGTGTTGCAGATTTGCACAGATGTTGCAATAGCTGTCGTCCCACCCCTTGGTTTTGTGCCGCTCGGGCAACCACAATCTCCATTAACGTCCACTCGCGATGGGCGGGTGTGAGAATAGCTTGTATGATGTAAAAACCGAGCAGCTGCTTATCGTGATAAATTCCGATGCACTGGTATGGGGCGACTAGGCAGCTGCAAAACGTATCGTACGACCAAGCTTTGGCTTGTGCACTTAGCATGATCTCATACGCATTGGCGCGGTCTTGCAAGCCCAAAAAATGACATGCATTATCCGAATCAAAAATTGCCATCAGCAATGACTATTGAGCGTTAGCATGCTGTTGATACAGCCTCCATAAGGCCGCTTTGTCAGCTGAGCTAAAGGGAGTGGGAATCGTTGCCAGACCTGCGTCTAACGCAACCTTATCACCAGACACAAACTGCAGTTGTGGCATGGCAAGCTGCAGATCAGAGAGCACGGGCTCTGCAGTAAAAGGGGTTTGCGAAGGGTCACGATAGTGTAGGCGTGTGATCCCAAGCGCGTCTAAAATAGCGTGTTGATAGTCTGACAAGTTCACCTCCAAAGAGGTATACAGAATAACAAACTTTGTCTCGTCACACTACTCATTCAACAGGCATTCAAAACGGTTCAACGTGCCATTGCCCCACTTCTACTTCGACAACGCGTACTTTAGTACCTGACGCAATCGGCACAGCGCTGACTAAGCGCCATTCGATGCCTGAATATTTGTACATCACACAGCCATCTGGCTCGACGGCATCGGCAAGCACAAAGGTAAACCCAACCAAATCAGAAGTGACCGGCGAATCATCACGCTGCTCTTGGAGCCGTTTAAAGGGTTTCCACAACACTACAGTCAATACCGCGGTCAACACCCCAACAACCAATATGGCATCGAGTAGTGAGTTACCTAGCAGTCCGAGATAAATCGCCACCGCGGTTAAAATTAATGAACTGCCCACCATGAACAAAATAATAGTGGAAAGGCTTAACACCAGCACTTCGACAATCAGCAGCACCAGCCCTAGGATAAACAGGAATTCCGCTAAATTTTCCACAAGGATGCTCATGCTGGTTTACCACTATTCAAACGATTGATAATGCTGGTCGCTTGTGCCACAAGACTGGCTGCATCAGATGCATTATCTGGCAGTAGTACCACTGATGACTCTTTGGCAATTGCTTGCTTTGCTTCAATCGCTTTGCTGGCGAGATCAAGCTGAATGGCTTTTTGACCCGCCTCGGTGTTGGCTTGTTCACCGACCATTTTGAGTGCACCGGCTTGTGCTTCTGCAACCGCTAAAATCGCTTGCGCCTCACCTTCAGCTTTGAGGATCTGCTCGGAGCGCTCGGCCTCCGCTGCCAATACGATGGCTTGTTTGTCACCTTCTGCACGGTTGATCGCCGCCTGACGATCGCCTTCTGATTCGAGGATCTGCGCACGCTTGACCCGTTCCGCTTTCATCTGAGCCTCCATTGCTTCCATGACGGAAGCAGGTGGCGTGATGTCCTTGATTTCATAGCGCAAAACCTGAATTCCCCATGGACTAGAAGCTTCGTTAATTGATGAAACAATATTGGCATTGAGCATATCGCGTTCTTCAAAGGTTTTATCTAATTCAATTTTACCAATCTCTGAACGCATGGTGGTTTGTGCTAACTGGGTCACCGCAAACACATAATCCTCGACACCGTAGGTGGCTTTTTTGGGATCCAGCACGCGAAAGTACAGCACACCGTCCACAGCAAGTGAAATATTGTCGCGAGTAATGGCTGATTGCTCCGGTACGTCCACCGCTTGTTCTTTAAGACTGCGATCTGCGGCAACCCGGTCTATAAAAGGCACCAAAAAGTTGATGCCCGCTTCTCGGGTCGACTGATACTTGCCAAAACGCTCAATAATATAAGCTCGGTTTTGCGGAACAAATTTGACGGATAATTTAATGACAACGACGACCAAAATTATCACTAACACCGGCACACTAAATAACAGTTCAAAAATTGGAGAGTTCATTCTTTTCCTTAAAAAACCAAAATTTTACAGATTTAGTATAACTAGCCCGGCGACCTGCGCAACTGGCAATGCGTATCAAAATGTAACATGCCCCTTTAGTCGTAAGTGACTGTTTTTTACAAACTGCTTACAGTATAAATATATTGTTAACTTCTCATTGATATTGATAAAAAGGACCCTACGCGATGTCATATCAAACCGAATATGCAGCATCTATAAATACACCAGAAACATTTTGGGCTGAACAAGCCAGCAACTTACCTTGGTTTACCGCACCAGCTACTATTTTAAGTAAAGACGAAAACGGCATGGATCGCTGGTTTGCCGATGGCGAGATGAATACCTGTTACATGGCTGTCGATCACCATGTTGCAACTGGTCGCGGTGACCAGAACGCCATTATTTTTGACTCCCCGGTCAGTGACACCAAATACACCCTGACATTTGCCCAGCTGCAGGACAAAGTGGCAACTTTTGCCGGCGCCCTCAAAGCACGCGGTGTGGAAAAAGGCGACCGCGTGGTCATTTATATGCCGATGATCCCCGAAGCCATTATTGCGATGCTTGCCGTGGCGAGACTCGGCGCGATTCACTCTGTGGTATTTGGTGGATTTGCGCCGCATGAGCTTGCGGTGCGCATCGATGATGCCAAGCCCAAAGTCATAGTCACGGCCTCTTGCGGTATTGAAATTAGCAAAATTATTCCATATAAACCTCTGGTAGATGAGGCGATTGCCCAAGCAACGCATAAACCGAACAATGTTATTTTGTTTCAGCGCAAAGAAGTTACCGCAGCGCTTGACCAGCCGTGGGATGTAGACTGGCAAGATGCCGTTGCTGCTGCAGAGACTGCGGCCCCCGTTAGCGTCAAAGGCACTGACCCACTCTATATATTGTACACCTCTGGCACCACCGGCACCCCAAAAGGTGTTGTACGCGATAATGGTGGTCATGCCGCCGCGCTGTATTATTCAATGCAGGCCATCTACAACGTTGAAGCAGGTGATGTGTATTGGGCAGCTTCTGATGTAGGTTGGGTCGTTGGTCATTCGTACATTGTGTATGGGCCGCTATTAAAGGGCTGTACCACAGTTGTTTATGAAGGCAAGCCGGTACGTACGCCAGATGCTGGCGGCTTTTGGCGCATGTGTGAAGAATATAAAATTTCGACGTTGTTTGCTGCGCCGACTGCCTTTCGCGCTATCAAAAAAGAAGATCCTGATGGCGAACTAATTAAACAATATGACCTGAGTCACCTTAAGAACATTTTTATGGCAGGTGAGCGCCTCGATCCCCCTACCTATGATTGGACAGTTGAAAAAACCGGCAAGCCGGTAATTGACCACTGGTGGCAAACCGAAACCGGTTGGGCGATTTGCGGCAATCTTCTCGGTGTTGAAGCCAAAGCGCCTAAAGCAGGCTCAGCGACTTTACCCACGCCGGGATTCAAGGTCGAGATCCTTGACGATGAAGGCAATGTGCTGCCACCTAATACACAAGGCGCAATTGCCATTAAACTGCCGCTACCGCCGAGCTGTTTACCCTCTATTTGGGGTAACTTTGCGCGCTTCAAAGAGAGCTATCTCAGTGAATTTCCGGGCTACTACTGCTCTGGTGATGGCGGTTACATTGATGACGATGGCTATGTATTCATCATGGGCCGTACTGATGACGTAATCAACATTGCTGGACACCGTTTAAGTACTGGAGAAATGGAAGAAGTCGTTGCAGCCCACCCAGCTGTCGCAGAGTGTTCAGTGATCGGCGTCAAAGACGAATTAAAAGGGCAGCTGCCGGTGGGACTGGTAATTTTAAAAGACGGTGTGGACATTGATGAAGCCAGATTATTTGCCGAATTAAAAGCACAAATGGTGAAACAAATTGGCCCCATCGCCTGCTTTAAAGAAGCCTTAATCGTCGAGCGTTTGCCCAAGACGCGCTCGGGTAAAATATTGCGCAAAATTTTGCGCCAAATCGCAGATAAACAAAGCTATACTGTACCTTCAACCATTGATGATCCTGCTAGCTTATCTGAGATCTCAGATCTGATGAGCACTAAGGGCTTAATTTAATAATAACAACAAGGAATACCTATGCGCGCGATTGTATTACGTGAAGACAAACAAGTTGCTGTAGAAGACGTTGCCCTAAGTGATTTGCCCGAGGGAGATGTTTTAGTTAAGGTCACATACTCGACCCTCAATTACAAAGATGCGCTAGCACTAACTGCCAGTGCGCCTATCGCCAAAAGCTATCCTATGGTACCTGGAATTGATTTTGTTGGCACCGTGGAAGAGTCCACTAGTCCTGATTTTGCCAACGGCGAAACTGTTGTGCTAAACGGCTGGGGAGTCGGCGAAAAACACTGGGGCGGTCTTGCAGAATACGCACGCGTCAAAAGCAAATGGCTGATCCGCCTGCCTGCTGGCATTGCCCCGCAGGATGCCATGAGTATCGGTACTGCAGGCTACACGGCCATGTTGTGCTGTAATGCATTGCGCGATGCCGGGGTAGCGCCAGATTCAGGTAAAATCATTGTGTCTGGTGCAACTGGTGGCGTGGGCTCTATTGCGGTGGCTATTTTGGCCAAGCGAGGCTATCAAGTGACCGCGCTAAGTGGTAAACCTGATCAGGCAGACTACCTGACCTCATTGGGTGCCGCTGACATTATGGAACGCGCCGCTTATGCAGATAAAGCGCGTCTATTAGGCGGTCA
>CAZLGJ010000023.1:7044-28045 GCA_964559075.1 uncultured Glaciecola sp.
AGACTGGGCTGGTGCTGTCGATGTCGTGGGCAGTCATACGCTGGCTAACATCATCGCCAATACTCAATACGGTGGTGTGGTTACCGCTTGTGGCCTTGCCCAAGGCATGGACTTGCCCACGTCAGTTGCGCCATTTATCCTGCGCGGTGTGTCGTTGCTAGGCATTGACTCGGTGTATTGCCCACAAGACAAACGCCAACAGGCATGGGATGACCTAGCTGCAGAACTCGACCCTGCCGTCTTTGAGCAGATCACCCATACCATTGGACTGGATGAGTGTATCGCTGCAGCGCAAGCAATGATGGCTGGTTCCGTGACTGGCCGCTATTTAGTTAAGCTATAGCATCGTTAAGCTATAGCATCGTTAAGCTATAACATCATTTAGCTATAGCATGGTGAAACGATAGCCCGCTTGCTATCGGTAACACTAAATACCTAGATATAATCAAGGCGAATTATGAGCACTAAGCTTGTACTTCGCCTTTTCTTCGTTACAATGGAGCAAACAGAGTAACAATACTCTCTCAATTAACTGACAAGGATGAATGCATGGCTGTTTGCAGTTTGGCTATCGCGCAAAGTGGCGTAAAATTTGGAACCTCTGGCGCACGAGGTCTAGTCACCGATTTTTCGCCAATGACAGTGCAAGCCTTTACCTCTGCATTCATTCACAGCATGCAACAAGATTTTGCCTTCTCTACAGTGGCAGTTGGCATCGATAATCGTCCCAGCTCACCCAATATTGCGCAATCTACCATAAGTGCCTTACATGTATTGGGGATCACACCAGTCTACTGTGGCGTTTTGCCAACACCAGCTCTTGCTCTATATGCAAAGCAACACAACATTCCTTGTATCATGGTGACGGGTTCGCATATCCCCTTTGACCGCAACGGATTAAAATTCTATTCACCTGAAGGCGAGATCACCAAAGCACACGAGCATGCAATCTTGCAGTGCGACGTTGATTTTGCTGGTTGCACACCTGCAGAATTACCTCCAATCAATACCGAAGCAGTGGCCATGTATCGCGCTCGTGCACTTGATGTGCTGCCGGAAAATTGTTTTGCTGGTAAGCACGTGGGGATCTATGAGCATTCTAGTGCTGGCCGAGATATCTATGCCGAGATCTTTACTGCACTTGGTGCACAGGTCACGCGCCTAGAACGCTCTGATCAGTTTGTGCCCATTGATACTGAGGCGGTAGGCCCAGAAGACAAGGCCAAAGCCAGAGCCTGGTCTGCTGAGTACGGCTTTGATATGATTTTTTCCACCGATGGGGATGGGGATCGTCCGCTACTCGGCGATGAGCAAGGGCAATGGTTACGCGGTGATATCGTCGGCTTATTAACCGCACAAGCGTTAGCTATTGAAGCATTGGCGGTGCCCGTGAGTTGTAATACTGCAATAGAAGCAAGCCAAGCGTTCAGTCACGTGACGCGTACCAAAATTGGCTCACCTTATGTGATTGAAGCGTTTGCTTCATTGGATTTTGACTATCGCTCGGTTGCTGGATTTGAAGCAAACGGCGGCTTCTTGTTAGGTACTGATGTACAGTACGTGGGGCAAACCATTTATGCCCTACCCACCCGCGATGCGTTGTTACCAGGGATCATGTTACTGGCACAAAGCGTTGCTAAAAACCAGCCGCTCAGTGCATTAGTAACGGCACTCCCCAAGCGCTTTACCGAGAGTGACCGCATTAAAAACTTTGCCACCGAAAAAAGTCAGGCGCTGCTTAAGCAGTTTAGTGCCCATCCAAACACGCTGATTGAGGCGATGGGGATCAGTGCCGAAGTCAACCAAATCAACACTGTCGATGGTCTGCGCATTACGTTAAACACCGGTGACATTGTTCACCTTAGACCCAGTGGCAATGCGCCTGAGTTGCGCTGTTATGGCGAAAGCGAGAATGAAGCTGAAGCGGCTCACCTAGTCGAACTGACGCTGACAACTGTGCAAAATTTCAACTAAAAAGTGAGACCAACAATGTTGGTCAACATAATTTATTCTGCTATTATCTTAGTATTGTTTGTTTGAGGTTAGCTACTATGAAACCAATGAATATCGCTGAATTAAAAGCCCACCTGTCTGAAGTAATAGCCACTGTAAATAAAACAGGTAATTCAGTGACAATTGCAAAATATGGAAAACCTATTGCTAAAATAGTGCCATTTAGCGAAGAAGTTAAAGAGAGAAAGTTAGGCTTTGCCCTACATCTGCTCACTGCCAACAATCTCAAGGTGCAAGCTCAAGTCGATACCCCAACTGACAATGATACTCTAGACGCGTTTTATCAATGAAAATTCTGCTAGATACCTGCGCATTTGTCGACCTTGCAATCAATGCAAATAGTTTGACGGAAAACGCAAAAATAGCTTATCTAACGCACGAAATTCACCTGAGTGTTGCTTCCATTTGGGAACTAGGCCTTAAAAAGTCATTAGGGAAATTGGACTTCAATATTGCAGGTGCAGTTGAGTTACTTCAGCAAAATGATATTAAGCTGCTTGATATAACACTGC
This sequence comes from uncultured Glaciecola sp., assembly GCA_964559075.1. GTDB lineage: Bacteria > Pseudomonadota > Gammaproteobacteria > Enterobacterales > Alteromonadaceae > Opacimonas. Next base: position 9,570 of record CAZLGJ010000023.1, read on the forward strand.
CTACTACGCTACTAGTCAACCAGCTTCCCTACCATCATAAAGATCCGTTTGACCGCATTATTATCGCAACTGCACAGGTCAATGACATGACATTAATGACGTCAGATTCGATCTTCGACGAGTATGACTTAGATATCATTCACTCAAGATAAATGTAAAAACTAACCGTTATTGGTCAACATTTATTCTTTCAACGCCGCACGGATCTTGGCTTTTTGCGCCTCAGTTAAACGACCGCCGTTAATTAGCTCCACAATCGCATCACCTAAATCCATTTCTGGGGCGTTGTATATCTCCACTTCGATCTGCTCATCCTCTGACGCGGCATCGCTATCGCTCTCTATATCAACTACGATTTCATAGTTAAGCCCCTTTTTGGTGCCTTCTACTTCAAGCATTTGACCATTGTCATCAAGCACCTTCAGCTCAATCTCCTTTTCAAGCACAAGCGGGGTGCCAGGTATCTCAAAGTCAGCTTGTTCATGAGTTTGCATTAAGAGTAAAATCGTTTGGCGCTGTCCTTCACTTAACTCAGGAAAAGCAGTTCGTAATGCTTGTGCATCGATGTTCTGACCAGCTGGAAATGACGCACTCAACTCGCCATCGGTTCCTTTGTACGTAATTGTTTGTAATCCTTTATCATTTGTCGCCAACGCGTAAGGGCTGGCAAATAAACCACTCAAAAGCGAGATAGCTAAAAGGTGACGTTTCATCATTTACTCCTGTAAGCACATATCGATATGATCAATCCCGTCCTCATCATAAATATCAGAAACGGGCACAAAATTCAGTTGTTGATAAAAACCTTGCAGATACACCTGTGCCCCAATTTGCACCCCAGCATCTGGCCAATGTTGTTGACATAGCTTGCACGCCTCACGCATTAGGGCTTCGGCAAGGCCTTTGCCGCGATGGTTCGCTGCCACTACCACGCGTCCAATGCTCGCCTGTTGATAGCTTTGTCCCGGGGCGAGCACGCGCGCATAAGCGATGACTTCACTGCCCTCTCGCGCAAGCAGGTGGAGCGTTTGCGGATGTATATCTTTATAATCGATGTCGGGATAAACACACTGCTGCTCAACAACAAAGACATCGCTGCGCAGCTTCAATAACGAAAACAATGTGTAGTTATCTAGTTGCGCAAAATAAAAGTGCGAAAATGTCATCCTATGAAAATCCTCTGCGTGCAGCATTGGCAACGCGTAATCAGTGTTTGAATGTCGTTATAATGAATGTAACAATAACACTATCAAAACCAATGTGACAATTGTATGAACAACATTCCCCCTATGGATTTACAGGGAACGGTCAGTCAGACCGAGTGGCAGATGCGCGTAGACTTAGCTGCGTGTTATAAATTATTGGTATTGCATGAGTGGGATGATTTAATTTATACCCATGTCAGTGCCAAAGTGCCAGGAACCGAACACTTTTTAATTAACCCATTTGGCTTGACCTTCAGTGAGGTCACGGCCTCGAACTTGGTTAAAATAGACATTAACGGCAACATCATCCAGCCCGACTGTCCATTTAGCATCAACCCTGCTGGCTTTACCATTCACAGCGCGGTCCATGCCGCTCGCGAAGATGCGACTTGCGTGATCCATATCCACCAAGATGATGCGATTGCCGTTGCCTCACAGCAGCAAGGCTTGTTGCCACTGAGTCAGTATGCCGCATTTGCCCTAGCGTCGATCTCGTATCACGGCTATGAAGGCTTAGCTGTCGATGAAAGCGAGTGCGTACGCTTACAGGCTGATTTGGGGGATGCCAACTTTATGCTCTTGCCTAACCACGGCGCGTTAACCGTGGGTCAAACCATTGGCGATGCGTTTATGCACATGTATGATTTGATCCGCGCCTGTCAAATCCAGCTTAAGATGCAGCAGTCTGGCGCAGAATTGACTTATTTACCCGACCATATTGTGCCTAACATCAAAGCCCAAGCAAATGTCGTGCACACTGGTCTCACCGGTGGACAAAAAGCATGGCCGGCAATGTTAAGACGCGTCAAACATCATTTTCCCAACTTTGATCAATAATAGAGAACACCATGAAAATTACCCACGTTGAAATATTTGATATTCACTGCCCTGAGCGCCCACCTTGGAACCCAATTTTTGTCCGTGTTCACACCGACGATGGGATCCACGGTGTGGGTGAAGCAGGTCTGGCTTATGACTGGGGGCACAGTGCGGCTGCAGCGATGATCAAAGAAATTGCCGAAGCTGTGTTAATAGGTTACGACCCGTTCAAAACCGAGGCATTATGGTCACGCATGCTGCGCGAGAGTTTTTGGGGACTAGGCGGCGGCCCGATTTTGTATGCCGCGATGTCTGCCATTGATACCGCGTTATGGGATATCAAAGGCAAGGCGCTTAACGTACCGGTCTATCAATTATTGGGTGGCAAAACTAACGATAACCTACGCACCTATGCTTCACAACTGCAGTTTGACTGGGATGCTGAGTGCACCAAACTGATCCATCCAGAAGAATATGCTGCGGCTGCCCGCAAAGCGCTTGACGAAGGCTATGATGCAGTAAAAGTCGATCCTATCGTGTATGACGAACACGGTGAATCGAGTTTTGATCGCACTAAATTATTTACGCCCAAACAAATGAAGCTGTTTGGCGACCGCTTGCGCGCCATTCGCACCGAGGTCGGCGATGAAGTCGATATTATTTTTGAGGCGCATTCACTAATGGGCTGTGCCTCGGCCATCCAAATGGGTGCGGTGATTGAAGAAGTCGGCTGTATGATGTTTGAAGAGCCGGTTAACTACCTCAACTCCGCGGTACACAAGAAAGTCGCAGACAAACTCACCGTGCCTATCGCTGGCGGCGAGCGTTTGTACCACCGTTGGGACGTCAGACCGTATTTTGAAGATCAGAGCATTGATGTACTGCAACCGGATGTGGGCTTGAGCGGCGGCTTTACTGAGGCCAAAAAAGTCTGTGATTATGCCGATACCTACGACATTCGCGTACAAGCACACGTCTGTGGAGGCCCCGTTGCTACTGCTGCAGCCCTACAGTTAGAAGCGGCTATCCCCAATTTCTTGATCCATGAACACCATACCTATGCCATCAAGCACTGGAATCGCGAGCTGTGTATTCAAGACTACCAACCAGAAAATGGGTCCTTTAAAGTGCCAGATTTACCGGGGATTGGCATCGAACTCAATGATGAGTTGGTCAAGCGCTCTCCGCATGTGCTAGTTAAGTAAATAATAAGTAGAAAAGTAGTTAAGTAGTTAAGACAACACTTACTCAAAGTAAAGGCGCTGCGCATTAGCATAAAAAAGCTCAGGAGTATTGGCATACTCCTGAGTGATTTGCTGCCAATACTCGGCATAGGACATACGCCAAGTCAGTAAGGGAAAATTGCTGGCGATCATCACTCTATCATGCCCAAAAAGGGCGACAACACGTTCAATCTGCGCAAACACATCAGTCATGCAAAAGTGGCGCTGCTGCATTTCCCACCCAGATGCTTTGACCGTCAAATTAGGACATTCACTCAGGCGCTCCAGCGCTGCCAAGCCACGTTGTTGAGTATCTCCATGACAGTTTGCGAATGGTGCAAACCCCTGGTGATTTAACACCCAACGCGCATAAGGTGTCTCGGACAAAAATGTACAAACTTGGTCGACGCCTTCTCTATCGCATGCAGAAAACTGCGCCTCAAATAGCAGGCTTTTCGATGCGAGTAAGCGTAAGTTCTCCTGAACCGTGTCATCAGAAAGCAAACTTGCTGCATCAGCATCGAGAATATGCCTGACGCCGACGAAACTGGATTGTTGTTGCAGCCGTTTGATTTGTTCTGCAAATGCATCTGCTCCCAACCGCAGGTCACAAGTTGCGATACTTTTAAACGACAGAGTTAATGTGTCTTCATGATGCGCTAACTCACGCCATGGCGCCTGGTTATCAAATCCGGCTTCCACGTGCACTATTGCCGCTAGCGATAGATGTTCAGGTAGCTGCAGATCCGCTTGACTACATTCCTTGGCAATAAGGGGTTTATCTGTCCAAAACGGCGGTGACTCTGGTTTTAACCAATGATAGTCACCATGTTTGAGTGCAAACAAATGACAGTGCGGGTCAATCAACTCCATTTTTCAACTCCATCAAACTACTGCGCAGTATAGCCGCCGTCCATCAGCTGCAGCGCGCCAGTGATAAAGCTCGCTTGCGGACTGGCTAAATACAGCGCATAACTGGCTACTTCTTCTGGTTGGGCAAGGCGATTGAGCGGCTGACAGGCTGCTTCCTCGGCATGTACTTCAGCTTTGTCACGACCACTAGCCTGACAGTAACGGTCGATGGCGCGATGATAAAGAGGGGTTTCAGTGGTACCAGGGCAAATCGCATTGGCTCGAATATTAAATTCGGCATAATCTAATGCGGTAGTTTTAACCATAGAGGCCAGCGCGTGTTTGGTCATATTGTAAGCAAACGAGTTGCGTTTACCCACCACAGCCTGTTCAGAGGCGATCAGGATAATCGCGCCATCGCGTTGCCTTTTCATACACGGCAAAACGGCCTGTATTGCGGCATATGCGCCTTTGACATTGATATCAAACAGTTGCTGAAGCGTATCAGGAGAGGTGTCTTCAATAGTCGCCGAATGATGAACACCAGCATTAGCCACTAGTGTGGTAACGCGGTGCGATTCACAAATCGCCGCAATATGCGCATGCACCAAACCGTAATCACACACATCACATTCGTAGAACTCGCCGACAGGACCAGCATGCTGGTCGAGGTTGCAAACAATATAATCGGCATCAGCAAACGCGCGAGCGATGGCCAAACCAATACCTGATGAACCACCGGTAACTATCACTGTGGGCTGAGACATAAAAATCCTTGCAAAATACGTATATGCCAACAACATACACACAATTTTGTAAAAAGTTAAGTCTCAAAACTTAGATGTTAAAAGAAGAAACCGGTGCTGGGCTACATGCGACTACACAGTTGCGACCGAGATTTTTGGCCTTGTACAGCTCAGCGTCAGCTAAATTTAGCGCTTCGTACTCATCGCTATGTTCGGCCTTTGCAATCGCGACACCAATACTGATGGTAAATGATACCTTTTCATTGAGCGGCGTATTAGCACAGGCTAGACGGAGTTTTTCAGCGACCAAAATAGCTTGCTCCAAGCTTGTCTCGGGTAATAACACAATGAATTCCTCTCCCCCAAAGCGGGCGACAAAATCCATTTCACGCAAGTTACTCTCCAAAATGCTGGTCAAATGACGCAATGCTTCATCGCCTATCGGGTGGCCAAAAGTATCGTTAATCCGCTTAAAATAGTCGATATCAATCAGCAGGACAGCGTAGGCAACCTGATTACGCTTTAGGCGCTCATACTCTTGATTGAGCCGCTCATTGGCTGCACGGCGATTGGCAAGCCCTGTTAAGGCATCGCGATGTGCCAGGCGTTCTAACTCCAAATTTGCTTTACGTAGCTCAACCGTCCGCTGCTCTACCAACTCCTCAAGGTGAGAATTGGCCTTTGCTAGCTCGGTACGGGCTGCTTCTAACTTACGCTGGGCGTCTTTGCGCTGAGATATGTCGACAAAACTACCAACCATTTTAATAGGTCGACCTTGCGAGTCGTGTTCGACCACACGGCCGCGATCCAAAATTTCAATCACCATCCCCGTGGTTTTGACCATGCGGTATTCCGCTTCAAAGGTCTTGTGTTCGGCGATGGCAGCTTGCAATTTAGCAAACACCTCATCGCGATCATCTGGGTGAATACGCTCGATGTATTTGTCGATAGGGTGTTGCATCAAGGTACTGTCTAACCCCAACATCTCACACCATTTTTGATTGTGATGAATAGTATCAGTGAGCATATTCCACTCCCAAAACCCCTCGCCGGCGATTGCCATCGCATCCGAAAATTGTTTTTCTCGGTATTGAGATTCTGCCCTCGCCTCGTGCAGTTTGGTCACATCATTCGCAATGACCAGCACCCGTCGTTCGCCGTTAGGCCCACGGATCGGGGTTTTGGAAGATTGAAAGTAACAGATTTGGCCAGTTTCGGCGTCGGTTGAGGTTTCTTCGACAAAATGCGTGTGATCAGAGTAAGCAATCTCTTTGATATTGCGCTTAAAAAACGCAACCTGCTCTTGGTTATCGTTAAAATCTTCATCGTATTTGCCAACGATATCATCGGGTGTCGTATTGTATAACTTTGCCAGCTTTTTATTGGCGATCAAAAATTGGCCGTTTTCGTCTTTCAAAAAGGTCACATTGGGTGATTCATCAATCACACTGCGCAACAAAAATTTGTTGTCATTGATTTGTTGCCAAAGCGCTTTGGCCTGAGCAGGGTTTTGACTCAGTGGTCCGCGGGCGCCACAGCTTAGACAATGCATTTGCCAGCCTGCTGATTGCACAGCACATTCGACACGTTGTTCTGTACAAAATGGGCAATCGGTGTGCGGTTTGTGTTGTTTTGCGGTCACTGTCACGTAAAATCCATTTAACGATTACTGTCCTTACCTTTAGCGTATCGGCTATGTATGAAAATAATTTACCTGAATATTCTTCGCTAACACACTCGAGATTTTTACGCCGATGTCGCTAGTGTTCCTACCTACATTTCCTTATACTTAAATTAATTAAACGGAGAGTAAACTATGTGTCAACTCATGGGTATGAGTGCCAACGTGCCAACCGATGCCTGTTTTAGTTTTACCGGCCTGGTGGAGCGCGCAGGTCGCACAGATGTGCATAAGGATGGCTGGGGCATTACCTTCTATCGCGGTAAGGGCACTCAGTCCTTTCGGGACCTCACCGCAGGTTCAGATTGCGATGTGGCGGCATTTCTTAAACAACAATCCATCAAAAGTGACATTGTCATTAGTCACATTCGCCAAGCCAATGTCGGCCCGTTAGTGTTGGAAAACACTCATCCTTTCAGTCGTGAACTATGGGGACAAACCTGGACCTTTGCGCACAATGGACAACTGACCGACATTTTCAGCCAGCTCACGCTTGGTGAGCGCTTCTCTCCTGTTGGTACGACCGATAGTGAATTCATTTTCTGTTGGCTAATGGACAAGATCGCCTCGCGTTTTGGCACTAGCCCTCCAACAGAAATGCGCGAGGTATGGGACTATATTTATGCCCTGCGAAGTCAACTACATGACCAAGGAGTGTGTAATTTTTTACTCTCTAACGGGGAAGTGTTGATTGCACACTGCTCCAACAAGCTACACTGGATCACCCGACGGGCACCCTTTGGCCCTGCCCTGCTAAAAGATATTGCGGTCAGCGTTGATTTTGCCCAAGAAACCACACCTAACGATGTGGTCACAGTGATTGCGACTGAGCCGCTCACAACTAATGAGGAGTGGCACAAAATGCCCCCGCAAACTATGCACGTCTGGTCAGCTGGTGAGTTGGTAGCACAATACACATCCGAACAGAAAACAGTCGGTCCTGAGCCGACGCACTAGATTTTTTTGAAGTCTTTATTATCAAAGATGATTTCGACGGGCTTATTGATAAGTTCTAACAATAAGATGGCGCGCTGATCGCCCTTTGCTTCTTGGTAAATCGCGCGGATATTGTTGTATTGTGGGTGATTAATCAAGACTGCATCGCCAGCTTGGGGAACGTTTTTGTCTACGACTGTAGAGTTGACATCCAGCGATTGAATCTGTTGGATTAACGCACTTGATACTACCTGTGGCTCACGACCTTTGCGCACAAAACCGATGACGCCACGCGTAGAACGGATAGTGGTGAAGTTGTGTCGTTCATAATCAAGTTTGGCAAATACATAATTGGGAAACAACGGCTCAACAACTAGCACACGCTTGCCGCGTTGAATTTTTTGAAACTCTGCCTGGGGAAAAAATGCTTCAACACCTTGATTGGCTAGGTGCATCACAGCGCGCTCTTCTTCACGTCCCTTGCAATACAACAAAAACCAATTTTCGCCGGTGGCAAACAAGGACTTGTCTGTGTGAGAAATGGAACGTTCTGACATCGCGACCTCAAAGAAAAGCTTGGCAGGGGCGGAGGGATTCGAACCCCCAACCATCGGTTTTGGAGACCGCTGTTCTACCAATTGGAACTACGCCCCTGCAACGGTTGAGCATTATACAAGTCTGACTTTAAAGGTAAAGCTAAATATGCGCTGTAGATTATTTTTTGTAACGTGCGGCGTTGGTCCACGCATCGTTGATGGTGCGTACCAAAGGCACAAATTGCATAATAGCTTGGTGTAAATCGTATGTCAGATTGGGCATTGCACGCAAGTACGCCGCTATAAATGCCTCGCATTGTTCTAGCGAATAGCGATTGATCACTACCGTATTGGCCAAATCATAAGCGCGCTCTGCAATCCCTGCATATTCCCAATCGACACAGACATCAGCTAGTATATGACTGTGGTGCAAATCATTATGAGCAAACACTCTATCGGCTAACGCGGCGGTTGGCAATGCAGTACTTTCATCTAGCAACGCGAGGTGCTCAGGGTAGTGGCATTTCAAACTGGCATCGCGGGTTTTAATGTCCAGGGCATGAATTGTCGCTTGGCGTTCTGCAATCGTCTCAGGATCAACCGCAACAGCTGGTATTGCATGCCACGCGGTGACAAATAAACCATCACGACAGTAATAGGCATGTGGAGCATGACCATGCACAGCGAGAATTTGCTGAAGCTCAAAGTGAGAGCGCTGCGAAAATAATTCGCCATTGTGAGCAAGCTGCCACTTCACATGAAATGAACTGTCTAGCAGATCCAGCCGCCAGTTATCATGTGTCCCCAGTAAAGACGTCAAACGCATATTAACGTCATCGGTCAGCTCACCAAGCGATGCCGGCAAGGCAGATTGTAATTCAGGCAACATCCCCAGCAATTTTTGCTTAATCGAGTTTACGTGCTCAGACGCTGACGCCATTGTAATAATCCATAAAAAGAAAAGCCTAAATAAATCGCATACAACCCGACGGTGTACCACAACTCATAGTGTGCATATAGCACGACCGCAGCACTATTGATCACCGCCCAATACCCCCAATTAGCGAGATATTTGTGAGCCACTAGCCAGGTCGTCATCACAGCAAATACACTCATGTATGCATCAAGTGCGGGCCAACTCAACCATGCGGTACCTTGCAAAATAATCATTACTGCACTGAGTGCACAACCAATCAAGATATAGCCGCCATGCCAAGGCAGGCTGACTTGCACAATGCTTTTTGGCTGTGCCTGTTTCCCTTTGGTCCAACACCAGTAGCCGTATATGGCCATTACCAAATAATAGGCATTGAGCAACATGCTGAAGACGAGCTCGACATCCCAGAATAAATATGTGTAAAGCCCCGTGCTAATTAATGCACACGGCCAACACCACGGGTTTTCGTGGGAAACCAAATAGATATAGGCGACCCCTAACAGGGCCGCAATTAACTCTACTTCAGACATGTCTTGCCCTTAGGGTAGCTAGCTGCTTAAAAGGTCGCGTTAACGGTAATTCCAGCGCGACGTCCGTTAGCAAATTGAAAATACTCTTCTGGCATAGTTTGGTCAAAACCATCAAATGGGTCATTGTTAAACCCTCCGAAGCCTCTTGAGTAGTACACTTCATCTAACAAGTTATTGACCCAGAATGATATCTCATACGGCCCCACATCTTTGGTAAAGTTTGCGTTAAACACACTATAAGACGGATTGATTGCATCATGCCCGTCAGAGAAGCGGGCTGACGATTTGCCTTCAAACGCCAGATAAGCACGCCATGTTTCACTCAGATCTGCATCCATAAACAGGTGAAAGGTGTGACGTGGTGATTGAGCCTGTCTTTGAGAGGCAACAAAATCACCCATGGCATTGGTATAGCCAGAAAATCGTGCGTCCAGATAGCCAATGTCAGCACCAAAACTTACCGCATTACCGGGCGTAAAGCGCCATTCTAATTCAGCACCTTGATTGACGCCGTTATCGGCATTATCGATAATGTCGATAAACTGCACAGCATTTCCTTCTGAAGAGAGCACAGCAAAATCACTAATTTGAGTGTCTTTGCGTTCCATCCTAAACACGGCAAGACGAACCTGCGTGGTTGTTGTGGCATACTTATAGCCAAGCTCTGCATTCCAATTATATTCAGCATCAAAGATGCGCTGCGATGCAGATACTTGCTCATTCGGATTAAACCCACCAACTTTATACCCTCGGCTTAAGCTCGCATAAAAAGTGCTGTCATCACGAAAATGACTCACACCTAACTTGCCGCCAACCAGTGTATCGCTTTGACTCTCAACAAAGCCATTGCTATCGGCATATTCAAGGTCAAAGCGCTCTGCGCGGATACCAGTTTCAAGAAGCCATTGCGAAGCAACAGGCCAATTGACCTGCGCGTAAAGTGACAGCTGCTCTGGCTGGTATTCACTGTTAAAATCAGAGTCTGCATAAGTGTATTGGCGCGTTAATTGTTCCTCTGCTTTTTTGTATTGTAAACCTGTGACCCAGTGCAGTTGCTCAAGGTCTTGTACCGACATCACTTTGGCTTCAACAGTGACATAATCGCGGTCGCGAAAATAGGCATCTACAGCGCTGTAAAACAACATCGGATCGGGGTGATAACCTGCAAAAGTCCAATCTTCATCATAGCTGTACAAACTTTCGGTCAGCGCCGTAGCTGCGCTTAGTTGGTATTGCCCCCATTCAGTTTGGGTGGTACTAAGTACGCTAAGCGCATTGGCTTTAGCGCGATCCTGACCCGGCTCATCGGATATCGTAATGTTGTCATTCTCTAAACTAAATGCGTCATAGCCGTTATCAATATAGCTATGTATACCTGTTAGACGCACTTTATGCGCAGGAGATGCCGCGTAATCAAGCGTTACGCGCAAACCTGTCTCATCAATCCCGTTAGTATCATCGCGTTGTAAAAAGGCATTTTTAACAAAGCCGTTGTTTTGTTGTTTGCTAATTGCAATACGGGCATTCATATTGTCAGATACTGCTTGTGAATACGCACCGCTGATGGCAAATAGCTCGTCTTCTCCTAGAGATAAACGCAGCTGTCCGTCAGGTGCAGCAGTAGGCGCATTGGCCACAATATTGATGACGCCTGCTAAGCCGTTGGCACCAAAAGTAGTCGCTTGGGGACCGCGCATTACCTCCACTTGTTGCACGTCAAATAAGGTCGCCAGGCCTCCTAAGCCGCTGATATCGATGCCATCAAGGATAATGCCTACAGATGGGTTAAGCGGTTCAGAAAATTGACTGCGCTCGCCAATACCTCGGATCTGTACGAATTTGGCACGAGATGCGCCAGATGCTAGGTTGACGTTGGCGAGTTTATTGAGCACATCTTCAATATGCGCAGCTTGGCGCTGTTCTAGAATATCCTGTGAGACAACAGAAGCACTTTGACTGATTTGGTCTAGTGATAACGCAGAATAATCACCATTGACGGCGATAACTTCTACTGCACTCTCGTCAGCATAGGCAGTGCAAGACAACATTATGGCTAAACTGATTGCGGCCAGTATGGGAGTAGTTGGTTTGGGTGTAAATGTCATATGAGGATCTCTTCTAAAATACAGTTAAAAAAGATCCGGTTCGGCAGAGTGATAATGTCTTGTTAAAGCCAATCCCTACGCCGGCATTATCCGGATCAGGTAAAGGGTTTCTTGCGATCTCAGCCGTGAACATCGTTATCGATACCACAGCACCCCTTGGACGGCGTGTAAGATATCAAGCCTTGTGCTAAAACTCAATCGTTGTCGCAAAATATTTATGCAGGTTCGGTGGAAGCAACCGGTAACACCAGCACAAATTCAAGCTCGCTTTTTCCCTCTTCACTCACATTACTATTGCATTGGATAAACCACTGGTTGCGCTCACAAATCTCCGATACTAAGCCTAAGCCAAGGCCATAGCCTTGGGTGTCAGAACTGGTATTGCGCACGTATTTGGTAAATATATCATTGCGCTGCTGAGCCGTAAGTGGAGGAAAGGAATTGCTTAGCGAAATGTAGCAATACTGCATATCTCGATGCCAATTCACCTCAACGGTCCCATGGACAGGGGTATATTTGAGGGCGTTGGATAATAAATTGTCTAAGACAATGTTAAAGGATGACTTGTCCACAGTCAGGGGGATAATGTCGTAGATATTACCAGACTCGATAAATAACAATTCTTTGGCCAAAAACATCGACTTGTACGGGGTATATAACTGAACCAAATGCTCTACGATATTCAACGTTTCCGGTTGCAAAGAGCGGGTTTGATAACGTTTGAGCTCTAGAATGCGATCGATGACTTGTTGCATTTTTTCGGTATTGCGCAAAATCGTTTTTAGATGTTGATAGGTTTGTTGATCATAATTGGTATGTGTCAACATCTGCTGGGTAGGCGACGAAATCAGTGTGAGTGGCGTGTTGAGCTCGTGTGCGATAAACCCAAACAGATCCGAACGATTTTTGATATTTTCTTTAAGCTTTGTATTTTGTGACAACAAAAACTGGTAATTAGCTAACACGCGCCGATGCATCAGTTCAAACACCGTCAACGCAATAACCAAAAACAGCGTCAACAGCATAATAAACTTTATATTCATTTGGCTAATGCCAACAGTTTTGTGTAGCTCAAAGTGCATATCAGTATTGATAAAGGGATACCTAAAAGCATCTACTTTTGTAAATTCGTACCATGCACCAGATGGGCTGTCACCATACCAACGATAGGCATCGCCATATTGGATCCCTACCCTAAGTTCAGCATAGCTGACCATGGATTGTAGATACGCTACTAGTTCAGCTTCGTTAAACAACATGGACAAGATCAAACCGGGATCATTAAATTGCGCGTCATATTCCGCCACTTTGTTGACCGAAAAAGCATAGCCGCCTTCTAATAATGGAAAGGAGTCCATGTAATTTTTATCAAACATGTGTAGCTCTTTTGAGGCCATCGAGTAGCTTTTTTGTGAAGATTGCACCATGGCGTGCAAATTCCAAATATTCGATATCTCAAGCCCCATCACCTGATTATGCGGAGGCTCATTGGGATAAATCCAATGCGTCACATAGTTGCGCGCAAACGGCTGGATTAAAGTAAGCTTTGGCTGTGCATGGTTTTCGCGCAGCTGAGTTAATTGAAAAGATGGCGAGAGCTTGGCTTCGACCTCGGCTTTGGACATGGCTTTGATTTGGGCGACAGAATAAATATAAGGATGTCCCTGCATAAGCTGTAGCGCAAAAAAATCTAGTTCAGCCGTCGTTGGCGAGGGAGACTGCGCCGAATACGCAGCGAATGTATCAAGTACACGCAGCGCATTGGTTTCAATGTTTTGCAACTCTCTGACGAAAAATTCACGCTCTATTTGTACCTGCTTTTTTTGATTAGTGAATTCGTGAACCAGTACTATCCAACATAAAAACCCGTAGACGACAGCTATCGCGATATAACGATACAACCGAATTTTGTTGATTGCACTAAGCGCGGATTTATTGGTCATAAGGAGTACTACTTAAGCTTAAATGGTTGCTCGCCAACCACTTGGCCATTTGGTATATTGCCGTTTTGCGTCAAGAATAATAAATTACTAGTGACAAGACAAATCTTTTCTACGACTAAACTTGTTGAGATTGTTGATCATTATCATCAATGGATTTACAGGCAACACCCCCAACCAAAGACCTTGTTATTAAGTGATGACGCATCATTAGCAGCATCTTGTGGCGCTAACAACATTCATATTGATACCCACCTAACGCAAGCACAGTATCAACATGCGCTGGGATTGGAGTTTGCATGTGTTATTATCGATTTACACCAAGGGTTCCGACTACAAAGCTTGCATGCCCTAGCGGGCTGTGTCACGCATGGTGGCTCCTTACTGCTTTATCACAGTGAGACTGTGATGACAGGGATCGGTATTAGTTGCGATCAGTACGGTTCCCAGCCCGCGTCATCATCTCAATTATGGCGACATTTACAGCACATAGGGCTTGGCTCAATCAATGGAGCTGTCAATCAATTAGCAGACCACCCCCTTAGTGATTTGACGCCGCTTCGCGCAAAAGCAAGCCAAGAACAGCTCAAAATCGTTACTGATATATGTAATCGAATCAGCAACTCTACTGAGAGTGTGGCGTTAATTACGGCATTACGCGGACGCGGTAAATCCTATCTATTGGCTGAAATCGCGGCTCAACTATTCCAGCACCAGCCTCGGGTACTGCTGATTGCAGGTGCACAGAAACATCAGGATGTGCTGTGTCAGCGCCTTGCACATATCACTGCTAGTTCCAATGAATCAATAGAGTTAAGCAAGGGTGACATCGTACAGCATCGCCTTCATTCCCAGCATGGCGTGATCGCGTTATTACCTCCAGATCACCCAGCTTGCCAAGAACAATGGGATGTTGTCATCATCGACGAAGCCGCAAGCTTTCCGCTTGATGTACTAAAAAAGCTACTCACTGTCTCTAAACACTGCATTCTAGCCACTACCACCCACGGCTATGAAGGTTCCGCATCGGGATTTGCCCGCAAATTTATGCACCAGTTAAGCAATGCAAAACGCTATACACTAACCACCCCTGTACGCTTTGCTACGCCCTGTCCAATTGAATCTTTACTCAATCGTGAGACTAGTTACACACGCATAACAGAAGATGGGATCCACCTGCTATCGCGCATTGCATCCACAACACAACGTATGCACGTGATCGAACATGTATATCGCTTGCTGAGGCAAGCACATTATCAAACACGCCCCGATGATTTGCAGCGTTTATGGGACGACCCTTACCTTGACTGTTTAATTGTTGTCAAAGATGGTCAGTGCGTCGGTGCTGTTGCTTTTTTTGATGAATACCTTGGTGGTATTAATGACGCATTACAGATAGCCATAACACATGGTCAGAGGCGCATTCAAGGGCATCTCGTTAGTCAACAGTTAGCAATGACCTATGCCGCGCCTGAATTACTTAAGCAGCGACAGTGGCGAGTAAATCGTATTGCCGTACTACCAGCATATCAACGTCAGGGTATTGGTACCCAACTCATCCAGCAGTTAATTCAAACTGCACACGCAAACCAAGTGAGCCACATAACCAGCTCATTTGCTTATGCGGCAGATACGCTGGCATTTTGGCAGGCGCTGGGCTTTAATATCTGGCGTTACGGCACCCAGCCTAACAGCGCCACAGCTACCGCCAATATCATCATAGGCAAAACCTTAGATAGCCGACACCAATTTGATGAGCAATTAAAACAGCTCATCCAACTTCAAGTGGTGTATACCAACAAGCCCAACAAGTTTTATCAGCTTGCGCAATCACTCTGTTCGCACTCCGACACTATTGACCTCATGCAATTGCAAAGCGTTATCCATCCCTTTGTGGCGAGTTACAAACAATGGCATCAATGTGATTATGCGCTCGCAACTGTGTATGTGCTAAGTGCAGCCCAGAGTGATATTTATGATCTCATTTGTGAAGACTTATTGATACGACGCAGACCTGTGAGGAATATTGTTTCTGAACACGGTTTGTCAGGAAAACGTGGGTTGAACCAGTATTTACAACAGTGGTTCGGAAGGGCTATTGGCTTAAACTAAGTACCAAAAACAAAAAAAGGCTAGCAAATTAACTTGCTAGCCTATTTGTTAAAACCGATACAGATTAAATACTAATACCGCGGTTTTTCGCTTTTTCCTTGATGTAAGGTGCCCATGCGTTGGCATTACGACGCACAGAGCTGTGCTTTTTCGCTTCCATCGCATGTTTATAAGCTGTGCGGAATTTGTTCTGATAGAAGTTCGCTTCCATCAATGCAAACTGCACACGCCCCTCATCTTCAGGACCAGCCTCAAGCGCATTGTTTAAGGCTGTTACTGCGCCTTTGTAATCTTCAGCAGCGAGTAATAATACGCCTTGCTTACGATACAAATCAGCATCATTATTGATTGCCGCAGCGATACCATAATAGCTGGCTGCTTTAGCATGATACTTGGCTGAATGGAACGCATTGGCTAACTGAGAGTAGTTGCTCTCTGTTTTTTCCAACAAGCCATTGTTAATGTATTTTTCTAACAATAATGCGGCTTTGTGAGGAATATCCGAGGTTGCATATAACTGAGCTAATGCCTTAATCTCAGAAACCTTCACCAAATAACCCTGAGCATACGCCATTTCAAACGTAGACAGTGCACGTGGGAAATCTTCAACTAACATGTAGAAGAAACCAAGTTGCGACCACCACTGCTTATTATCAGGAAATTGACGCACTAGCTCTTCCGCCACTTTAACCGTTTGTGGGTAAAGCTTACGCTCATAGTAAGAGGTCAACTTTAACACATAAGGGTTTTTGTTCGGCTTCTCATACAAGGCAATTGCTTTATCGGCAGGTGCAATGATCTTATCAAGCTGCTTCGTTTCATAAAATGCTTGGGCAATACGGGTATAAATGTCTGCATCTTCTTTACAGGTGAAGTCCATCCATTTGTTATACCAGTTGATCGCATCTGCATAGTCTTTTTCTTGAAGGCTCAGATCACCTAAAAGACGTAACGTACCAGCGTGCTCATTATCATTAAGCTCTTTTTGCTTAACAGCGTCAACCAAATAACCCTTGGCTTCTTGACCACGGTTATCTAAGGTCGCCATGATGTTACCGATAAATCGGCTCACATAGGCACGGTCAAACGAATCAGATGGGTCAATCTCAATCAGTATCTCGAGCGCTTCATCAACGAGGTCTTCGTTGTAGGCCTCAAACGCGCGAGCTACTTTTTTACCAGCTCGTTCGCCAACGATTTGCGTGGTTCCCGGCTTGTAACCAGGACACACAACCGGAGGGATCGGAGCAGGCGGAGCAGCTTTGGCTTCAGCTTCTTGGGCAAAAGATGCCGTCGAAAAACCGACAGATAAACTCATACCTGCGACAAGTAACGATTGGGTAAATAATTTCTTCATCATGACTTATCCAAGTTAAATTCTAACACCACTTGCAAACCAGGTTGTTTAACGGGCTTTCCATCAACAATCTTTGGCTTGTATTTCCACTTGCGCAATGCGCGTTTGGCTTCGCGGTCAAAAATACGCTTCGGATCAGCTTCGATAACATCTACGTCTTCAACACCACCAACTTCGTTGATAGTAAATGACAAGCGTACCCAACCTTCTTTGCCATCACGCGCTGCTTGCACTGGGTATTTTGGCTCGATTCGAACGATAGGTGTAGCTTCACCGTCACGACGCATCGCACCAACGCCACCCAAACTTACATTCATACCACCGGTATCAATGCCAGGAACGTTTAGACTAAAGCCGTCTGCATTTGGTTCAATTTCTTCAGGCTCAGTGGGCTGCATCTTTGGTGGTTGTTGCGGTGGCGGTGGCGGAGGCGGCGGTACGCGATTACGCGTATTCGTATCTTCCTCTACTTCGTCCATCACAATATCAATCACCGGAGTAGGTGCAACTTCTTCAGCTGGGCGGTTCGTGTTTTCAATAAGTTTCGCCATCACGACGAATAAAGTAAAAGCAACCGCAGCACCGAGCAAAATTGACAATATAAATCGTGCCATATTCTATCTGCCCCCTTAACTACGTGTTGCAACAGAAATCTTATCGACCCCTGCGTCTTTTACTTGGTCCATGATCTCAACCACTAAACCGTGTTTTGCTTTTACGTCTGCCTGAATAATCACGTAGTCAGTCGGTTGTTCTGTTAGCAAACGTTCAATGTTTGCACGAACAGAATCAGCGGCTACTTGACGCTTATCAAGCCACACATCGCCATCCTCAGTCACCGCAATAAAGATATTGGCGTTCTTAGGACGAAATGCTTCACTTGCATCAGGTTTGTTGACGTCGATACCCGCTTCTTTTACGAAAACAGTGGTAACGATGAAGAAAATCAGCATGATAAATACGATGTCGAGCATCGGAGTCATATCGATTGCCGCATCTTCTTCTTCTTGTCTAACTTTACGACTCATAGGATTCTCTCTTTAATGATGTGGCAAGCTATCAATTAATGACTCGCGTGCGTATTTAGCTTTTGACTCTAAACGCGAGCTCACAAACAAACCAGATAGTGCCGCTACCATGCCCGCCATAGTCGGGATAGTTGCCATTGAAATGCCTGCCGCCATCAAACGCGCATTACCAGTACCTTGGGTCGCCATGGTTTCAAAAACTGAAATCATCCCGGTAACCGTGCCAAGTAGTCCGATTAAGGGACACATAGCCACTAAGGTTCTAATAATCAACATACGTGCATTGAGCGCGTCCGACGCTTGTGAAATCCATGCATCACGGATTCTATGCGCATACCATGAGGTTGTATCAGCTCGGGCGTCCCAATCGGCAATAATTTGTGCCTTTACTTTCGGGAAAACCGAGGTCAGATACCAATAACGCTCTATCATTAATACCCACATGAGGAAGAGCGCGGCAGCGACGAAA
>CAZLGJ010000024.1:0-19378 GCA_964559075.1 uncultured Glaciecola sp.
TGCGTAGCGTTGATTAACATTCTTTTCATTGTCACTTCTCATAGTGTACGGACAATGTCGACACAGACAAGAACTAAGGCAGGGCTGGGTGTAACGCGTGTGCGTTCATACCAGACAAAGATACAAATAGGCGGTATAGAAAGGCCTACATAATAATAAAACTTGCTAATTTGTGCATAGCAAGTTGACTAGATTGTTTATCTTGTTTTTCTATTTTAGGTATCTACATCAACCTAAAATTGCTCTAATTCGCTGTCAACAATGTACGTAATTTTTTATCAATATTGCGCCGACAAACACAATTGGTAATTGTCTAGGCGCTATTTTGCCGAGTCGGAATAATAATGTATTGAGGTCTGTCTCAACTTTCTGACGACGTGCGGCTTGCTGCGCGAGATTATTGTAAGGATAAAGCAGAGCAATCTGCTACAGATGTTACAAAAAAATTTGCGCACTAAATTATGTCTTTATTTCAGACTAACTGCAAGCATTTAGCACGCATATTGCGTATAATAATTTTTTTTTGAGCGATTTCAGTCAGTAAGTTAGGGCATGAACGAATCTATCAACACTCCTGTCAATACCACTGTGCACACTGTAACAATATCTGCGGATATGGCAGGACAGCGCATCGACAATTTTTTGTTGCAGTATCTCAAAGGCGTTCCTAAAAGCTTGATTTACCGCATCGTGCGCAAAGGGGAAGTGCGGGTCAACAAAAAACGCATCAAAGCTGAATACAAAATTCAAGCCGACGATTTGGTGCGTATCCCTCCCATTAAGCGCGAGGCGAAAGCCTCGCCTCATGTCAATCCCAAGCTGGCGCAAGTCGCGCGTCTTGAAGGCGCCATTGTGTTTGAGGATGAGCGTATTTTAGCTGTGAATAAGCCCACTGGCTTGGCCGTTCACGGTGGCAGTGGTTTGCAATTTGGCATGATTGAAGGCCTGCGTGCACTGCGTCCACAACAGGATTTTTTGGAACTGGTGCACCGCATTGACCGCGACACCAGTGGTTTGATTTTGGTTGCCAAAAAACGCTCGGCACTGCGGCACCTGCACGAACAGTTGCGCGACAAAAAAATGCAAAAACGCTACCACGCCCTAGTCACCGGGCAGTGGCCGCAACATCGCCATAAGGTCAAAGCGCCGCTGTACAAGAATACCTTACAATCAGGGGAGCGCATGGTGCAGGTGCGGGATGACGGCAAACCCAGCGAAACGCGGTATCGGGTGTTACAATCCTTTGCCGATGCAACCTTAATCGAAGCCTCACCGATTACCGGGCGCACTCACCAGATCCGAGTTCACTGCCAATACGCAGGGCACGCCATTATTGGTGATGCTAAATATTGCGACAGCGAAATCAACGCTGACTTTGCACATCGTGGCTGTCCGCGGTTATTTTTACATGCTGCGGCGCTGGCCTTTATTCACCCTGGGACGAAAGAGCCGATGCGACTCATGGCCAAGTATGATGATACGCTCAAACATATCTTAAATGTGCTGGAGGCATCATGAAGCGCTATCGCTGTATTATTTTTGATTGGGATGGCACGTTAATGGATTCTGCTGACAAAATCGTTGCGTGCATGCAAGAGGCTGCGCGGTGCTCTGACTTGCCTGTGCCTAGTGCGCAGGCCGTGCATCAAATCATCGGCATTAGTTTAGCGCCCGCTATTCAGCGTTTATTTGCGCTAGAGTGTCACACCAAGGTAGCGCAAGTAGTTGAGCATTATAAGCGGATATTTGTAGCGGTGGATACTACGCCGTGTCCATTATTTGCCGGAAGTCGTGAATTGCTTATCACGCTGGCCCAGCACCTGCCTTTGGCGGTGGCAACCGGTAAAGCACGTCGGGGTCTAGAGCGCGCATGGCTGCACACTGACAGCAAACATTATTTTGTCGATTCATGCTGTGCTGATGAAGCGGAATCCAAACCATCTCCTGACATGCTAGAGCAGATTTTGGCTAGACAAAACTTAGCGCCTTCAGAGTGTTTAATGGTGGGCGATACCAGTTTCGATATGCAAATGGCCGCGGCACTAGGAATGGATCGCATTGGTGTGTCCTACGGTGTGCATACTAATGAGGTGATAGCACAATACGCCCCACGCGCGATTATTAATTCGCCTCTGGAGTTACTCGACTGGGTTTAATACATCCACACCGAGCTCAAATAGAATGCTGGTTAGTTCAATCAGCGGCAGTCCAACCAGTGTATTGATGTCTCTGCCGTTGACGAACTTAAATAACGCAATTCCCAAACCTTCAGATTTGAAGCTGCCGGCACAGTCAAAAGGTTGTTCGCGGTCAATGTAGGCGGCAATTTGCTCAGCACTTAAATCGCGAAAGCCGACAATATAAGGCTCGACAATCTGCTTTTCAAAGCCGTCCGGCCCCAATACACATAATGCCGTGTAGAAGGTCACCGTTTGTCTGCTACAGCGGGTGAGCTGGGCAATGGCGTTGTCTCGGTTGCCGGGTTTGGTCAAGATGTCATTGTCGATGCACGCCACTTGATCAGAGGCGATCACCACCGCTTCGGGATGATCATGGGCGACTTTCGCTGCCTTTGCATGAGCCAATCGAGCAACCAGAGCAGCAGGACCTTCATTGGCAAGCGGGGTTTCATCAACATCGGGAGATACCGAATCATAGCGCAGGCCCAGCTGATTCATCAGCATGCGTCGGTATTTTGAAGAAGAGGCAAGGACGATTTTTTTCATCTTGGTAAAATAAACTCCGCGAGGTGTGAATTATTGTTGAATATGCAAAGTGTATCGTCATTTTGTGTTTCATGTTAAGTTTTTCTAAACCTCACTCTCTATCCCGAATATCCTTTGACACGGGTAGGGGAAACCTATAAACTGCGCGCGTTATGCAGAAAGTAAAATTGCCAAAGCGCCTCGACCCAGTCAAAACAGCTACCAAACGCTCTGAGTATTCAGGGATCATGGC
Source organism: uncultured Glaciecola sp. (assembly GCA_964559075.1). Classification (GTDB taxonomy): domain Bacteria; phylum Pseudomonadota; class Gammaproteobacteria; order Enterobacterales; family Alteromonadaceae; genus Opacimonas. Next base: position 2,959 of record CAZLGJ010000024.1, read on the forward strand.
GGCTAAAGATATGCCGAGATGGTTAGCATCTGTTGCTCAATGTGATGACGATATTCAGGTGGACGTTAAGTTTGCAAAAGACGCGCAGGGTCTTACTTACTTCCACGGAACATTGCACACGCAAGCACAACTTATCTGTCAACGCTGTAATTCGCTAATGCCGTTCGACAATTTTGTCGAATTTTGTTTCACGCCCGTGCAGGGGAATGAACTAGAGCATGACGAATTACCTGACGCTTACGAGCCGGTTGCGGTAGATGAACACGGAGAGGTTGATCTGGTGCAAATCTTTGAAGACGAGCTGATTATTACGTTGCCCATTGTACCCGTCCATGCAGAGGTCGATTGCAAAGTAAGCAGTGAAGATATGACGTTTGGTCAACTCAAACCGGAACAAGAGCGTGAAAACCCATTTGCGGTTTTACAAAAACTTAAGCGAGACCAGGAGTAAGTTATGGCAGTACAACAAAATCGTAAAACCCGCGCTAAGCGTGGTATGCGTCGTTCACATGATGCACTCACAGGCGCAACTTTGTCTGTCGATTCTACATCAGGTGAAACGCACCGTCGTCACCACGTGACGGCTGATGGTTTCTACAAAGGCAAAAAAGTCACAGGCAACTAGTCTGACTTATGTCTACACTAACCATCGCGTTAGATGCAATGGGGGGAGATCATGGTCCCCCCATTATTATTTCTGGTGCCATAAAAGCGCTGCACCAACATCCTCATTTGCACCTCATTATCTGTGGTGATGAACCTCAAATTTCTCCGCACTTACAAGAAATCCAAACGCAATTTAGTCAACGTATTCGCATCTTGCACTGTCAAGATACCATCTTAATGACGGATAAACCTGCTGAAGCACTGCGCTACAAAAAAGATGCTTCCATGCGACGGGCCATAGAATTAGTCCAACAAAACAAAGCCGATGCCTGTGTCAGCGCGGGTAATACAGGTGCGCTGTTCGCCATTGCTGCGGTGCTGCTAAAAACCTTACCAGGGATTGACCGTCCGGCATTAGTCACGCATCTGCCCAGTCAAACCGGCGTACCGGTGTGGTTGTTGGATTTAGGCGCTAACGTAAATAATAGCGCGGATACGTTAGTGCAAAATGCGGTCATGGGCTCAGTGCTGGCAGCGCAACAAGCTGAACTGCCCCCACAACATGTACCCCGAGAAGCACCGCGAGTAGCGCTGCTAAATGTTGGGGAAGAACACAATAAAGGCCATGATGTGGTCAAACAAGCGCATCTGGCGCTGTCCAAATTAAACAAAATTCACTACATCGGGTTTATTGAAGCAAATGACATTTTAACGGGGAAAGCCGATGTTGTGGTTACCGATGGTTTTACCGGCAATGTGGCGCTTAAAGCCAGTGAAGGTATTTATCAGTATTTGCGACATGCTGTGAAACAGCTCAGCCAACAAAGCCTGTGGATGAAAATCTTAGCAACAATGACGCTACCGCTGTTGCAGCGCCTGTACCAAAAGATGAAGCCCGACCAGTATAATGGTGCGAGTTTGATAGGATTACGCGGTATTGTGGTAAAAAGTCACGGTAATGCGAATGCCAACGCCGTGTGTTACGCGATTTCTCAGGCGGTAGCCGAAGTTGAACAACAGATCCCACAACGAATAAAAACAACGATTAGCAATATATTGCTGGAGTAATGCACAATATGTATTCAAAAATCATCGCGACAGGAAGTTATTATCCCAGCGAAATCCGTTCCAATGCCGATTTAGAGTTAATGGTGGAAACATCAGATCAATGGATCACTGATCGCACGGGTATCAAAGAACGTCGTATTATTGGTGCAGACGAAACAGCAGGTACTATGGGGGCTGAAGCCGCTCGTTCCGCTTTCGAATATAATCAGATTGACCCGCAGTCCATCGATATGATTGTGTGTGCGACGACTAGTGGGGCAACTTCGTTACCCAGCACAGCCTGTGAAATTCAACGCTTATTAGGGCTAGACGGTATTCCAGCGTTTGACGTCGCTGCAGCATGCGCGGGGTTTTGTTATGCACTAAGTGTTGCCGATCAGTATATTAAATCAGGCATGGCCAAACGCATCTTGGTCATAGGTACGGATTGTTTATCTCGATTGGTCGATCCTAAAGATCGTTCTATGGTCATTCTCTTTGGTGATGGTGCTGGTGCAACTATTATTGAAGCGAGTGAGGAGCCGGGTATTTTATCGACCCATATCCACGCCGCAGGTTCGTATGGCGATTTGCTATATGTAGGTAATCCCACACGAGGCGATGAGGCTTCGGTCCATCAAAACTGGGGGGTCATGAAAGGCAACGAAGTGTTTAAAATGGCGGTGACCAAACTCAGCGAAGTGGTCGAGCAAACCCTTGCAGCCAATAATATGGATAAATCTGAGCTGGATTGGTTAGTGCCGCATCAGGCGAATTTTCGGATCATCAACGCCATTGCCAAAAAATTAAACATGCCGCTGGATAACGTGGTGATCACGCTTGAAAAATACGGCAATACTTCGGCAGCAACGGTGCCTACTGCACTGGATACTGCGATTCGAGATGGGCGCATTCAGCGCGGTCAAAATTTATTATTAGAAGCTTTTGGTGGCGGATTTGCCTGGGCTTCTGCACTGGTTAAATATTAATTTAGGTTCGGATAAAATTATATGAGTAAACGCATCGCAATGGTGTTTCCTGGCCAAGGCTCTCAAGCCGTTGGCATGTTGGCTGAGCTAGCCGCCCATACGACAATCATTAATGAGACTTTTGCTGAGGCATCATCTGCCTTGGGCTATGATCTCTGGGACGTGGTAGCCAATGATCCCAATGGTGAACTCAATCAAACCGAAGTCACCCAGCCAGCGTTATTAACTGCGTCTGTCGCGGTCTATCGCGCGTTGCAAGCCGAACAGGAGGTCACGCCGGAAGTGCTAGCTGGGCACAGTTTAGGCGAGTATTCAGCACTCACCTGTGCTGGTGTCTTCTCTTTAAGCGACGCGGTAAAACTGGTGCGCGCTCGCGGTCAGTTTATGCAGGCAGCAGTCCCTGCTGGTGTTGGTGCAATGTACGCCATTATCGGTTTAGATGATGCAGCAATAGAACAAATATGTGCTGATATCAGTAAGCAGACTGGGCAGGTCGTTGCTGCGGTCAACTATAATTCGCCGGGGCAAGTGGTCATTGCTGGTAATAAGGACGCTGTTGAGCAAGCCGGCGCTGCTTGTAAAGAAGCCGGTGCCAAACGTGCATTGCCACTACCAGTATCCGTGCCATCGCACTGTGCGTTGATGCAGCCCGCTGCCGAGCAACTTGCCGAATTACTTGGCACTATTACGATGTCTGCACCAGCTGTCCCGGTCATCAACAATGTTGATGTGGCTGCCGAGTCCGATCCAGAAGCAATTCGCGATGCACTGATCCGTCAACTATATTGCCCCGTCCAGTGGACGCAAACCGTGCAGGTACTCGCCGCACAAGGGATCACCGATGTGTATGAAATCGGACCGGGTAAAGTATTGACTGGATTAAATAAACGTATTGAAAAGGCGCTAAACTACGCAAGTGTGAATGCGCCAGAGCACTTTTCGCTCGCCTAACTTGGAAGAATCAACATGTCTGATAAAAAAATCGCGCTAGTCACTGGCGCATCTCGCGGTATCGGCAAAGCCACCGCACTAGCACTCGTGGCACAAGGCCACTTTGTCGTCGGCACTGCCACCAGTGATAATGGTGCTGCAGCGATTGCCGAATACTTAGGTGACAACGGTACTGGAAAGGTGCTTAATGTCACTGCCGAAGGCGCTATTGATGCATTAGTCAGCGAAATAACCGCGGAGTTTGGTGGCATCGCCATTTTGGTCAACAACGCCGGGATCACACGCGATAACTTGCTAATGCGCATGAAAGATGCAGAATGGGATGACATTATCCAGACCAATTTGTCAGCGATTTTTAAGCTGTCTAAAGCCGTGCTGCGCGGCATGATGAAACAGCGTTTTGGCCGCATTATCAACGTCGGTTCAGTGGTTGGGTCAACCGGCAACGCTGGACAAGCCAACTATGCGGCAGCTAAGGCAGGCGTGATTGGGTTTAGTAAATCCATGGCCCGTGAAGTTGCGTCACGCGGTATTACTGTGAATGTCGTTGCGCCTGGTTTTATCGATACAGATATGACCAAGGTCCTGACGGATGAGCAAAAAGCGGAAATCTTTAAGGATATTCCGGCAAACCGCCTTGGACAACCTGAAGAAATCGGCGCTGCTGTTGCATTTTTAGCCAGCGAACCTGCTGCTTACATTACCGGAGAAACTCTGCATGTGAACGGCGGAATGCATATGGGCTAGAGAATACTTGCGAAATACTGGTTTATTGACTAGTATTTTGCAAAAATGTGGTTAGACCACGGGCATAAGTGCAATATGCACTTGCTTTGCGTTCGTTTGACACCTAAACTAGCGTAAATTTTTCCAATGAACAATAGGATAAAGAAACATGAGTAATATCGAAGAACGCGTCAAAAAAATTATCATTGAGCAACTTGGCGTTAAGGAAGAAGAAGTAAAGTCTGAGGCAGCTTTTGTTGATGATTTAGGTGCGGATTCTTTAGATACTGTTGAACTTGTTATGGCCCTTGAAGAAGAGTTTGATACTGAGATTCCAGATGAAGAAGCTGAGAAGATCACCACTGTTCAATCAGCCATTGATTACATTAACGCAAACAGCGACGCATAACTTCCTTTTTGTGTGACGAAACGGCTCCTCGGGGCCGTTTTTTGTTGGTTATATTTGATTTTTAGAAGATTTTGGTTAGGAGATGCACGTGGCTAAGCGCAGAGTGGTTGTCACTGGTTTAGGGTTAATTACCCCTGTCGGAAATGATGTTGAATCAACATGGACAAATATTAAAGCTGGCGTATCCGGTGTTGGTGAGATTACCCATTTTGACGCAACAGATTATGGGACCCGTTTTGCAGCGGAGGTCAAAGGTTTTGATGCCACTGCCTACATAGATAAAAAAGAAACCAAAAAAATGGACCGCTTCATTCAGCTCGGCATTGCCGCTGGAATGCAGGCCTTAGATGATAGCGCAATTGCGATTACCAATGACAATGCACACCGTGTGGGCGTAGCTATTGGTTCAGGTATTGGCGGTTTACCTCTGATTGAAGAAAATCATCATAAACTCATTAAATCTGGACCGCGTCGCGTATCTCCGTTCTTTGTACCCTCTACCATTACCAATATGGTGTCTGGCTTTTTGTCTATCATGCGCGGCTTAAAAGGGCCAAACCTGAATGTCGTGACGGCCTGTACGACTGGTGTACATAACGTTGGTATTGCTGCGCGTGCGATTGCTTATGGCGATGCTGATGTCATGGTAGCGGGGGGCGCAGAGTCGACTATTACGCCACTGGCTATTGCCGGCTTTGGCTCTGCACGCGCCTTATCTACACAAAATGAGCGTCCGCAACAAGCATCTCGTCCGTGGGATGAAGGCCGTGATGGGTTTGTCATGGGTGAGGGCGCCGGTGTGGTCGTGTTAGAAGAATATGAACACGCCGTTGCTCGTGGTGCGACTATCTATGCTGAGCTGTCTGGCTTTGGTATGTCCGGTGATGCATACCACATGACCTCTCCGCCAGAAAATGGTGAAGGCGCAGCAGCAGCGATGCAAAACGCTATTAACGATGCGGGTATTGCGCCGGCACAAATTGGCTACATTAACGCGCACGGTACCTCAACGCCTGCTGGCGATATTGCCGAGATTAGCGCGGTCAAATCGATCTTTGGTGATGCGGCGGCTCAGGTGAAGGTTTCGTCAACCAAATCTATGATTGGCCACTTGCTAGGCGCTGCTGGTTCGGTTGAAGCTATCTTTACTATTTTGGCGTTACGTGAACAGCTGGCACCACCGACCATTAATTTGGATAACCCAAGTGAAGGCTGTGATTTAGATCTTGTGCCGCACCAAGCTGCGCCATTTACTTCTGACTTTGCATTGTGTAATTCATTTGGTTTTGGCGGTACAAACGGTTCATTATTGTTCAAAAAATTGGACTAGTTTGGTCACGTCGCCAAGGTAAGTAACGCTTCTCACAATATTGCTTACAAATAAGTGCAGGAAACGCCGTTGAATTTTTGTTCAAGGGCGTTTTTTTTGCCGCGCTTTTGCTATAGTAAACGCTGTCTTTTTGAGGTCGTATGTCATGGACATTTTCATTCAAGCTCATCCGCGTAGCACTAATCGGGCTTTCCACTACGGAGACGGGTGCTTTACGACGATGCGTATCAGCGGCGGCAACGTTGAGTTTTTGGCTGCTCATATCTCCCGTATGCAGCGTGACACTGCCCAGTTATATATCAACGGGGTGGATTGGCAACGCGTGCTTGATAGCCTTGAGGAGCAAGCAGCTGAGCTGGGTAATGGCGTTTTAAAAACGATTATTACCCGTGGTGAGGGTGGTCGTGGTTATGGTGTGCAAGGCGTTGATGCGCCGCATATATTTATCTATCACTACGCTGAACCAGCGCCGCTGCCGCATGACTTAGAGCTTGCCGTGGCAGACGGGTATCTTGCTAGCCAGCCGCTATTGGCAGGAGCAAAGCACAATAACCGTCTGGAGAATATCTTATTCAAACGCCAAGCCGAACAGCTTGGCGTTGCGGACGTGATTTGTTTGGATGCGCAGCAGCGCATTATCGAAACCTCAAGTGCGAATATTTTTGTGCATGTTAAAGGTCGTTGGCTTACCCCAAAGCTTGATATTTGCGGCGTAGCGGGCGTGATGCGCGAACAAGTACTGGCTTGTTTTGCCTTACACGACATCCCTTGTGAAGTATTGGATGTGTATTGCAGCGATCTGTTTAACGCCACAAGCGTGTTTATGTGTAACGCGGTGCGTCATTTGGTGCCAATACACAGCCTCAAAATACCGCTCAAAGGTGCATGCTTAGACTCATTATCACCAAATACTGAGAGTATTGTGTTTGATAATACGCCATTTGCAGATGTTGATAAGCTCTGGCAACAGTATCTACAGCAGCAACAAGTGTGGTCACAATGCTAAAAATTATCTCGACATTATTATTTGTTATGACGATTGCAGTACTTTGGGCAAGCGCTCAGGTCGCAGGCGTTGCTAAGCAATCAGTCATTGCGCACAGCGCTTTGGTCATCAACAGCGGTACACCAGTACAGCATGTCGTCAAGCAGCTATTTGGCACTGAGCAATTATCGGTATTTGAGCGTGCATGGTTAGCCTCGCGTCCAGTACTTGCCAATATCAAGGCAGGGGAGTATGAGATCCAAGCGCAAAGTACCCTAGTCGAAGCGCTGCAAAAGATGCTCGATGGCAAAGTTATTGAATACTCTGCAGCGCTGATTGAAGGGCAAACACTACGTGACTGGTTGCTGTACTTACAGCAGTTTGAGCAATTACAACAAGATGTGACCTTTAGCGATATTGCTTGGGAGTATCGCAGTGCAACAGCACAGTTTAAAGAGGGCTATGTCTTACCTGATACCTATCAATTTAGACGCGGCGATCGAGTATCAGACATACTTATTCGGGCGCAGCAAGCGCAACAAAAAAAATTAGCCTCACTTATAGAAGAGTATGCGTTGCCCGAGCACATTGCCAATGTGCATGAATGGATCACCTTGGCCTCGATCATTGAAAAAGAGACTGCGGTGGCTACTGAGCGCACGCTCATTGCAGGGGTGTTTTTAAACCGCCTTGAGCGAGGCATGCGTCTACAGACAGATCCGACCGTCATCTACGGGATTGGTCCGCAATTTAATGGCAACATCACACGCACAGACTTACAAACTAAAACGTCACACAATACCTACCGCATCGACGGGTTGCCGCCAACCCCAATTGCCGCGCCAAGCAGCGCCAGTTTGCTGGCTGTGTTGACTCCAGAGGCCACTGAAGCTTTGTTTTTTGTTGCTAAAGGCGATGGTACGCATCATTTTTCAAAAACGTTAGCCGAGCACAATCGAGCTGTGCGAAAATATCAATTAAATCAATAATGAGAGTGGGAAGTTGAACCAACCAAGTGGAAAGTTTATCGTAGTGGAAGGGCTGGAAGGCGCCGGTAAAAGTACTGTTATTCAGGCCATTCATGCCTTTTTGGAAGCGCAGCAGCTCAGCGTTGAACTCACGCGTGAACCAGGCGGTACGCCAATGGCCGAAGCAATCCGCGACTGTGTGAAACACGCCTGGGATGAAGCTGTTTGTGCCGAGACAGAGTTGTTATTGATGTATGCCGCAAGAGCTCAGCTACTAGAGAATGTCATCAAGCCAGCATTACAGCAGGGCCACTGGGTGTTGGCTGATCGCCATGATTGGTCATCACTTGCCTATCAAGGCGGCGGTAGACAAATCCCGTCATCAATGTTGGCGCCTATCAGGGATCTCACGCTCAAAGGCTTTACGCCAGATTTTACCCTGTTATTGGATATTGATCCTAAAGTTGGTCTTGCGCGTGCTGGTCAACGCGGAGCGTTAGATCGTATTGAACAATCCAGTCTGGATTTTTTTGAGCGCACCCGTGAGGCGTATTTGACACTTGCCGCGCAACACCCAGAAACAACGGCCGTGATCGATGCGTCTCAACCTCCTGAAGCTGTGCGCCAGGCCGCACTCGATGCGCTTGGCAAATATATGGCGGTTCAATCTTAATGCGCTGGCTCACATCTCATTTAGACGATTTTTCTAAACGCTTAGTTGCAGCAAAAGCGCACCATGCGCCACTTTTTTTGGGACCTGCTGGACTCGGTAAAACTCAATTATTACACGATCTGGCTGCACGGGTGTTATGTCCCAATGTGAGTGACACAGGCCCATGTGGTCAGTGTCAAAGCTGCCAACTACTAGCAGCGCAAACACACCCAGATAAACACATTGTGGTTAGCGAAGGACAGAGTATCGGGGTGGATGTGATCCGAGAAGCGATTGAAAAATTACAAGGTCGTGCGCAGTTAAGCCATCATAAGGTGCTGTTGATCCCGGATGCACAACGTCTCACGGTTGCGGCAGCCAATGCCTTGTTAAAGACATTAGAAGAGCCGACAGCCGATACGTTTTTACTGCTCAGTGCCACGAACAAACACAGTTTACTTGCGACGATTTTGAGCCGCTGCGAACATCACTATGTCAAACGTCCCGATGCGGCAGAGATACAACAGTGGTTAACGCGTGAGCATGAGGTTGAGATGTCGCTTGCAGATATCCAAGCCAATCAAAGCTTGCCATTGCGTTGTTTGGCTCTGGCGCAAGATGATAAAGCGCTGACTTACTCGCAATTTTTGCAGGATTGTCAGGGCCTAGCTGATGCGTCGAGTGTGTTACCCATGGCGCAAAAATGGCAAGCAAACGGCGAGGACTGTGCCCATTGGTTGCAGCAGCTTGCTGTTGCGCATGCTCGTAAGCTCCAATCTGAAACGCGCTGGCGTGCATTATATCAAGATAGTGTGCACTATCGCGCCCAGCTCAATCACCCTGGTGTCAACAAAACGTTGTTGCTGCACCAATTACTAGAGAAATACCAAGAGTTATTATGCAGTTTGTAGATTCACATTGTCATCTCGATAAAATTGATGAAAACAATCCCGATGCGATACCAGGCTACGTCGAACAGGCCAGTCAACGCGGTGTGGCACATATGCTATGTGTGTGTGTTAGCGTGCAGGAGTTTCCTGAGATGCTCAACAAAGTGGCGAGCTTTGCTAACGTCTCCGTTTCCTGTGGCGTACACCCTTGTTATGACGAGGATATGGTTGATATTGACACGCTGCGGGCACACGTTGCTCGAGACGAGGTGGTCGCGGTTGGTGAAACCGGGCTCGACTATTATCACACGGCCGATACTAAGCGGGTGCAACAGGCTTCTTTTATTGATCACATTCGCGTGGCGAGTGAAGTAGATAAACCATTGATTATACATACCCGCAATGCCCGTGAAGATACGCTTGCCTTACTTAAAGAGCACGGTGATGACAAAACGCGCGGCGTGTTACATTGCTTTACTGAAAGCTTAGAGATGGCTGAAGCGGCCATCGAGATGGGCTTTTATATCTCGTTTTCTGGTATTGTGACCTTTAAGTCTGCAAAGGAATTGCAGCATGTTGCCAAAACGATTCCGCTTGAGCGTATGTTGATAGAAACTGACGCACCCTGGCTTGCCCCCGTGCCGTATCGAGGTAAAACCAATCAACCGGCTTATGTCGTGGAAGTCGCCGAGTTTATTGCGCAGCTACGAGGTATCAGTGTGGCTGAATTAGCCCGTATCACGACGGAGAATTTTTATCGTTGTTTTGATAGGGTGGCGCCAAGTCAATGATTTGGAAGCAACGCATCACGCGGGCGCTGTATTTGTCAAGAAAACAAGCTGAGAGTCGCTACTTTCAATTTGCGACAGTGAATGCTGCGTTACAAGTGCAAAATCGCACTGTGGTGTTTCGTGGGTTTGCAGAAACAGCACCGACTCTCTACTTTGTGACAGATAGCAACAGTGAAAAGTACCGTGCGTTAGCAACTCATTCCCAAGCTGAAATTGCATGGTATTTTAGCAAAACACGTGAGCAGTACCGATTTACGGTAAATTGTGAATGTATTGATGCTGCATCCGACGAGGCACTGCAGAGCCTACGCACAACTTACTGGCAACGGTTATCCAATCGAGCGCAAACACAGTTTGTATTAGATTCTTTAGATCCTCAGACCGCTTCTGAAGTTCACAAGACACCTAGTGACAATTTTGTACTAGTATCATGTCATATTTACGCCGTTGACTATTTGCATCTCGGTGATACCCAGCAACGCTTTCAATACACAGCACCAGATTGGCAGGAAACGCCGATAGCTTTGTAATTATTCTTTTGCCTGTTTACTTGTTTACCATGGCCCCTGAATTACGTTACTTTCGCGCTGTTTGGTCAAGTTGACTAAGTTTACTTGCTTGTTTTTGCACAGCATAGTTAGGTTAAACACTTCGATATCGCTAAACTCATGATTTTCGATATACAAAGTTTGTACCTGCTGTTGTGCAATAATTTTCACGCAATACTGAAAAACATCTGCCTTAGCCGGTTTTTGTATACGGATCCCGTATGTGTGACCAGTACTAAATGTCACAGTATCACTGATCAAATAATCCCATTTGCGCGGTGCTGTGGCTGCATCTGCCTGTGTTGATGTTGCTGCGCATACTTTTGCTAGATACTGCTGGCTGTAGCCCGTACTTGCTGTGTGAGCGTATTGTGTTTGGCGCTTTCGTGTTTGAACCTGTGACATACGATTACCTATACTGGTTAAATAAACAGTATATGGATAATAGTACTGTATTTTTATACAGTCAAGGGTTTGTTGAGAATTTTGTTATTGTTTTAACGGCTCACAAACAAATCCCGGTGCATCTTCATGGCGTATTCATCGGTCATGCCCGCAATATAGTCAGTGACAATGCGTAATCCCGCGCCTTTTGACTGTTCACTGGCAGCTTGCCAACGGCGCAGAGTGTTAGTGGGCAAGAGACGCTCCGGATCAGAGGTGAGGGCTTGAAATAGTTCAATGACAATTTGTTGGCCACGGTATTCGGCGATTTGTACCTCGGTGGTTTGTATCACATGTTGAAAAACAAATTGCTTAAATAATGATAAGTCAGCACGGTCAGGTTCAGGCAGGGTAGCTTGATAATCCAATAATGGTGTTCTGAACACCCCTTGCTTGTGGATTTCAATACTGGTGATAAAGTTATTAACGATGGCACCAATGGCGTTTTTGCGTCGATAGCTATGTTCTGAAAATAGCTCCATGCCGAAAGTATTAATCTTTTCTGCAAGACGTGTGTTGCTGCGCTTTAAGATCGGCGTGACCACTTCTGCAAAAAACTGTGATTCATGCACTTTATGCAGCACAATGGCATCTTCTAAGTCGTGGATCCCATAGGCTATGTCATCTGCCAGCTCCATTACCGAACAATCAAAACTCTTATAGCGGGTGCGATGGTGCCGTTCACTTTCATTTGGTTCAAGGGTACTCACAAACAATGCCGCATCTTGTTCATCCAAGCCGCTTAATAACCACTTAAAGACCTGTTCATCGCAGCGAAATAACCCTTTTGGCGGCACATAATCACTGGCTTTGATCTCTCTTATCGAGCGCGCTTTGCAGCTTGGATAGCCTTTGTTTAGCGCATCCATAAAATTTGGGTATTTGATTAAGCCCAATAAGGTGCGTCGCGAGAGGTTCATGCCGTTTTGTTTGGTATATGGCTCTAGAGCACTGACAATGCGAAATGTTTGCGCATTACCCTCAAAACCGTCATGTTCACGCATGGCATAATTCAGCGCAATTTCACCGCCGTGGCCAAACGGCGGGTGACCGATATCATGCGCCAGACAAATGGTTTCAATGAGATCGCTATCCAGGCCTAGCAACTGTGCTTGGGTGGGAAATTTTGAGGTCAGTTGTTCAGTAATACCCGAGCCAATTTGTGCCGCTTCGAGCGAGTGGGTCAAGCGAGTGCGGTAGAAGTCACTGATGCCGATGCCGTGAATTTGGGTTTTTGCTTGTAGTCGCCTAAAAGCAGCTGAATGTAACACTCGCGCTTTATCGCGCTGAGCGGCGCTGCGGTGGTCGCCATCGCGAACATCACTGCGCGGTTGATGGCGCTGATCCCATAGCATATGTGACATAACTATATCCCTAAACAACAAAATTTAAACAATAAAAAAGGGTAATCAAGTTACCCTTTTTTCGAACATATTACTATAGTGCCATCGCGTGATGGAGGCGACTACTTTAATTCTCGCATGGAGATGACGACACCGCTATTGTTTTGACCAATAGTATAAGGGCTGATTGAAATTTCAATTTCACGGCCATCGTCGTTTTTCGTGGTTTGATGGACGGGCTCGCCACCGTTATTGACCGAATTGATATGCTCATGCAGATCTTGGAACTCAAACTTCAATGATAAGTCCATGAACGGGCGATTTAAGTCAAAGTCCATAATATTCATGAAGTTGGTCAACGGCCGCGTATAACGACGGATGCGCAAGTCAGAATCTAGGAACAGCACCGCCAGCTCAGTAGCGGTCAGTAGGTTTTCCAAATCGTTGTTGATCTCGGTGAGCTCCACGATTTTTTGTTGATATTCGCTGTTAACGGTATACAACTCTTCGTTAACCGATTGCAGTTCTTCGTTAGTAGACTGGAGCTCTTCGTTGGCGGCCATTAACTCTTCGTTACTCGACTGCAACTCTTCACTGGTCGTGTCGAGGTCTTCTAAAGCTTCGCGATACATGCGCTGACATTCAACCAAAGAGCTGTCTAGCTCCAAGATCCGCTGTTGCGTTTGTTCATCCGGTGTATACACAACATCGGCAACGGGCTTACTGACCACACTTTCTTCTATGAAGCTGATGGCGATGTATTTTTCTACTTCATCATCTTCAGTAAAGGTGTAGCAGTTTAAACCGTAGCTAACCACATTGCCGTCGTTATCTTTGTTGGTTAACACACTTTCCATCAAGACGCTTTTGTCTTCACGGATCACCTGATGCGCTGCGGACAGTACGTGACTGGTCAATTCGGAAATAAGAATATCTGCAACGTCTTTGGTCACTTCACCCGGCTTGAGCTTGGTGGTAAAGATAGAGGTATCACCGTAGCTGTAAGTCAACTGGAGCTTCGAATCGATAATAAACGTTGGTGGAATATAGCGCTCTTGCAGCGATTTGATGCCAATTAAACGGTTACGCGGTTTAATTGAACGCTTATTAATACGCTCTATATACTGTGGGATAGTCTTTGGCTCATAACCGCCGCGGCGAATGCCTTGGGTGGTAATAGACGAGACCGGGATCCGCAGATCTTGGGTTTTTTGATACACGCGAAGTTTTGAATCAATGGTGTGGAAATAATTTGAGAAATTTCCTGGTGATTCTGCGCCACCTAAAATCATATAGCCGTTTTTCTTGAGGGCAAAATGAAAGAACGCGAGCGCTTTTTGTTGCGCCGGCGTTTGTAAATAAATTAACGTGTTGCGACAGCTTACCAAATCCATGTTGGAGAAGGGCGGGTCTTGAATCACGTTGTGCGTTGCTAACACCACCAATGAACGCAGCTCTTTGGTGACTTGGTAGTTACCGTCTGATAGCGTGTGAAAATAAGTGCTTAGATATTTGCTCGGTACTTCGTTGGAAATTCCTGTGGGATAGATACCAGTTGCTGCGTAAGCGACTGCTGATTGGTCGATGTCCGAAGCAAATACTTTGATTTGGCGTTCAAGGCCCAATTCGCGGATGGTGCTGTCAAACAGCATGGCGATGGTATAGGCCTCTTCACCTGTCGAACAGCCCGTACACCAGACGCGGATAGGATCTTTGGGCGTACTTTCCAGCACCAGCGGCTTGACCACATCGTCTTTGACCTTGTCCCATAACTCCTTGTCACGGAAAAATTGCGTCACGCCGATTAACAAATCCTGTTTGACCAGTTCGATTTCATTTTCGTTTTCTTGTAAGTATTCCCAATACTCCTGTAACGAGAGCTTATTGTTGATACTCATACGATGTTCAATGCGACGCGCGACCGTTGATTCTTTGTAAGCTTTAAAATCAAGGTCAGTTTGTTTTTGGATGAGCTTGAGGATCTGCTCCAAAATGCCGGTGTTTTGCGACAGGTGGAACTTGAACTTGTCGGTTGTGGTTGCCGTCAGCGGGTGCGAAATGAAGTTTTTGATGTACTTGGGCATTTCGGTGACTTTCAGCACAAAGTCGACCGAGCCCGTATTAATTGCGTTTTGTGGCATACCATTGAATTGTGACTCTTCAGGATCTTGCGCAATTACCATGGCGCCAGCTTCTTTTAAAGCTTGAATACCGCGACAACCATCAGAACCAGTACCGGATAAAATAATGCCAACGGCTTTGTTTTGTGAATCTTCTGCTAAGGTACGGAAAAACTCATTAATCGGCAGGTTAATGCGATTATCTGGCGGCAATTCTGACAAATAAATTTTGCCGTCAGTAACGCGCATTAGTTTGCCCGCTGGGATCAGATACACCGTATCAGCAACTAAGGTTTCGCCTTCAGTCGCTTGATGAGTAGGCATGTTGGTGTGTTTTTTGAGTAACTCATCCATCATGCTTTTAAAATCTGGAGATAAATGCTGCACGACGACAAACGCGCATCCGAGGTCATCAGGTAGGGCATCAAAGAGACTTTCTAAGGCTTCTAAGCCACCGGCCGAGGCACCGATTGCTACAATGTGAGAGGGTGTCGAGCCTGCTCTTTTGTCATCTTGCATGTTTACATCCATAAAAGTTATTGGTGTGGTCTTGATAATGTACTTACATTAGCATAAACGCTATTGATTTTTCGAACAATATTAACAAAATACGACTTTTCTTACAGAAGCCGTGTTAATTTCTTGATAACCACGGATTCGGTGATGGGTTTTGTCATAATATCGTCAAATAATTCCGCCTGATCTAAAAGGGTTTGTTTATACATCAAATCGGCAGTACATATTAATATCGGAATATGAGGGTGATTGGATCGCACCATTTTGCATAAAGCTGCACCGTTACAATTGGGCATGTGTAAATCAGTAATGACAAGGTTATATTGTTTTCCCGAAGCCAATCGTTCTTGCGCCGAATTCGCATCGGCGACAATGTCCACGCCTATCTTTGTAGGATAAAGCAACCGAGATAGAATGACACCGCTAGACTCGTTATCATCCACAATCAGTACTTTAAAATGACTCAAATCAGGTGTGATGAAGGTTTCGAAGTTCTCTTCCGTTGCCTTACTAGAGGTATTGGAAATAAACGGCATACTGGTAATGACCATCGGCACTCGAAATACAAACTCAGAACCGACACCAGGAATAGAGCTGACTGTGATATTGCCTTGCATCAACTCTGCTAAGCTTTGACAAATTGCCAGTCCTAAGCCGGTACCGCCAAAGTTACGGGTCGTTGAGTCATCGGCTTGTTTAAACGGGTGAAAAATGGCTTCCAGTTTGTCTTCCGCGATTCCAATTCCCGTATCTTTAATGGTAAAACGGACTTCCTGTGCATCACCATTGACGCTCAGTAAAACACTGCCCTCGTTAGTGAATTTAATTGCATTAGAAAGCAGATTATTCAACACCTGATTAATGCGAATAGGGTCTGAGTTGCGTTTAGGGTTGAAGTTCGGCGCGATCTGCAGGTGTAAGTCAAGCGGTTTTGTAAGCTGCAGCTTAAATTTTGCCAGCGCCTGCTGACACAGTTCAGTAACGTCAATGGCAATGCTTTCTAAGGCCATTTCATGCGCGTCAATTTTGGATAGATCGAGTATATCATTGAGCAGCGTTAATAAATCTTGTGACGAGGTCATCGCCATATCGACTAACCCTGAAC
>CAZLGJ010000024.1:19388-27809 GCA_964559075.1 uncultured Glaciecola sp.
TTCATCGGCGTGCGAATTTCATGGCTCATGTTAGCTAAAAAACGCGTGCGAGTAGCGGTCGCATCTTGCGCTTTGATCATGTTTTCTTGAGCCAAGGTGGCTTGGTTAACAATCTCTTGCTGAATAATTTCAGCTTCAGTTGTATCTACACAGGTGCCGAGGATACGAAAATTTTGTCCCGCTTCATCAATGTAAAAGCGCGCGTTAATTTTGATATAGGAAATACGTCCTAACGCGGTCATGATACGGCTAGTGAAGAGCAAATTGTTGTTTTCTAGCAGTCCTTTACTGCCCATATTAAACTGGTCAATAAACTCATTGCGGTCCTCAGGGTGGATCATATCGATCCATGATCCAAAGCGCTGCATGTCTTTGACCGACACCACATCAAAAATCGTAAACATCGAGTCGTCCCAATACAGGCGATCTTCCAAGACGTGATAATCCCATGTACCCGTGTTCGACGCATGTAGTGCCAAGTTTACGCGTTCGCGAAAAAACGCATTATCCTGCTGCTGTTCCTGCCACTCGGTAATGTCGCGGTAAGTGCCATAGCGCTGGCGGATTTTGTCATCGACAAACTCGCCGTGTAAGGTCACCTCCATAATTCTGTATTGATGTTTGGCGGTGACTACTTTGAGGTTAAAACGGGTTGAGGCCTGCAGCTGTTCGAGATATTCGATTCTGCCTTGCAGTTTTTCGATAGATTCGGGTAGAAAGAAACTCGTATGTTGTTCTATTACCGGAGAAAAGGTGCTTGGATCACAGTCAAAT
Organism: uncultured Glaciecola sp.; assembly: GCA_964559075.1. Classification (GTDB taxonomy): domain Bacteria; phylum Pseudomonadota; class Gammaproteobacteria; order Enterobacterales; family Alteromonadaceae; genus Opacimonas. The sequence continues at coordinate 20,163 of CAZLGJ010000024.1, forward strand.
AGCGCATACATACCCTCTGACCAAAACATCTCTTGATTGACATAATCATAGACAAACTGACCGTAAGCCAAGTCTTTTTCTGCCGATGTTTGCATGAGGTCCGTTATCATTATTATTTAACCGTATTTCGTTAACTTAAAGCGCCTTCGTTATTGATGTGGTGTCGTTTGACTGAGTTCATCAACGTTGACCGCGCAAAGCTCCACAAAGCTATCAATAAAAAACTGCACTTCTGGCATATCTACCGCAAATTCTTTGATCATGGCTTCTAAGCGCAGCGCCACATGATCAAATTCGTGATTCCCAAAGCGCAGTTCATCCTTTGCTTTGAGGTATGCCGAGAGCAAGTCAGCCGCTTTGACGATGCGCTTGTGCTCAGGATCAACATTGTTTTGAATCAGCAAGTTAGCAAATAGAGGTTGGAGTTTTTTGGGTAAGGTGGCAAGGCATTCTTGCTCTGCAATGGCTTCAAGCTTTTTGAACTCAGCCGTCAAGGCAGGATTATGATACTTAGTGACGTGATTAATGTCTTGTAGCTTGGTTTCCGATACTTCGTGATAAAGTGCGGCGGTGGCTACTTTATCAGCATCGAGGTTACCATTAAAGTAGGTGTTTTTGACCACCGCAAGTAGATGTGCAATCACCGCAACTTGGTGAGAGTGTTCCGCAACGTTTTCTGATTTGATGCTGTGCATCAACGCCCAGCGTTTGATCAGCGGCATGCGCAAGATCCAAGCTAAAAATGCACTCGATTGCACTGACAATGGTTTTTATCCCTGTTGATAATGTGAAAAAAATCGCTCTAAGCGGGTGAATGCTGGCGATAATACATCACAATGCGGCAAAAATACTAGCCTGAAATAACATCCTTCGTTTAGGTTAAACGCGCGGCCATGCACTAAAAGCATTTTTTCGGCCTCGAGTAAGTCAAAGATCATGCGTTCATCATCGTGAATAGCAAATTTTTTGGCATCCACTTTGGCAAAGCAATACAGTGCACCTTGCGGCTTGACACAGCTGATCCCATCAATGGCGTTGAGTGCGTCACTGGCGAGGTTACGCTGATTGAGCAGGCGACCACCGTCGTGCACCAAATCATTAATTGATTGATACCCACCTAACGCGGTTTGGATGGCATGTTGACAAGGCACATTGGCACACATGCGCATTGAGGAAAGCATATTGAGGCCGTCGATATATTGCTGCGCAATGCGTTTGTTACCAGAAACTACTAGCCAACCAGCACGAAAACCAGCTACGCGGTAGTTTTTGGACAAGCCGGAGAAGGTCACTATAAAAATGTCATCAGCTAACGAAGCAATACATGTATGCTGCGCCTCATCATACAAAATCTTGTCATAAATCTCATCACTAAAAATAACGAGATTGTGTTGTCGAGCAAGCTCCACGATTTCAAGCAGAAGGGCTTTTGAATAAACGGCACCTGTGGGATTATTGGGGTTAATTAAGACAATAGCCTTGGTATTTGGTGTAATTTTGGCCCTAATATCGTCCAAGTCGGGGAACCAACCTGCATCTTCGTCACAGCGATAATGTACTGGTGTACCTGAGGACAAGCTAACGGCAGCTGTCCACAGCGGATAATCAGGGGCAGGTAACAATACTTCATCGCCATTGTTAAGCAGGGCTTGCATTGACATCATGATCATTTCACTGACCCCGTTGCCAATGAACACATCTTGTGCGCTAAGTCCTAAGATGTTTTTTTGCTGATAATACTGCATCACCGCAACTTTGGCGCCATATATCCCAGTTGCTTCAGAGTAACCCTGCGCCGATGGTAAGTTATAAATAACGTCTTTTAAAATATCGTCTGGTGCTTCAAAGCCAAACGGAGCAGGATTGCCAATGTTGAGCTTGAGGATCCGCTGACCTTCTTCTTCCATGATCCGCGCGCGTTCATGAATGGGGCCGCGAATGTCGTAACAGACATTGTCTAATTTTTGGGATTTGCCAATCGGTTGCATAGGGTTCTCATCTTGCTTGATACCGGCAAGAATACCGTACATTGAGCGATTTCTCTAGGTAAGAAAAGCACAATATGCAACTTTTTTTGCACGCTTTTGGTCTCATTATTCGTATAAAGAATGTCGCGTGAGGAGAATTCAATTGTTACCCATTTATCTCGTCGGCGCAGTCGCTGGTGTCTTGCTCGTTGAACGAACCCAAAAGCACATCAATCGTCGTGCCGGGGTAGGCATCGAGCCGGGCAGTGTCAGTCAGCCACAAGTTACCCCACAACACGGCAGTATTGTGTGCTGTGAAATTTATCACAGCGTGTGGCATACCGGTATTTGGACAGATGATGGGATTGTCGAGCTGGCCGGTAGCGGTTTGGTTAGGTTGATCAGTCCTACGCGCTTTCTCGCCCAGCGTAGTGGTGCACAAATCTATGTTTTGAGTGCATCTGATGGTCGGGTGTTAGCTAACCCTGAGTTAGCACAGCGCGCACTATCAGAAGTGTTTACCTATCGCGCTTATCATTTGTTAGATAACAATTGTCATCGCTTTGTGGCGCATATGCTCGATGCCTCTGATGCTCAAGATATAGTGTGGTTTCATGAGCTTAATGGGCTAATTCACCGACACTACGGAGATACATTGGCATACTTGCCAATTGGTCATATTGATGTAAAATAAATGTTAATTAATTGTAATGGAGAGGGTCAATGTCAAAACAATTTGAGAAAGTGCCTGAAACGGCGATCGCTGCTAGCGGTATTTCGCGAGTCATACCCTGCAAGGAGTTAGAAATAGGCGATCCAATTAAGTGGTTGTCGCTAGCGTTGCAAGATTGGCAACGCGCACCTGCTATTTCCCTATTTTATGGGGTGATTTTTGCGTTTATACCTTGGGTGATCACTTACTGGGTGGCGCTTACGGGGTGGCACTTGGTGATTATGCCAGCCATTGTCTGCTTTATGTTGATTGGGCCGTTTTTGGCAGCTGGCTTGTACGATGTCAGTTGGGAAATTGAGAAACAGCACCAGCCCACGTTATGGCACTCACTTAAGGCGATAAAACGCAATACGGTAAACGAGTGGGCATTTGGGGTCATGTTAATGCTCTTTATGGTGTTTTGGTTGCGTATTGCTTCGTTAATTCATGCGTTATATCCGGCTTATTTAGATCCAAATTTTGCTAACTTGCTGCCGTTTTTGGCACTTGGCACTGTGGTTGGCGTCGTATTTACGGTGTTTACGTTTTTTATCACGGCATTTACACAACCCATTTTGATGGAAAGACAGGTTGATTTGGCGACAGCAGTGCTGACCAGTATGAATGCAGTGTGGCTGAACAAAGTCCCCATGCTAGTGTGGTCGGGGATTATCTTTAGCGCAGTTGCTATTGGTTTTGTCACTGGGTTTTTGGCTTTTATCTTCTTGATGCCGTTAATTGGTTATGCCTCATGGCATGCCTACATCGATACGATTGAAACTAAGCGCGAGCGGCACTATGAGTAAGTTTGCCTAATCGTTGTGCCATTTCTTTGCTCAGCGGCATTTGTTCCAGTTCGTTGACCAAATCAGTAAATTGGCACTCTCGATAGCCTTCCTGTTCACAGTGATATAGGCAGGTTGCTAAGTTCAAACTAAAGGCGGGCACAGCAGGGTAAATGTGCTTCGCCTTATAAAAAAAGTGCATTGCCTTGGCAAAGTTCTTTTGTTGATAAAACTCGGTGCCTTTTTGGTTGGCTTGTTTGGCGCGCGTTTCTTTATCAAATACATTATTTTCAAGTGACTCAACGGCTTGCACCTGCATTACATTATCTATCGGTGACTGCAGCTGATGTGCTTTGTCTTGACACAGTGAAAATATCTCTTGTGCTTGTTCAGTCTGACCCAGTGCACTATGACAGGTCAGTGAAGCCTGCAACGTTTCAAGTGATGCACGGCTCAAGTCCTGCATCGAATCTTGTGCGAGCAGTTCCTTCGCTTTATTAACTTCGCCGAGCAGGACGCACGTATGCGCATACATTGCATCGCGTCGCTGTTGTGCATGCCTGTTTTGCACGCCACGACCAGCACTGACCACCAGTTGCTTGGCTGTTTCTAACGCTTGCTTTTGATTTGCTTGACCTGATTGCGCCATTAATACATAACATTTTGCCATTTCATAGGTCAGTTCTCGAAATTGTTCTTTGAGCATGGTGTTTGCTTTGCGTTTGCGATCAAGAAGCTGGATGGCTTCGTCAATACGCTTTTGTAAACACAAGAGTTGCACTTTAAGTTTGGTGGCTGATAGTGACAAATCGTTGGTTTTGATGCGGTTGATATGCTCTTCCGCTTCACTGTATTTAGCCTCAGCAAAAGCCACACAAGCGAGCCACTCGTAGGCTTTATCTTTGATAATATTCGCTTCTAACAAATTGCTCAGCAGTCGCTTACACTGCTGCCATGCACCGCACATAAATTGACTTTTTAGCAAGCCCCAGCGAGCCCAGACGGTGTTAGGTTGACGCGATAATACTTGTTGATAGAGCGCTGATGAGTTCGCATAGTCCTGTTGATATAAATACAAACGTCCGCATAGCTTATCTATATCGTTGTGAAACTGTGGATGGGCGGTTCGTTTTTCGAGAAGTTGGCTGATAACATCAGGAAACCGACCCTCGTCAAGCGCTGTGATACAGGGCGCTAAAAATGCACGCCACTGCAAATAATGCCGCAGGTTTTTTTGTAGATGAGCGATCTGGTAGGGGCGCATCATGATCACGTCCGGCTCCAAATCTAGCATTTGACCAATGGCGTTGGGGGAGGTGTCTGAAGTGATGATAATTTTGCCACAGCTGTGTGATAACAACTCACTTTGTTGTAATTCACAAATCACATTGGTGCTGTTTTTTCCTGAATCAAACTCATAATTGCAGATCAGTAGGTGAAATGCCGACTCATAACATTGCTTTATAAACCCCTCGGGTTGGCTAAAACTCTGGCACTGAAGTTCAGCAAAGGTGTTAATATGCGAACGCAAGGCTGCACGTGAATTGGATACACTATCAATAATGGCGGTGTTTATCGTCTGGGTCATGGGCGCTCTCTTGTTCATTTAAGCGTACGCTATCTCAGACGCTGTGCGAGTGTTTTGCGTATGGTTTTTGATAACTGTATATGTATGCGCATATCTGTAAAGGCCACGTCAGGCGCGTTGCGCAAAGCCCAATATAATAGTATCTTGTTGAAAGGGTATGCTTTTTTGGATATATAATGAAAAAAGCCGTGTTTTTTGACAGAGACGGGATCATTAACCACGATGACGCTTATGTGCACGAAATTGCAGCATTTAGGTGGATGGATGGCATTGTAGACGTGCTCAGGCAAGTCAAGGCTGCTGGATATTTGGTGATCATTGTTACCAACCAATCAGGCATTGCGCGTGGCATGTTTTCGCAACCCCAGTTTGATAGTTTGACTAGGTGGATGGTAGAAGTGTTAGCTCAGCAGGGCATAGAGGTTGACGGTGTATACTTTTGCCCGCATCACCCGACTGCTGGAGATAGCGCTTTGACAAGGCCTTGTACTTGCCGCAAGCCACAGCCTGGGATGTTGTTTGAAGCGGCGGCCGAGCATCAAATTGACTTGAGTCAATCCGTGATGATTGGCGATAGCAAACGCGATATTGAAGCGGCGATACATGCAGGGTGCCGACAAGGCATATGGCTCCAACCTGAGCCTACGGAAACCGTAGAACAGCAGGTAAATGAGTTATCCGCACTGGCGACACGCTATCGGGGTACTAAATTCGATGGCACCCAAATCAAAGGCACCCAAATCAATACAGTGAAGAAGCTAAGCACTATTCCTGCTATCTGGAAAATTGACTCAGGTGTTTGATACTGCGATTAAACAGCGCAGTATTTAGCTCTTGGTTAATTGCTTGCTCGGTGCTCAATGAACGAACCGAGCTTAAGCCATTGCTCTCCACAATCGACATGGTTGTCTGATCAAACATCACAATCGCACTCTCTGCAGTAGTGACATGCCACATGCGGTTAGTCTGGTGTATTGGCTGGCCGGTCGAATAAACCGAGGCGTTAACACTACAGCCAAATTGATGCAATAACGTCGATGGAATGTCTTCATTGAGCACGATCTGGCTGGCAATGGGTTGTGATGAATACACTTTGCCGAGCTGCTTGCCATCCTCAGGCGCACTTAAGACAATGAATTCAAACGCCTGCTGTTGCGTTTGTTCGAGCATCATCGCCAAGGCGTTAGCTGTGCTCAAGCTAAAATACACACCTGGGTCGACTGATGTTAAGCTGGCAAGCTCAAAGGGGGAAATGTTGCGTTTAAGTAGATAACTGTCCGCTGGGGCATCCATGAATACGGGGATATCAAATGCCATGAACAGTTCAAATAACACTGGATCTGTTGTGCCAAGGTATTGATGATAGAGGCTAGGCAAACCAAATGTCATGGTGGTGAGCTGACTGTGTAAATCAGTAACTGGACGATAGTAGGTTTGACTGTGGACCGGGCGTTCGGCGAACATTTCCTCCGAGATGGCTTCATCAACGTAAATGACTAGCCACGGAGTGTCCATCCTAACTGGGCAATAAACAGGCTCAGTGGGGTACTTTAAGGTGTCAACTGAAAAGGTGAACTGCATCGATTTGCGCTGTTGATAATCTTCCAAATCGAGTAACCCATAGCGAGAAAGCGTGGTTTTGGCCGTGGCTGGGTAAGAAAACGGAAACATATTATCCTGTTGGATAATGGGTTGATAGAGTTTGGCATCCGCCCAAATATGCAAGCCATGCGCACCGACAAAACAGCCTAAAAAGAGGCCGATGACTGATTGTTCAATGCGTTTGCGACTGAAGCGATCAATGCGTTGCCAGATTGCGTTGGCAATTAACAATTGAAAACTCAACCACACTAAAAATAACAGGCCAAAAAAGAACAGTTTGTCCATTGTCAGCGCAGCGGTATGCTGCACGGTTTCATCAACTATCAATTCCGGCTGACTCAAAGACAAATGCAGTCCAGTGCGATTGTAGAGCAGTGCATCAAAAGCCAATAGTGCTTGTCCAATGGCGGCAATAACCGCACTTAACCCTTTCACAAACTTACTGTCACTGATTAGATAGCACAGTGGTATCACAAAAATAATAAAACCAATAAAAGTGACAAAACTAATGTGCCCAATCCAGTTCATTGCAAGGTAGGCCATGCCGGCTGGTGAGTCGGGAAGGGGAGTCGCAAAGACATAAATTGAAGCAATGACCAATGCTACTAGGATGTTGTAGAAAGCGAACCAGTGTCCCCAGCTCACTAAACGCGACACCGTTTTTCTGCGAGGAGATTCACCTATAATCATTCGGCATTATTCCTTGATAGTGCGTTTGAGCACGTCACAGAACTGAGACGCAATTTGCTGGCGGTGTTGTGCATCGACGCGCTCATTAAATACGTGCGTTAAGGTATCGCCAAGCACCATCAGCGCAAGATCCGTGGAAGCTTGGTGTTCATCGAGGCAAGCGACGATTTTTTGTAAGAGTTGATTGTAGCTTTCGTCGTCGTATTGGGATTGCACTGGCATGAGGTATCCAATTGATATAACTAATAATAAGAGAATAATATAAAAAAGACGTTCTTATAAGGATAAATTTTATATAATACA
>CAZLGJ010000025.1:0-16249 GCA_964559075.1 uncultured Glaciecola sp.
TTAGGCCTGCCGCCAGCGTTCAATCTGAGCCATGATCAAACTCTTCAATTAAAATATATCGAAATATGAATTGTCGTTGTGACACTCTTAATGAGTGCCCACACAAATTGTCTTGTTATCTAATTGTTAAAGAACGTTGAAGCTGAAGCTTCGTTGCTTGCTGAGGTGTTCCTCTCAAGCGGGATGCGTATGATACGCTGTTGAGTTTCAGTGTCAATCTTTTTTTGCGTTTTTTTCTAATTAATTTTTCAAGTAAACTTGGTATTAATCACTGCAAAACAGATTGGTTAAAAACCCCGCAAAGCCAGATAAAATCTGATGTTGCGTCGCTTGTTTTGGGTTAGCCCCTCAAGCGAGTTGCGCATTCTACAGACTTCATTTCACACGTCAACACTTTATTTCAAATATTCTTCAATTTTTATTAGGTTTACTAATAAGGCTTTATACGTAGCTGTAACATAGAGGCACAAAAAAACCGAGACACCTTAAACAGGATACCTCGGTTTTTTCGTTTCTGGACTTCTGACAGTAGTCAGCTTTTACGTTGGCGATCCAGAATCAGCTCCATTTTGCGATCCTTTTTCAGCTTGAATACGCATGTAAATTTCTTCACGATGAACTGATACTTCTTTGGGGGCGTTGACACCGATCCGTACTTGGTTGCCTTTCACACCCAATACGGTCACAGTCACATCATCACCGACCATTAAAGTTTCTCCAACACGACGAGTCAAGATAAGCATTGCTTTGCTCCTGTTCCTTATAATTATCATCCATGCTATTTTTTCGAAAACTTTATATTAAATATTGTTTACGCCATCCATGATGCTTCCGGTCACTCGAAAACACTAACGTAAGTATTGACCAAGTTTAAGAAATTACTAAATTTTTTCTTGAATAAATTGGTATACAGACGCTAACGCACTTTCCAAGTGTTCAGGCTGACTTCCGCCCGCCTGAGCCATATCAGGTCGACCGCCACCTTTACCTCCGACCTGAGCCGCGACAAAATTGACAATTTCACCTGCTTTCACAAGCTTAATCAAATCGTCAGTTACTCCAGCGATTAGATTAACCTTACCATCTCCAGGTACACCTAACACAATGATACCTGAAGATAATTTCTGTTTTAATTCATCGAGCATACCGCGCAGTGCCTTCGCTTCTACGCCCTGTAGATTAGCGACTAACACATTGTGCCCGTTGATTTGTTTGACCTGAGATAACAAGTCTGAGCCCTGTTGTGACGCAAGCTTTTGTTTTGCTTGTGCAAGGGCCTTTTCTAACTGTTTAATCTGTTCTTGGTTTTGTTCGACTTTTTCGAACACTGATGAGACATCTGATTTTAGTACTGCAGCAACTCGACCTAACGTTTGTTGCTGTTGTTGCATCGCACTTAAAGCAACCTCACCCGTGACAGCTTCGATTCGACGTACACCCGATGCGATACCACTTTCAGACGTAATTTTCATAATACCTATATCACCAGTGGCGTTGACATGCGTACCGCCACACAGCTCAGTAGAAAACTCACCCATCGCAACCACGCGTACTTCGTCATCGTATTTTTCACCAAACAGCGCTACTGCACCAGCAGCTTTAGCGGCTTCTAGCCCCATAACGCTTGTCGTCAAGGTGTTGTTAGCGCGTATTTGTGCATTTACTCGTGCTTCAATTTGCTGAAGTTGCTCTGTAGTAATGGCCTCAAAGTGCGCAAAATCAAAGCGCAGCTTCTCATGATCAACTAATGAGCCTTTTTGCTGCACGTGAGTACCCAGGATCTCACGCAGGGCCGCGTGCAATAAATGCGTGGCTGAGTGATTAAGCTTAATCGCTTGTCGACGCGACGCATCTACCGCAGTGGTTAATGTATCACCGACTTTAAATGCAGTTTTCACCATACCTTGGTGACCGAATGCCGCGTTGACTTTTTGTGTGTCGCTGACAGTAAAGACAACATTGTCTTGTGCGTCGAGTAAATCACCAGTATCACCTACCTGACCACCAGATTCTGCGTAAAATGCCGTTTTATCTAAGATCACAAGTGCTTGTACGCCGGGTGTCACTGCTTCAACAGAGGCGGTATCAACAATAATCTCCAACACAGTGGCATTTGCTAGCGTGCTATCGTATCCAGCAAACTCGGTGGTGTGTTGCACCGTCAACAATTCATTATAGTCGGTGCCGAAGTTGCTGGCTGATTGTGCTCGCTCGCGCTGCGCCTGCATAGCTTTGGCAAAGCCATCTTCGTCAATGGTGTAGTTTTGTTCACGTGCAACATCTGCGGTTAGATCCGCTGGGAAGCCATAAGTGTCGTATAATTTGAATACGGTTTCACCGGGAATGACTGTCCCGTCTAACTCTGCTAAGGCTGCATTGAGGATCTGCATACCGCGATCCAAGGTCTTGGCAAACTGCTCTTCTTCAACACGCAGCACTTTTTCAATCACAGGCTGCTGAGCTTGTAATTCAGGGTAAGCTTCCCCCATTTGTGCAATCAACGCTGAAACGAGCTTATAAAAGAACACATCATCAGCACCGAGCTTGTAGCCATGACGCACTGCGCGACGAATAATACGGCGCAACACATAACCGCGACCTTCGTTAGACGGCATGACACCATCGGCAACTAAAAACGCACAAGAACGAATGTGATCGGCAATGACGCGCAGTGATTTGTCAGCCAAATCAGTCGCGCCAGTGACCGTCGCAGCAGCTTTAATCAAAGCTTGAAAAATATCAATTTCATAGTTGCTGTGCACATCCTGCATAATGGCAGAAATACGCTCAAGCCCCATACCTGTGTCAATCGACGGCTTGGGCAAAGGCTCCATGTTACCATCTGCAGAACGATTAAACTGCATGAAGACCAGGTTCCAAATCTCGATAAAACGGTCACCATCTTCTTCAGGAGAACCGGGCACACCGCCCCAAATGTGTTCACCGTGATCATAAAAAATCTCAGAGCAAGGGCCACATGGCCCCGTATCGCCCATTGACCAGAAGTTATCTGACGTCGCTATACGAATAATTTTATCTTCTGGTAGGCCAATCTCGTTTTGCCAAATACCATAAGCTTCGTCATCTTCTGCATAGACAGTGACGAGGAGTTTTTCTACCGGCAGTTTGAGCTCAACGGTCAAGAACTCCCAAGCAAACTTAATCGCATCTTGCTTAAAGTAATCACCGAACGAGAAGTTACCGAGCATTTCAAAAAAAGTATGGTGACGCGCTGTATAGCCAACGTTGTCTAAGTCATTGTGCTTACCACCGGCACGCACACAGCGCTGTGATGATACTGCACGGGTATAGTTGCGCTGTTCAGTACCCAAAAATACGTCTTTAAATTGGTTCATCCCGGCGTTGGTAAATAACAGCGTAGGATCATCAGACGGCACCAAAGAAGATGAACTCACCACTTGATGTTGGTGTTTAGCAAAATAGTCTAAAAAGGCTTGTCTGATTTGAGCAGTGGTACGCGCCATTTCGGGTCCTGTAAAATGAGAAAAATAAAAGCGTAATTTTGACGAATTATTGTTGAAAAAACAATCCGCTTTTCCTTAAGTGGCAGAAATATAGCACAAAGTAGGAGCTACAATAAGAAAAAACCTTTCTTTTTGTACGATATATCGCACATTTTTTTCACACTGTATAATAATTGACCGCATGGTCAATTTCTTCATGACGAAAGCCGCGATATTGCAAAAATCGCATTTGTTTTTGCTTGAGCGCAAAGTCTTGCTCTATTGATTCACCAAAACGTTTGACCTTAACCTGATGGGCCAATGTGTACCAGTCCGGCTGTAACTCAGTCAGTGCCTCTTCGATAAGATGAGAGGCTAAGCGATGCGCTTGCAGTGATTGCTGAATGCGCATCCAACCTTGACCTTTATGCATTGCATGACGGATGTGATGATAAGCGAAACGCGCGTCTGACTGGATCTGTTTGGCCACAAACTGACTCAAAACATCCCAAATAACTGTCTCATCAAAACCTTTTTGCAGCAGTTTATCCACGCACTCTTGCTGGCTATGCTCGCGGCGAGACAGCATGTGCGTGAGCTGATAGCGGATTGCGCGCTGAGTTTCAGCATCTGCTTCAGAGTGGCAAGAACCGAGTTCTTCATCGTTCATAGATTTGACTTCTTATAGGTTTTCGGTGAACTATCTGTGCTAGTCTAAGGTAAAAAATAGAAACTTCAACTGGCCTCAAATCCTCAAATGGCATTTGCAGCCTGTTAGCAAGGTATCATCTAGTAAATAATGACTCACGCAATGACTTATCGCACACACGCCAGTATTCATGAACTGGATAAAAACACTTGGAATACACTGTTTTGTCACGGAGGCCCGTGTTTATCCCACGCGTTTTTGGCCTGTCTGGAAGATAGTCAATCGGTAGGCAGTGATAGCGGCTGGCAGCCTCATCATCTAGTCTGGTATAAGAACGGTCAACTCATTGCCGCCATGCCAGGTTATATTAAGACACATTCGTATGGCGAATATGTATTTGATCACGGTTGGGCGGATGCCTATCATCGCTATGGCTTAAAGTACTATCCCAAGTGGGTGAACGCCATCCCATTTACGCCAGTTACGCAACAACGGATCGGGCTAGCCGCGGATGCGACGATTGCAATGCCTCAATTGCTTGAAGATATTCAGAGCATGCTCGCTGCTCATGGGCTTTCTTCTGCCCACTGTTTATACCTAAACGCCAACGAAATAGCGCAATTAAACACTGACAGTTGGGCACAGCGTCATTCAGTGCAGTTTGAGTGGGGCAACCGAGGCTATGCCAATTTTGCAGATTATCTTGAAGTACTGACCGCGCGGCGTCGCCGCTCAATCAAAAAAGAGCGCAAAAACATCGCCAAACAACAAGTACAAATAGTGCGAAAATTTGCTGATACGCTAACCCAAGCGGATATGGATTTTTTTTACCAATGCTACCAAATTACCTATTTAAAGCGCAGCGGTCATCACGGCTACCTCACTGAAGCATTTTTTGAACAGCTGTTTGCCACGTGCCCGGAACATATTTTGTTAGTCATTGCCTCAGTTGATAAACGTCCCGTGGCGGCGTCGATGTATCTATATGATGACGATGTCTTATACGGTCGTTACTGGGGTGCACTTGAAGATGTCTCAGGGTTACACTTTGAATGCTGTTATTACCAAGGGATTGAGTTTGCTATCGAACAAAAGATTGCGCGGTTTAATCCCGGTACCCAAGGCGAGCACAAAATTTTACGCGGCTTTGTACCAACCACCTGTCATTCCCTGCACTATCTAGCCCATCCGCAAATGCATGCGGCCGTTCAGGATTTTGTCGACCGCGAACGCCCCGCTATTGAGCAGTATCGGCAAGAGTGCATGGCGTTATTGCCCTTTAATGAAGAAAACAGATAGCTTTGCGCTAGCGCTGAATAAGCTCACAGCAAGAAAGTGTGGGCACTTTAACCACAGCAGTAGCCCAAGACCATCCAACCCCAAAGCCGCATAGCAGCAATGTGTTGTGCTGTTGTGACATTTGAGCCTGTAACTGAGCGGTTATCGCTAGCGGAATAGACGCGGAACTGGTGTTACCATATTCACTCAACGCCAACACAAGTTGCGCATCAGACACACCTAGTTTGTCGGCAAGGTGTCGCAGCATCATACTGTTGGCCTGATGCAGCACGACATAATCAATATCTGTTAAAGCCTGTTGTGAGGCAGCAAGACAGGCTTGAATCGAGCGCGGGATTTGTCGCAGAGTGAAGGCAAACACTTGCGTACCGTCCATGTGCATCTCGGGCGCTGATGTTGGCGCAGTTAAGCCACCATGTGGCTGGATCAAGTAAGGCGCCCCCGCGCCATCACTGCCCAAATCAAACGTCATGGGTAACGCATCGTCTGCCTTGGTCAATAACGTGGCGCTCACGGCATCCCCAAATAAAGTATTAACCGCGCGATTTTCCGGCGAAAACTGTCGAGAGGTGGCATCCCCCGCGACTAACAAGGCGTGTTGACAGGCTAGCCCCTGCAACAATGTGCCGGCTTGCCAGAGTCCGTACACATACCCTGAACAGCCGAGATTGACATCAAATGCCACGCACTCTTTGCCTAAGCCGAGCTGATGCTGCAGCTGGACTGCGTTACCAGGCAGCGGATAATCTGGGGTTTGGGTGACAAAAATCACCAGTCCAATATCACATTCATCCGGCATGCTCGCGATGAGATGCTGGCATAGAGGCACTGCTTCGGTAAGTGGGGTTTGTTCTTCATTAAAGATACGGCGTGACTTAATGCCCGTCGATTGCATGATTTTTTCAAGTTCATCGCCAGCAAACTGCCCCGCAAGCGATTGATTATCCACTGCTTGCTCAGGCACCAGCGAACACATGCCTGCGATTTGGATCCCTGTAATCGTTGAAATTGCCATGAGCTATGCCGTGTTAATTTAAAAAACTTGAATGTTTACAGGTAAATATCTTATGCTAATAGCCTCAGAATATCTATTACTTAAAGATATCAAATTTATCCGATAAGGTAGCACAGCATGGAAGTTGTCATTCAAAACGCCAAAATCGTGGGCATGCACGCCACTGTGCCGCCCCACAGACATTCTTTTGTCGAGACACCCGCGCCGCTATTTACCCAAGAAGAAGCCCAAAAGATCGCAGACTCTACCGGCATTGTCGCCAGACATATATTGCCACCGCATTTATGTGCCTCGGATATGTGTGTCGCAGCAGCTGAGCGCTTGTTGGACTCACTGACATGGCCGGCAGAGAGTGTGGATATTTTGATTTTTGTCTCGCAAGACCAAGATTATGCATTGCCCGCATCGGCATGTTTAATGCAGCGCCGCTTAGGACTGCCACAAACTGCCGCCTGTTTTGATATTAGTTTGGGCTGTTCAGGGTTTGTGTATGCGACCTGGATTGCATCGCAATTGCTCAACAGCAGTTCGGCTAAACGCGCTTTAGTATTATGTGGCGATACGTCTAGCAGACATCTGGTCGAGAATGACAAAGGCACACATCCCCTCTTTGGTGATGCCGGCGTGGCCACTGCCATTGAGTATGACCCGCAGTGGCCAGATAGCTATGCCGTGCTCGGCACTGACGGCACTGGCGGTGAACATATTGCAGTAAAAGCCGGCGGTCGCCGCCAGCCACATATGCCCAACGCTGATGGCACCACCCCCACATTGGATGAACAAGGGTATAAAGACACGCGCTTGCACCTCAACGGCGCGGCGGTGTTTTCATTTACGTTAAAAGTAGTGCCTAAGCTCGTCAAAGATGTGCTAGCCACCGCGCAATGTGAGATTAGCGATATCGATATGGCAGTGATGCACCAAGCCAACGGGTTCATTTTGGAGCATTTGCGCAAAAAAGCCAAAATTGATGCCGACAAGTTTGTCATCGACATGGCGGAATTTGGTAACACTTCAAGCGCCTCTATTCCGTTGGCGATATGCCATGCAATCCCAGACGTATTTGTGCAGAAGCGGCAAAAAGCCCTGTTAGCTGGATTTGGTGTGGGCTGGTCGTGGGGCGCGATAATTGCCGATATGCAGTTTATTGCGACGCCACAAGTGAGCGAGATTGCAGATGACTATCCTCCGCTATCCCTGTCCTCAAAAAACTAAATAAAAGCAAAGGTGTGCACATGGAATCGCAACGCATTTTAATCACAGGAGCATCAAAACAGTCAGACATTGGCCTTGCGATATGTCAAAAGCTCGCCGCGCTTGGCTATCAACTCATCCTGTGTGCTCGCAGCGAAGAAGGACTGCATGAGACCAAGGCGATGCTCAGCGGTGACAATCACATTGTGGCGCCGTTTGATTTGACGCACACCGATGAAATTAGTGCATGGGTCACATCACTAGTGAAGACCTATGGTCCACTAGCAGGAATTGTGCATAGCGCCAGCTATCAAGGCTACAGTCCATTAAAAACCATCACACCGCAACTTATTAACGACTACATGCAGGTGAACTTTGCCGCTGCTGTCATGCTGTGTAGTGTCGCGAGTAAAAAAAACATCATGGCTGAACACGGTAGCATTGTGATGATTGGCTCAGTCGCAGGTGAGCGCGGAGTCAAAGCGCGAACGTTATATGCCGCATCAAAAGCAGCGCTGCATTCACTGACCCAATCCGCCGCTGTTGAACTCGCTAGCAAAGGCGTTCGCGTCAATTGTGTTGCGCCAGGTATCGTGGCAGGCACCAAAGCCAAGGCGCAATTTGCGCTGCTTAGTGAAGCTGAATCCCATAAACTGCAACAAGCGCATCCGCTAGGCTTAGCTCAGCCGGACAATGTGGCCGCAGCAGTCGCTTACTTGGTTAGTGAAGCAAGCCACGCCATTACAGGCACCATTATGCCTGTTGACGGTGGATACCTTGCACAATAATGGGCCCAATAAAAAGCCCAATAATGAGTAAAATAATAATGCTTGAAAAGTGATGCAATAGGTCAACTCCATGACATGTCATATTTGGATTTATGCAAATGCTTCTGCGACCTCGGGTGCGGGTCATATTATGCGCTGTCTGGCGATCGCTCAAGCAATGAAAGATAACGAAGCCACACACAATGTTGCTGTGCATTTTTTTGGCCACAGCTGCCCCGACCCTTTGCAACAGCGATTAGCCAATGATGGCTTTACGTATCACACCCTAGCGTCTGATTTGCCACCTGAAGCGTATTTTGCACATCTGCATGACGTGGACTGTGATGTGTTGATCCTCGATGATTATCACATCGCATCGATGCAGTGGCAGACACTCTCACCCCTCTCATGTATCAAAGTGGTACTGGATGATAACCACCTGCAAACGTCATTTTGTGCCGATATTGTGGTGAACCCTTTACCGAATGTTAGCCCGCAGCGGTATGCAGGTTTATGCCAAGCCGCAGATTTTTGTTTGGGCCCCGCATATACCCTCCTGCGCCGCGAGTTTAGAATACAATCACTGCCAGATATCAACGCGCGACAGCAATGCCTCGTCACGTTAGGCGGCGCGGATCCGCTCGGACTGACCTACCCGCTCATCGAACACCTAATCACGCATCACACCGATTTATCCGTTACTGTGGTAGTGGGCAGTTTGGCCAGTCATGACCAAGACGCTCTGTATAATTTAACTGCTAACACCCCACGGCTGACGCTGCTAGCCAATGTACAAAATATGGCGCAAGTCATGGCCCAAGCGAAACTTGCCATTGCCACGGCCAGTGGAACTTTGGGTGAGCTAGCGGCGATGGGCGTGCCGACCTTAGCGCTAGTCACAGTCGATAACCAAGCGCCCGTGTTGGCCAGTCGATATGCGGGTGCTTGGCATGAGGTGTTGGATCTAAGAGCGGGGCTTTTTGAATCGGGCTCTGATAAGCGCCTTGCATCGCGCACTTTAAATAAAATCATTCTCAACAAGATCGATGACTACATTGACACCCATTGGCACAATACCTGCTTACCAATGAAGTTAGAAGAAAAAAGTACCATCGCTCGTCAGTTAATTGACGGGGACGGCGCGATGCGTGTCGCACAGACCATTGCGCAAGCCCTACGCAATAAACAAGAGCAATAACGGGCATAATAAAAGTAAAGGATAACCATGCTAGTCACACCGTCTTTGATGCCATCATCCTATTGTGATGCCGACATTTTTGAACGTGAATTGTCTGACGTGTTTGCGCGTCACTGGCAGTTTGTGTGTTTTGCTGATCAGCTAGCAAGCCCCAATGATTTTGTGACCACGACAATCGGCAAGACGCCTGTGGTGGTGCAAAATATCCAAGGCCACATTTACGCCCTGCACAATGTCTGCAGTCATCGCAAAGCGACGATTCAAACAGTTAAACATGGCAATCGCCCCTTGCGCTGTCCCTACCATTGCTGGAGTTACGGAGCTAACGGCAAGCTAGGCAGTGTGCCACAAGACAAGCAAAACTTTCAGTTTGATGACGCTACTCGCGAAGCACTCGCGCTTAAATCGTTTGAGGTCTCCCAAGCTGGGGATTTTGTTTTTGTACGCATCACACCGAGCACGACATCGCTTGCAGATGATTTAGGGCCGTATTTTTCGCTACTTGAAACCCTATCAGAAGGGTTTGGCGCTGTGGAAGATACCGATACTCTGCCTTGGCAGAGCAATTGGAAATTAGCAGTTGAGTCGGTGCTAGAAGTCTATCACGTGCACGGTGTGCACCCAGAGAGCTTTGCCAAGCTGGCTAAACCCAGCTTCAATATGTCCACAGCAGGTCAACACAATACCGGGATCAGTCCCTTGCAAGCTGCGCCAAAAAAATGGTGGAAAGGCGTGCGCAAACTCTTATCGCTTGATCATGTGACTGATTTTGATGAGTATACTCATTTGTTCATCTATCCCAACCTGGCTATTGGCATTACTGATGGCTCGCTCATGTCGGTACAGACCTATGAGCCAGTGAGTCCAACCCAATGTCAGTTACATTATTCCTTGCGCATGTGTCGCGCCGATAAAGCCGCTAAACAAAACGCGCAGGTGCGCCACAGCATTGTCGAGAATTTCACGACATTTAACACACAAACGCTCGATGAAGACCGCGTTGTGGTAGAAACCTGCCAAAGCAACATGCAGCATACTGATACCCCAGGTTGGTTAGGCGCATGTGAGTCGCGCATTGCACATTTTCACCAAAGCTGGCGAACCGATATGGAGTTTAGCCATGACTGAGACAACGTATGAGTGGCCGCACACCATTGTCATTGACGGACGCCCGATTGGCGCTGAACATCCTCCATACATCATTGCCGAACTGTCTGGCAATCATCGCGGCGAGTTAAACAACGCCCTTGCCATGATAGACGCTGCCAAAGCAGCTGGCGCTGATGCAATAAAAATTCAAAGCTATACCCCCGATACCATCACGCTCAATCATGACGGACCTGAGTTTATGATTGGCGACGGATTGTGGGGCGGTCGTACATTGTATGATTTATACAGCGAAGCCTACACGCCGTTTGAATGGCACGAGGCGCTGTTTGCCCATGCCAAGGCGCTGGGTATGACCTTATTTTCATCACCGTTTGACCACTCTGCTGTGGATTTGCTGACCGAGCTTGATTGCCCAGCCTATAAAGTCGCGTCGTTTGAAATCACCGACATTCCGCTGTTACAAAAAATAGCGCGCACTGGCAAACCGGTGATCATGTCAACGGGTCTGGCAACGCTCGACGAAATTAGCGAAGCCGTGACAGCGTTAAAAACAGCAGGTTGTCAAGAACTGGCGATTTTACATTGCATTTCTGGCTACCCGACCCCGCTGGAAGATTGTCATCTGGCCACGATTGCGGATTTACAGGCACAGTTTCACTTACCCGTGGGTTTGAGCGACCACACCAAAGACAATACCGCAGCGGCCATTGCCGTGACGTTGGGCGCATCGATTATCGAAAAACACTTTATTATCGACCGTACTGACGGCGGTGTGGATGCAGCGTTTTCGTTAGAGCCGGCGGAATTTGCCACCATGGCTGAGCAAGCAAAGCTCGTCAAACGCGCCATCGGCACTGTTGATTACCGCATCAAACCCAGTGAAATCGGTGGCCGTGCGTTTAGGCGCTCGCTCTACTGGGCCAAAGCGATTCGCGCCGGTGACACCATTACAACTGAACATATTCGCTCGGTGCGCCCTGGATTAGGTGTGCACCCTCGCTATCTTGATGCGTTAATCGGTAGCCGTGCTCAATGTGATGTTCCTTTTGGTACCGCAGTTGCACCTGAGCACGTCAATGTGCCGTGTGAACCGGCCAAGGATATCTAGTATGAAGGTCATCTGTATCGCACAAGCGCGCATGGGCTCGACTCGGTTACCGGGAAAGGTGTTGCAACGTATTGATAATGTCAGCTTATTAGCAACTCAAGCCACGCGCATTGCGCGTGCACAGCTTGTCGATAAGTATATTATTGCCACGACCGACCAAATCACAGATGCCCCCCTGATTGCCCATTTGCATGAACTGGATATCCCGTATTCGCGCGGCAGTGAACACGATGTGTTGGGGCGCTATTACCAAACGGCTCTCGAGCATGGCTGTAAAGAACAGGATCTCGTGGTGCGGATCACCTCTGACTGCCCCTTTATTTGTCCAGAGCTAGTCGATTGCGCTATTCGCGCCCACCAGCAACACGCCAGCGCCGATTATACCTATTTAGACTTACGGCATTTGCCGCGCGGGCTAGACGTAGAAGTATTTTCATTCGCCGCACTGA
The DNA here is from genome assembly GCA_964559075.1 of uncultured Glaciecola sp. Lineage (GTDB taxonomy): Bacteria > Pseudomonadota > Gammaproteobacteria > Enterobacterales > Alteromonadaceae > Opacimonas. Next base: position 12,254 of record CAZLGJ010000025.1, read on the forward strand.
CCCTTGCCCACCAAGAAGCGGAGCACATGCATGAGCGCGAACACGTTACGCCGTTTTTTTATAACCAGCCTAAACGCTTTACGCTCAATGGCGTAAGGCGCACGACCCCAGCATGGCAACACTATCGATTGTGTGTTGATGAGCACGATGATTTTGCCATGATCGCCAAGCTTAAAGCGACCATTGAAGCTAGCGGTCGCGACTGGCAGAGTATTTCTGGTGAGCAGATTTGTGAACTGCTTGACCAACACCCTGATTTGAGCAAAATAAACCAACAAGTCATGCAAAAATGCATGCATTCTTAAGGACAGACCTATGAATAAAACCGAATTTTTGTGCGCCATTGATGAGATTTTGGAACTGGAAGCCGGCACCTTGCAAGGTGATGAAGTCCTCGCCGATTTGGACGATTGGGATTCACTGGCATTTTTGAGCGTGATTGCCATGGCAGATGAGCAGTTTGATATCGTGATCCAAGGCGAACAGCTCGAGCAGCTTACCACAGTTGATGACTTAGTTGGCTTAGTGCAAGCCCACCTTTCTGCCGCCTAGGTTGTTATGTCACTGTGTTAGATTTTAGCCAGCACACCATTCTAGTCACTGGTGCCTCTGCCGGCATCGGCAAAAGCATTGCGACTTTACTCGCTGAGCTCGGCGCGACTATCGTGCTCTCTGGCCGCGATGAGACTAAACTTGCCTCAGTCAAAGCACAGTTAGTCAATCGCGATGCACATTATGTGTGCCCGTTTGATTTGGGCGAGGTGGATGCGATCCCTGCGTGGCTAAAAACCCTTTCCAAAACACATGGTCATCTACATGGCCTAGTGCACTGCGCCGGATTACAAGAAACGTACAGCGTGCGCCAGTTTGATTTGGCCAAGTTCGACCGTATTATGCACACTAACTTGGCCAGTGGCTTTGCATTGTGTCGCGGCTTTCGCGCGCAGCGGGATAAGAACAGAGCAAGTGCGATTGTCATGGTGGCCTCGATTGCTGGCTTGATTGGCCAACCGGGCAACACAATTTATGGTGCAAGCAAAGCTGGACTGATGTCGTTAACTCGGGGCATGGCCATGGAATTATTGCGCGACAATATTCGCGTCAACGCCGTGGCGCCTGCATTAATCAATACCGATATGGTAGCGCAAACGCAAGCGAGCATGACCGCAGAGCAATTTGCACAAATACAAGCGCGCCATCCAATGGGAATTGGTGAGCCTGAAGATGTGGCGAGTGCCGTGGCGTTTTTGTTAAGCGATGCAGCTAAGTGGATCAATGCCGTATGTTTGCCGGTCGACGGCGGCCATTTGGCAAATTAAGGACGATTGAGCATGTCGCTGAGCTTTATCCCAATGCAAACTAAGCACGCTGAGATGTTGTTGAGATGGCGTACCGATCCTTTTATTACCCAGTTCATGTACACCGATCTTGAGCATCATGACGTTGACAAGCAGATCGCGTGGATAGAGACGATGCAACGCGCCGAGGACTATCAAGGCTTTGTCGTGCATGACGCGGGGCAGCCCGTTGGCTTTATCTGTTTCAGTGATATCAATCAACAGCACCAGCGTTGCAGCACCGGCTCTTATATTTACGAGAAACAGGCGCGCTTAAAATACGCGGCGACCTTGCATACCTATATTTGTAATTATGCATTTCACGCGCTGGGCATGAACAAGATTGAAAACTTTCTGTTAGCCCCGAACAAAAAAGTACTGCAGTTACAGCGCCTGCACAAATCCACTGAAGTGGGCTGCTTGCGCGAGCACATATATAAAAATGGGGCCTTTCACGACGTGTATATTTTTGAAATTCTCAAGCGCGACTGGGCCGAACAAAAACAACATTACCCGCTAGCACAGATTTTATCAGCATTTGGGCAAGCATAACCGTTAGACAGGATAAAATTAAGGTACACAATCACCATGGAAGCTATCGAATTAAACCATTTATCAAACAATGTAAAAAACACTATCCTGACCGAAACTCGCGCCCTGATTGAGGCCAAGAGCATGGCCTGCCCTGCGCTGGACGACGACACCCAGTTTTTGCGCGATACGCCAATGGATTCGCTGGATTTGGCAACCTTACTGGTCACCCTGGAAATTCAGCTAGGCGTGGATCCCTTTCGCGACGGGTTTGTAACGTTTCACTCAGTCGCAGAGCTTGCTGAACTTTATACCGCCGCACTAACGGCATCCTCAGCAGACTAAACTGGTTATGACGTTATCCCTGCACCCCGCATTTACACTAGTTCTTGATGATGACATTGCAGAACCAGTATTTCGCGCGGCTGATTGGCAGGAAAACTCGTGTTCATTGACCGAGCTTTGTGAGAAAACCGCAGGCATATCCTTTATTGACAAGGCCACTTCTATTGACAAGACGCCAACGCATGTTGTCATTGATTACCCCAGTTTGCGAGACAAGGCATCTGCGATAGTTGCCATCATTCAGTGCTTGTTGGGCTGCGCCCAAGCCAATCTGCCAGTGTGCCTCAACCGGACTGGACAAGTCACTTTAGCCGATGATATTCCGAATGCATTTGCCGTGGGCTTTGAGACATCTGGTACTACCGGCACGCCCAAATTGGTGTGGCAGACTGCGGCACATATTTTACCCAAACAACAACAGCCCACGACGTTCACTCGGCACTGGCTGCTGACGTATCATCCACTATCGTTTGCGGGTATACAGGTGCTCCTACAAGCACTGGTCAACGGTGATCGTTTATCCGTGGCGCTAGACAATACACCGGCTCAGCTGGCAAAGACATCTGTGGCACATCAGATCACATCCTTGAGTGTTACGCCGTCGAGTTTTAAAAGCTTAATGCTTTGCTGGCAGGCATTGCCGCCATTACAAGAAATCACCTTTGGTGGCGAAATTGCCGAGCAAGATGTACTGGATTTGGCTGGTGAGACATTTCCAGACGGTCACATCCGACATATTTATGCCACCAGTGAATCTGGCGTGATATTTTCGGTCAAAGACCGACAAGCAGGCTTTCCACAACACTGGTTATCAAAAACCTTTGCTGGTTGGCAGCTCTCGGTGGTCAATGATGAATTGACGCTAACGCACGGTGAAACCGTTATTTCTACCGGCGATAAAGTGGTCGTTCAACAAAAGCGCGTGCTATTTGCCGGTCGCGATTGCCATACCGTGAATGTGGCAGGGGTCAAAGTCGATTTGGAAAGCATTGAACGCTCGCTCATTGCCTTACCCGACATTGCCGATGCGCGCATTTATGCCAAACCCAACCCGCTGATTGGCAACATGCTGCATGTACAAATCGTCGCAAAGCCAAACAGACTTGAAGCAGCTCAAGCAGCATTCACACAGTGGCAAGCTGCTCTGCCTAAGACCAACCAGCCGCGGTTTTGTGAATGGGTGTCACAGCTAAGCCTCAATGAAAATCAAAAAAAGGTGCGTATATGCTCTTAAAACACGTGATTGTCACCGGCGCTAGCCAAGGGTTAGGACTGGCCTTTGCCACCGCATTATTACAAGCCGGCTATGCGGTATCGATGTGCTCGCGCCACCGCGCAGAGGCGCTTGATGCACTACTCGCCCAATATCCGCAGGCGCTGTGGTGCAGTGTCGATGTGAGCGATGGCGAGGCCGTGGATAAATTTGTGCAGGACGCGGTGACGCACTTTTCTGATACCCAGCTGTGGGGGTTAATCAATAACGCTGGAATTGCTACTGAAGGTATTTTGGCGACCTTCCCTCACGTTGAGTCAGAGCGCATGATCGATATTAACCTCAACGGCAGTTTGTATATGGCACGGGCATTTTTACGCCAGCTGTATCGCGTGCCACAAGGGGCAGGCGCTCAAGGCGGGCGTATTATTAACATCAGTTCCATTATTGGCAGTAGAGGATATACTGGCCTTGCGGCCTACTCCGCGTCAAAAGCTGGCTTAGAAGGACTTACTCGTGCCCTAGCAAGAGAGAACGGGCGGCGCGATATTACCGTCAATGCCATCGCCC